>JAEDGN010000002.1 GCA_016297495.1 Coprococcus sp.
TTGATGGAAGTTGTGGGCCGGCGACATGGAGGAGTATAAGAAGTACGCTGAGATATGATAGAAATAATTCGGGAAGTACGTATTCATATTATTATATGACAGGGAATTATAGACAAACAACACAGTGTATGCGATATAATATTAATAGTGGCACCTGGTATTGTTATGCAAATGGTATGTGGTATTATGTAGGATAAGAAAGTATAAAGAGAATTCTGTAATATTTGTATGATTATGGAATTCTCTTTTAAGTAAGCGAGAATTTGGAAGGTGATTATTATTAAATATAATAGTATACTGATATTGGTTGGGGTAATGCTGCTTTTGATTGGATGCCAGTCAACACCAGATGAAGATATTGTTGTCAATAAGAATGAGACGAAGCAGGTGCAGAACATATCTGATGATGCAAGTGGAACAGATAGCCAATCGACAAAAACAGATATTCCCGATACATATAAGGACAGTTTTAAATGTCTGAATGATGATGTGACAGTAACGGTAGATGCCGGAGTGTCTGTATTGGGAGATAATAGAAATTTTTCGACAATACGTGTCAAACCCCATGATATTACGGAAGATGATGTGAAAAAGTGGGGGGAGGTATTCTTTGAGGGACAGACGGCTTATGAACCAAAGGCCCAGTATACAAAGGCGGAGCTTGAAGAAAAGATCCTGATGCTGAAAAAGTTGAATAATCCGGATACATTGCTGGAAGTCTATGGCAGTGAAGAAGCAGTTGAAATCATGCAGGCAGCTTATGATAAAGATATTGCTTATTATGAATCTATTTATAATTCAACGCCGGATGAAATAGATAAAAGGGAATGTGACTGGCAGTTTCATCCCCTGGATTATTATGACATAGATGCTGGATTATGGGAGGGAAATGATGAATATAAATCCCTGAAAAAGTCAGAAGAGATTGCAGCGGTGTGTGTGACGGAAGAAGGCTATGAGAAATATCTCATGTCAACAAGACGCAAAGAAAATGATTATAGGGTGAATACAATTCTATATGCTGTACGCAGTGATGATACGATCCTTCAGAAAGAAAGTGATAAGGAACTGAGCAAAGAAGAGACTGCGAATATGGCATCTGATTTGATAAAAAAACTGGGATTAGAAGAGTGGACTGAGAATGATTCTTATACAGTTCGGGATGAGGATGGCCTGTTATATGCTTTCTCTTATTCGCTGAACTATGATGGTAAACCGATTTTTTTTGATTACATAGATGCAGAATCAGAGGATAGCTATGCAGCTATTTACGATTATCCGTCTTTGAACGTGACTGTATTGAATGGCGTTGTAAGTAACGTCATGCTTATTTCACCGTTAGAAGCAGTTGAAACTCTTGAAGAAAATGTTGAGACATTGCCTTTTGAGGAGATATACGACCGCTTTAAGTCTCAGATGGAGAATCAGTATACAATTAGCTCGTTTATTGAATTTGGAGATGCGGACGCGGAAGTGTCACATACTGCGGAAATCAAAATAACATCTATAAAACAGGGATTATTTAGAGTGTCCGAGAAAAATAAAGACTATAGCTATATCCTGACACCGGTCTGGCGTTTTACAGGTGAGATTTTTGTAGATGACAGCAGTTGGGGAGAAAGTAATGTGTGTTATGTCAATGCTATTGACGGCAGTATTATAGACCCGAAACTGGGATATTGATAACAGCAGGTGATGGGGATGCTGATCTATGACAGAAAACAGGTGATGATGATGCATCGCTGGCTTGTGCCGGCGGTGCTGTTTGTGTTTATTGTGATGGCTTCGCGGGCAGATATCTGGATGGAAGTGTTAGTAAAGGAACAGGAGAATATCAATTACGGGTGGACGCTGGGCTTTATAACGGATACTTTGAAGTCGGACGCGGCGCTTCTGGTGGCGCCGGTACTCTGTGCGTTTCCCTATGCATCGGCGATGATTGATGAATTGAGATCAGGAATGATAAAGGCCGTGCTCACGCGAACAGACAGGCAGCAATATATTTCATCAAAAGCGGTGGCCTGTTTTGTATCAGGGATGGTGGAAGAAGTGGCTTCTGTCGGATTGCTGTGTGTGGTTGTATGTATTGTTTTTCTGCCAATGGAAGCAGCGCCTGAACAGGGAATCAATCAGAATGAAATGATACGCTTGTTGATGGGGCAGATATGCCGTTATGGCTGCTATGGGGCTTTATGGTCCGTGGTAGGATTGGCAATATCATTGTTGGCAATGAATCGCCTGATGGTCTGGGTGGGACCGTTTATTATGAATTACCTAATGATTATTGTGTATGAACGGTATTTTGATGGATGGCAATTGTTCTACCCAAAGGAATGGCTATTGCAGGAGTGGGAATGGCCGTTGTCAGATGCAGGCATCTGTATCTGGATCCTGATGCTTTGTCTAATTGTTTATGCTGCGATTCTTCAGACAGGAAAGAGGGTGCTGAGCCGTGCGTTGTAAGAGATTGACTATGGTCTTGTCCATCGCGTCCTATAATTTCATGCGATGGAGGGGAAATGTGCGGATTATAACTGTTTTCCTGCTTGACTTTATTTTATGTTATCTGTTGACGGATAAAGCTGTGCAGTTTGCGGCGACCCACGAGACAACCATGCAGATTTTTGAAGCATTCATATGGACGTTTGGTGATAGTAATGCCATATTGCTGACATCACTTTTGTTGATGGTGCTCTTTGCGGATATGCCATTTATTACGACAGCGACACCTTTTTATCTCCTCCGAACGACAAGACGGCTGTGGGTGCTCGGGCAAATGATTTATACAGCGGCGGCAACGACGGTTTTTATGTTATTTACGTTGTTATCGACAATATTATTGACCATGCAGAATGCTTTTGCAGGTAATAGGTGGAGCAGGACAGCGGCGGCATTGGCTTATTCCGGTGAAGGTAAAAATCTGAATTTGCCTTCTGCGGTAAAAGCTATAGAAATGAGCAGACCGTGGCAGAGTATGCTGTCAGTGTTCGGACTGGTACTGCTGTATGCTTTGGTCATGGTTTTTGTGATGCTGTTTTTTAATATATGGAAAGGGCAGACGGCGGGTATCGCGGCAGTGGTACTTTTTAGCGGATATGGGGCGTTGTTAAATCCGAGTAATATTCAAAAGGTTCTGCACTTACCAGATCAGCTGTCTTATAAGGCTCGTGTATGGGTGGGGTGGCTGTCGCCCCTCAACCAGGCCACCTATTATATGCATAATTTTGGCTATGATAAACTGCCAACACTGAGACAGACGGCATTGCTTGGAGTTCTTTTGCTGGCCTTGCTTTTGGCGGGAACGGTACTGGCTATGCGGCATTATGCTTTTTCTTTTAGTGGAACGGAGGGAAAATGACGATGCGGAGTGTTATTCGTATTATAGACGTCTGTAAACGCTTTGGTGACGATGAGGTGCTAAAACATATTTCTTTTGACTTCGAAGAAGGGCTTATTTACGGAATTGTCGGTAATAATGGCAGTGGTAAAACCGTCTTGATGAAATGTATCTGCGGTTTTTTGCCGCCTACATCTGGTGATATTACAGTCAATTACAAAAAGATCGGCAAGGACACTGATTTTCCTGAGAATACGGGCGTTATTATAGAGACGCCGGGTTTTCTGCCGAATCTGACGGGGCAGAAAAATCTGGAACTGCTGGCTTCTCTGCAAAAGAAGATTGACAAGGCGACGGTTCGCGAGACAATTCGGCGGGTGGGACTTGATCCGGATATGAAGAAGCCGGTGAGCAAGTATTCTCTCGGCATGCGGCAGCGGCTTGGTATTGCGCAGGCATTGATGGAAAACCCGTCTATTCTTATTTTGGATGAGCCTTTTAATGGATTGGATAAACATGGTGTGGCACAGATGCATGAACTGTTGTTAGCCTGGAAGGGAAATGATAAGACGATTCTGCTTTCCAGTCACAGCCAGAAGGATATTGATGTGCTCTGTGATGTGGTCTGTGAGATGGATGGCGGTGTCATGCATTGTATACGAGACGATAAAGGTGGGAGGGATATATGTCGGAAGTATGTGTGTTCCAACAGGTGACAAAATGGTACCCGCCGGAGCATTTGGTGTTTCAGCGGATGGATTTGACGATTAAATCCGGAGAAAAAATATTGATTACAGGCTGCGCTGGCAGTGGCAGGACAACGTTGGTGCAGTTGGCAGCAGGTGGTCTGAAGCCTGATGAAGGGAAAGTGCAGTTGAACGGAAGGGCGTCGATGATTCCCGAATGTACAGGGTGGTTAGATAATCTGACTTTGATACAGCACCTTGCTTTATCATTGTTGGGAAGTGGTATGGGGAAAAGGGAAAGCCTTTGTCGTGCTGCTGAAATGCTAAAAGTACTTGGCTTGGAGGGCAGAGGTGAGGCAGCGCCAAAGCAGATGAGTATTTATGAAAAAGCGATGACGGCATTGGGACAGGTTTTGATGCAGGCGTGCGACATGATTGTGGTGGATACGTTGATAGAGAGGTTATCTCGGAAGGAAAAGGATCAATGGATGAATGTGTTGTTTCAACAACTGGATGGACGTGCATTGCTCATGGTGTCAGATCATAGGGAGAATGACAGTTATTTTGACCGGATATTATCTATAGAAGGGAATAGTGTCAGTAATTGATTCTATAATTAGGGATATGAGGTGATGTTATATGAGAAGAGGAAAGGGTGTTATTTTCGGAAGGGTTCTGACAGGGGTGTTGATTCTCTGTGTTGGGACGCATGTACTATGGCAATGGCATGTGCTTGCTGCGGAGCCTTCAAACAGCGGTTCCGGGCGGATAGAATCAGAGACCGAGATTGTGGAAAAGGAAACGAATATTAAAGAAACTTCGTCAGATCATTTTGACGATGAGACAGATGAGACAGAAGGGAAGGATCCGAACGAGGCAGCAGATAGTGTTGGAAGATTAAAAATTGAAGATACGGGCATTTATACTGGGATGACAAAAGCGTATAAAGATGGATATGAGCCTGTCGTATCGGATGGAAAGGTGTCGATTGTTCTGCCCATCATTATTAATGGCGGTGGAAGGGTCAGTGAATTGACGGTAACGCCAAACCTTGGCGATACAGCATCTTCACCTTTTGTTTATAAAAATTATCAGAAAACATTCAAGGAAACAGAAGAAATCGTCGATGGAGAAAAAGAGAAGCGGAGAGTCTTTCTTATAAGTTATGATTTTGCTTTGTCAGATGAGCGGACTAATGGGAATTATCCGGTTATTTTTGATATAACAGGTAATGGAGACGGTTCGGAGTTGACGCAAAGTTTTACCGTTTATGTAAGAATTACTGATCAAATTCAGGAGAATGTGGATGACGATGGTCAGGGGGATGTTGCAATCGGCAGCGCTGGAGAAGAGGAAGAGAACCCTCAATCCCAGCCAAAACTGATTATATCAAAATGCACATCGAAGCCGGAGAGTATTGAAGCTGGAAGTGAATTTAGCCTGGTGGTAGAAATAAAAAATACTAATAAAAAATTTTATGTTCAGAATATGACCATTGAGGTAAGCTGGACGGAACCGGGACTGACATTGGAAGAAGATAGTAAGACTTTTTTTGTGGAGGAGCTCGGGAGCGACGAAACGATGCAGCTGCCGTTAAAATTTAAATGCAGCAGTAATGTGGGTGAAGGGCGTTATGATATTACATTTAATATGTCTTACGATAATCCGGAAGCAGTTTCTCTGACCTCTACAGGGGTTGTTTCAGTGGATGTTCATCAGGCAATGCGGGCAGAGTTGGAAGCGGACATATTTCCGGATAGTATTAATGCGGGGGATACATTTACACTGGCCGTGCAGGCGATGAATCTTGGAAGGGAAAAAATCTATAATGCCAGATGTACAGTGGATGTGCCGGGGCTTTCTGCAGGGACAAGTACATTTTTTGGAAATATTGAAGCTGGCAATGCGGCCTCAGGACAATTAAAAATTTTTGCGGGTATGAAGGATGAAGCAGTTTATGGCAGTACTTATGGTGAAACATCCGGTCAATTATTATTAACCTATGAGGACGAAGCGGGAAATGTTTATACAGAAGAATTGCCGGTTAATACAAAGGTTAATCCGCTGGTGATACAGGAAACAGCAGATCCGGCAGATGAAAAGGAAACGGCCGGTCTGGGTGTACAATGGCTGGTTGGTGTTGTTGTATTAGGCGCTGCTGCAGTCGCAGGTATTGCTTTTGTACGCAAACGGGGCAGATAGAAGTAGAGAAGGGCAAGATAATGATATTGTCGAGAATGCATGGAATATTCAGCAGGCAAAAGGGATGTGGTTTGTGGTGGCTGGCCTGGAAAATATTATGTCGATGGGAGATGTGTATACCGATTATTGGATTCGCGATTAGCTTTTCGTGGCTGATATTTTCGGGCAGAGTATATCTGCAGTTGTATAATGTGATGGCAGAGCCTGCAGTTATCCGAGGTGAGATTGATCAATTATCGGATGATAGGCGTTTGTACATAGCATCTCTTAAGGGGGTGCGGGCAGTGACAAAACTTATGACATGTGAAGCCGGCATAAATTTTGATGAGTATACAGGAACGGTCGCCATTTATGGTGTGGAAGACAGTTATTTCAGGCAGTTGACAGGTGGAAAGAATATGGCGGATATAGCTTTCTCACAGGGAATGCCCTATGGCATATTATGTCAGTCTGCAGCAATCAAGCTGAAAAAATCTGAAGCGGCGCTGATACTGTCGGATGACAGGCTGCTTGAGGATTTTAAAGTGAATGATACGGACGTGCGGTTATATGGATGGATTGAGGATGTAGATAATGGTTTGAACGGAACTGATTTATCCGGACTGTATGTACTGGAAGAATGGTATGATAAACTCATTCCTTCTGACTCGGTAAGTTCGCCGGATGGTGCAGGCGGTACAGAGATTCTGGTATTGACAGAACATGGATGGCAGGCGCCGGAACTAATACGTCAGTTGGGAAATATAGGCGTGTCAGGTACAAGTCAGGCAGATACGCTGCTTGCTGAGGCGAATGAAGCAAGTCAAAAATATTTATATACGGGCAGTATCGTGGGATTGTGCAGTCTGCTGATCTGTATATATCGGGAAAAACTGTGGAAAGAGAAGTATCGAATATGGATGGAAATGCTGGAGCGATTTTATCACGACAGCCATATACGAGGGAAGTTGTTACGGAGACAATACTTCATGCTTTTTGTAATCAGTCTGCTGGGAAGTGTTATATGGCAGTGGATATCGTTTGTATTTGAGCTATAGACAGTCAATAAAACAGACAACAGCCCGATGTCATTGATTGTGAGAAGGGAGTAGGCTGCTTATGCAGCTTCAATGACAGCGGGCTGTGTGTGTAATAATAAGGTAGGAATCTAATAAGCAAAAATGTTTCTGAATATCTTAATAATTAAATATGGAATCTTGTACCGGTCTTACCCTGAATACCTTCTTTGGATTTCTCAAGAAGAGTGATAAGGGCAGTACGTCCTTCTTTGGATGAGGCAAAATCAACGGCAGCCTGTACCTTCGGCAGCATGGAGCCAGGAGCGAAATGTCCTTCGGCCATGTACTGCTGTGCCTTTTCAACAGACAGGTCACTGAGCCATTCTTCATTCGGCTTACCGAAATTGACAGCAACTTTCTCAACAGCTGTAAGAATGATCAGATAATCTGCATCCAGTTCCTTTGCAAGCAGACAGCTGGCAAAGTCTTTATCGATAACGGCGCTGGCACCTTTGAGGTGATTGCCCTGGCGGGTAACAGGAATACCGCCGCCGCCGCAGGCGATGACCAGATCGCCGGAATCTACCATGGTACGGATCGTACCGATTTCAACGATTTCAACCGGCTTTGGAGAAGCAACTACACGGCGGTAGCCTCTTCCGGAATCCTCTTTCATGATGTAACCATAATCCTGTTCCATTTTTTCGGCCTGCTCTTTTGTCACGAACTTGCCTATTGGCTTTGAAGGCGCTCCGAAAGCCGGATCATTCTCGTCCACGCGTACCTGAGTGATCATGGTCGCAACAGGTATATTTGTGATACCGCGATTGAGCAGCTCCTCCCGAAGCGCATTCTGCAGGTCATACCCGATGTAAGCCTGGCTCATGGCAACGCAGACTGACAACGGTGTGTTTGGCTGCTTCGGATCTTCATGTGTCAATGCAATCATGGCATTATTGACCATTCCGACCTGCGGGCCGTTGCCATGTGTGACAACAACCTCGCAGCCTTCTTCTATTAAATCAACAATGGCTTTGGAAGTAATCTTTACGGCAGCCATCTGCTCCGGCAGTGTATTGCCCAGTGCATTGCCTCCAAGCGCAATGACGATTCTTTTTTTACGAGTCATTTCCCCAATACCCCCTGAATAATTGATGTATATTTTTTATTTAAAAACTCTAGGTGTACCCTTTTCTTCAAGCTTCTTCAGAATATCAGCCGGATCTGCAAATTTTGCAAGGAAGATCATAGCAGCGATGATATATGGCTTGTAGCTTGCTTCTTTGTATAATGGATCACGGTAACGATCGAATACGGAAGCGTCAACTTCGCCTTCCTTACAGCTTACACCGGTGATATCGGCTGGCAGACAGTGCATGTAAAGAGCCTTGCCGTTCTTTGTTGTAGCCATCAGTTCTTCTGTACAAGCCCAGTCTTTGTGCTCTGCGTTCTGAGCAAGCAGTTCTTTTTCAAGAGCCTTGATACCTTCTGTATCGCCATTGCCGTAAAGCTCTGTACGTTTTTCCATAGCTGCAAATGGTGCCCAGCTCTTTGGATATACGATATCAGCATCCTTGAAAGCTTCTGCCATGTTATTTGTCTTTGTGAAGGAACCGCCGGATTTTTCAGCGTTAGCCTTTGCAACTTCTTCTACTTCAGGGAATACTTCGTAGCCTTCCGGATGAGCCAGAACAACATCCATACCGAAACGAGTCATCAGACCGATGATACCCTGTGGAACGGAGAGCGGTTTGCCGTAGGATGGAGAGTAAGCCCATGTCATGGCAAGCTTTTTACCTTTAAGATTTTCAACACCGCCAAATTCATGGATGATATGAAGCATATCAGCCATAGCCTGTGTCGGATGGTCGATATCGCACTGAAGGTTAACAAGAGTAGGTTTCTGCTCAAGAATACCATCTTTGTTGCCCTGTGTTACGGCATCAACAACTTCGTGCATGTATTTGTTGCCTTTACCGATGTACATATCATCACGGATACCGATAACATCAGCCATAAAGGAAATCATGTTGGCTGTTTCGCGAACTGTTTCACCGTGAGCAACCTGAGATTTGCCCTCGTCCAGATCCTGTACCTCAAGACCCAGAAGGTTGCAGGCAGAAGCAAAGGAGAAACGTGTACGTGTGGAATTGTCACGGAACAGGGAGATACCAAGACCGCTTTCAAATACCTTTGTGGAGATATTGTTCTCTCTCATGTAACGAAGTGCATCAGCAACTGTGAAAACAGCTTCGATTTCATCATCAGTCTTCTCCCAAGTCAGGAAGAAATCACCATTGTACATTTCTTTAAAGTTAAGAGCGTTTAATTTGTCAATATAAGCCTGTAATTTAGCATCCATTATAAAAATCTCCTTTATATAATATATTTTTAATAAGTGTATCAGTTATTATCAAAATCAGGCGGCTGACATATACGTTTGAACTATTTTTCCAGGTGGAGGATCAGGTGAAAACTTCAGAAACGATTTGCGATGAGCATGTTTCGGAAGTTTTCATCCTGTCCGATCACCGGAAGAAAGCCGCCGTGGAAACAGCCGCAAAAAAATTTATTTGCAATAGGACATTGGAAGTGCAGCATAAACAGCAGCACATGTAACAAGATCCTGTTTCCATGTCATTTCATTAGGCGCATGTGCCTGAGCTTCTGCACCAGGTCCGAAACCGATACATGGGATACCATTTCTGCCCATGATGGAAACGCCGTTTGTGGAGAATGTCCATTTGTCTGTCAGAGGACGAGCCTGACGCATTTCCAGAGTATCAGCAGCACCGATACGTTTGTCGCCGTAAAGACCCATGTAAGCTTCTTCAAGTGCTTTTGTTACCTTGTGATCCTTTGGAATAGCCCATGTAGGGAAGTAGCATTCGATCTCGTATACACAGCCTGTATAGGAAGGACGATCATAATTGTACATGGAAACAACAACATCGTCACCGTATTTCTTTACGTTAGGCAGGTTGCGGATTTCATCCAGACAGCTTTCCCATGTTTCGCCAAATGTCATACGACGGTCAAGGGATACTGCACATGAGTCAGCAACTGCACAACGGCTAGGAGATGTATAGAAGATCTGGGATGCTGTAACTGTACCGCGTCCAAGGAAACGTGCTTCTTCCCAGTCCGGGTTGTATTTAGGATTCAGCATCTTAACAAGACCTTTGATCTCTGTTTCATCAGCATCATCATTCTCGTTGAGGGCACGAACATCCTGAAGAATATCAGCCATCTTATAGATAGCATTGTCACCACGTTCCGGAGCGGAACCATGACAGGATACACCTTTAACATCGATACGGATTTCCATACGTCCGCGCTGACCACGGTAAATACCGCCGTCTGTAGGCTCTGTGGATACAACGAATTCAGGACGGATCTTGTCTTCGTTGATGATGTACTGCCAGCAAAGACCATCACAGTCTTCTTCCTGAACTGTACCTACAACCATGATCTTGCAGCCTTCCGGAATGAGACCGAGATCCTTCATGATCTTGGCACCGTAAACACCTGAAACAATACCGCCGCACTGGTCGGATACGCCACGGCCGCCGATTTCAGTTTCTGTTTCGTAGCCTTCATATGGATCGAACTTCCAGTTAGCGATGTTGCCAATACCTACAGTATCGATATGTGCATCGAATGCAATAATCTTGTCGCCGGTTCCCATGAAGCCCATAACATTACCCTGAGGATCAATCTTTACTTCGTCAAAACCTACTTTTTTCATTTCTTCAGCGATTGTCTGTACGTGTTTTGCCTCATCACAGCTTTCACCCGGATTCTTAACGATTGCACGTAAGAATCTTGTCATGTCTGCTTCATAACCCTGAGCAGCTTCTTTGATTTTGTTAAAATCCATCATTTTGTGTAACCTCCCTGAAAATTAAGTTTATATATGTACCTTTTATTATTTTAAATCTGCAAATGGTTCTTTGTCTGTTCCGCATAAGCCGTCCCATACAATTTCACGGTAACGGTCCGGATCGGTATCTCCTTCAGAAGAAACCAGAAGTACCTGAGAATTCTCATCAAGCTTCAGGGCTTCCTTCAGTTCCTTTAATTCCGGATTGGTCATGAGCGCAGCCACAAGACCCATTGTTACGGAGCCTGATTCACCGGAAATGACTCTTTCGTCACCGCGAAGAGGTGCGCCATAAATACGTGTTCCTGTAGCGCTGACCCAGTCAGGACAGGATACGAATGCGTCAGCATGATTTCTAAGGATATCCCAGGATACGGTATTGGCTTCTCCGCAGGCAAGACCGGCCATGATCGTCAGCATATCGCCTGTAACATCCACACGGCTTCCGTCACCTTTTTCGGCGGAACGGTAGAGACAGTCAGCAGCTTTTGCTTCAACGACTGTCATGATCGGTGGATTCTCCTTGAAACGATTGGAGAAGTATCCGATCACAGCGCCAGCCAGGGAACCTACACCGGCCTGGATGAAGATATGTGTCGGACGGCATCCGTCAGCTTCCATCTGGTGATCAGCTTCAAGTGCCAGTGTGCCGTAACCCTGCATGATCCAGGTAGGAATCTCTTCGTAACCTTCCCATGCAGTATCCTGAATGATGATGCCGTGTTCTGTTTCGGAAGCTTCCTTTGCTGCCATACGTACACATTCATCATAGTTGAGATTTTCAATAGTAACAGTTGCATTTTCTTTTGCAATATTGTTCAGACGGGTCTGTGTTGTACCTTTCGGCATTCTGACAACACATTTCTGACCAAGTTTGTTGGCTGCCCATGCAACACCACGTCCATGGTTGCCATCAGTTGCTGTAAAGAAAGTTGCCTGGCCGAATTCTTCTTTCAACTGTTCGGAAGTTAATACTTCATAAGGAACTTCGCTGACATCTTTGCCGAGCTGCTGAGCCATGTATTTGGCGATTGCAAAAGATCCGCCAAGAACCTTGAATGCATTCAGACCAAAACGATAGGACTCATCCTTTACATACAGTTTCTTCAGACCGAGATATTCGGCAAGATGCGGCAGCCCTGTCAGAGGTGTTACTGTATACTGAGGAAAGCTTTTGTGAAAATCATTGGCTTTCTTCATTTCCTCGAGGGACATGTTTGCTACCTGCTTGTCATCACTCTTCGGCATCTTGTTCAATACCCATTTGATTTGCTTGTCTTTGCTCATGCTGGAACCTCCATAAACCATCGTAAAATCGTTAATATTTTGTCTCCCTGCATTCATCATACCAGATATTTTTGAAAATGCAAGAGGAAATTAAAAAAATTTTTAGTAAACAAAAAAATTTTTTAGAAAACGCTTGTCTTTTGGTGAATATAATGTTAAAATGACTACCAGAGGATATTTCTTTGGTGAACTTAAATAATTTGTCAACAGAGTGTAGAGGAAATATTTCTGTATTGTTGTTGCATATGGCAAAAAGTCTCCCTATTTAATGTATTTTAAATTCTTTATGTGCAATAAATAATACACATAACGTTATTCATGTGTTTCATGACAAACAAAACTATTTAGGGAGGTAGGTGTCATGGTGTATGGGTATTAAAGGGCGTTCAGGCGTCAGAAAAAAACGCCCGTCAGCGGAGGATTTATTTGTTTTAAATGGAAAGCCAACCTTTTTACAGGCATTTCCATTGTCGATGCAGCATGTGGCTGCTATGATTGTAGGGTGCGTAACGCCGGCGATTATTGTGGCGGGGGCATCCGGTCTGTCTGATTCGGATTCAGTTATTCTGATTCAGGCGGCGCTGGTTATATCAGCTATTACGACTATACTTCAGCTGTATCCGCTTTTTAAAGGAAAAAATATTTCTTTTGGTTCAGGGCTTCCTATTATAATGGGTATCAGTTTTGCCTATGTACCAACGATGCAGGCGATTGCCGAGGAGTTTGATGTGGCGACTATACTGGGGGCCCAGATTGTGGGTGGTATCGTGGCTGCGATTGTAGGCATTTTTGTTAAACAGATCAGAAAGCTTTTTCCGCCGCTGATCACCGGTACAGTTGTATTTGCCATTGGATTATCATTATATCCGACAGCGATCAACTATATGGCTGGCGGTACAGGTAATGAAAATTATGGTGCCTGGCAGAACTGGCTGGTGGCATTTATCGTACTGGCCATTGTTACTTTTTTAAATCATTACGGAAAAGGTATTTTTAAATTAGCTTCTATATTAATAGGCATTATTATTGGTTATATTATTTCGCTGTTTTTTGGTATGGTGGATTTTTCATCAGTAGCTACCGCATCCTGGTTCCAGCTGCCGCAGCCGCTGCATTTCGGGATAAAGTTTGAAGCGTCATCCTGTGTGGCTTTGGGACTTCTCTTTGCTATCAACGCGGTTCAGGCCATTGGCGATTTTTCGGCTACGACCACAGGAGGACTTGACAGGATGCCGACGGATGAAGAATTAAACGGTGGTATTGTGGCCTATGGTGTCAGCAATGTGGTTGGTGCCCTGTTTGGAGGACTTCCAACAGCAACCTACAGTCAGAATGTGGGAATCGTATCTTCTACCAAGGTTGTAGCAAGAAAGGTATTTGGTATTTCTGCAGGAATTCTGCTTTTGGCAGGTCTGATTCCAAAGTTTTCCTCGATTCTGATCACGATTCCATACTGTGTACTGGGAGGTGCAACGATTTCTGTGTTTGCATCCATCGCTATGACCGGTGTGAAACTGATTACGGCAGAACCTATGGATTTCAGAAGCACATCCATTGTTGGACTGGCTGTTGCTCTTGGTATGGGTGTGACACAGGCAAATGCGGCATTGGCTACATTTCCGGGCTGGGTGACAACAATATTTGGCAAATCTCCGGTGGTTCTGGCTACGATGACGGCAGTATTTTTGAATCTGGTTCTGCCAAAGCCAAAAAGTAATGCAAAAGGGAATGAAAAGCAGTAAAATAACTTTATAGAGAATAATAATTATATTTATATAATTATATATAGAAGAAATCAATTAAAGGAGGCAGGAACGATGCTGGTTATTGGTAACGGAAAATTATTTACAAGAGACAATTCACTTCCATTTATTGAAAATGGTGCTGTGGCAATTGACGGAACAAAGATTGCAGCAGTCGGCACAACAAAAGATATTCAGGAGAAGTACAAAGAAGCAGAGTTTATTGATGCAAAGGGCGGAGTGATTATGCCTGCATTTATCAATACCCATGAGCATATTTACAGTGCCATGGCCAGAGGTCTCAGTATTAAAGGATATAATCCGAAGGGATTTCTGGATATTCTGGATGGCCAGTGGTGGACTATTGACCGTCATCTGACACTGGAGCAGACAAAATACAGTGCGGTTGATACGATGATTTCCTGCATCCGCAATGGTGTGACGACAATTTTTGATCATCATGCCAGCTTCGGACAGATCCGGGGAAGTCTTTTTACCATTGCTGATGTGGCGAAGGAACTGGGCATCCGTGCCTGCCTTTGCTATGAGGTTTCAGACCGGGATGGTATGGATAAGGCCAGAGAATCCGTGATGGAGAATGCGGAATTTATCCGTTATGCATTGAAGGATGACTCGGATATGCTGGCCGGTATGATGGGTATGCATGCGCAGTTCACTATTTCCGATGAGACGATGGAACTGGCAGCGGCCAATAAGCCGGATGAGGTGGGATATCATATCCATGTGGCAGAAGGTATTGAGGATCTGCATGACTGCCTGAAAAAATACGGCAAACGCATTGTTGATCGTCTGATGGACTGCAATATTCTGGGCGAGAAGACATTGCTGGGACATTGTATCTATATTAACCCTCACGAAATGGAACTGATTAAAGAGACCAATACCATGGTTGTACATAATCCGGAATCCAACATGGGCAATGCCTGCGGATGCCCGCCGACGATGGAACTGGTGAAGAGGGGCATACTGACAGGTCTTGGTACGGACGGTTACACCCATGATATGACAGAGTCCTACAAGGTGGCCAATGTACTGCATAAACATCATTTATGTGATGCCAATGCGGCCTGGGGAGAAGTGCCGAAGATGCTGTTTGAGAACAATGCAGCCATTGCCAACCGCTATTTCAAAACACCATTGGGAGTTCTTAAGGAAGGTGCCGCAGGCGATGTGATCGTGGTAGATTATGATCCGCCGACACAGCTGGATGAGACCAATATCAACGGACATATCCTGTTTGGTATGACAGGCCGCGATGTAGTGACTACGGTTGCCAATGGTAAGGTTCTGATGCAGGATCGTGAAGTTAAGGTCATTGATGTGGAAGAAGCCATGGCAAAATGCAGAGAGTCATCTGCAAAGCTCTGGAAGAGTATCAACGGATAATGGGAAACCAGTTCAGTATCCAGTTTATTGAAGCATCGCATGGACGGTTTGCAAGCAGAATCCTGCCGTGACTCTGCTGTCAGTTGTTTTTGATACTGAACTGTTTATTAGAAGAAATAGAGCGTATAGAAGAAAAACTAGGAGGATATGATATGAGTGATAGAATGACAGGGATGTCTTTTGGACAGATGATGAACTGGATACAGACTGAATATGCGCAGAAGGGGACAATCTTCGGGGTTCACAGACCGTATAAGGCATCGGAAGATAAGGCTTTGACGATTTTTGGCAGAAAGCTGGAGACACCGATTGGTCCGGCGGCCGGTCCGAACAGCCAGCTGGCGCAGAATATTGTTGCTTCGTATTTTGCAGGCAGCCGTTTCTTCGAATTGAAGACGGTTCAGATCATGGATGGTGATGAGCTGTCTGCCTGTGTCAATAAACCATGCATCAAGGCGGATGATGAATGCTATAACTGTGAATGGTCCACAGAGCTGTATGTACCACAGGCTCAGGATGAGTATATTAAGGCATGGTTCCTGTTATCCTTCGTGGCAAAGGAATATGGTCTTGGCGCCATGGATGGATTCCAGTTTAATATCAGTGTGGGCTATGATCTGGCAGGTATCAAATCCGAGAAGATTAATACATTTATCGAAAGCATGAAGAATGCTGCCGATACAGAGACATTTAAGGTATGCAAACAGTATCTCCTGGATCATGTGGATGAATTTAAACATATGACAAAAGAGGATATTGAAGCCATCCGTCCTGATATCTGCAATTCCGCTACAATTTCAACACTGCATGGATGTCCTCCACAGGAAATTGAGAGCATTGCCAATTATCTGCTGACAGAGAAGAAGATGCATACATTCATCAAATGCAATCCGACGCTTCTGGGTTATGAATTTGCCAGAGAGACACTGGACAAGATGGGTTATGATTATGTGGCCTTCGGACGTTTCCATTTTGATGATGACCTGCAGTATGTGGATGCCATTCCTATGCTTCAGAGACTGATGAAGCTGTCCGATGAGATGGGACTGGAATTCGGTGTGAAGATTACCAATACATTCCCGGTTGATGTAAAGGCCGGAGAACTTCCGAGCGAAGAAATGTATATGTCCGGTAAATCACTGTATCCGTTGTCCATTTCACTGGCTGCCAAGCTGTCCCGTGAATTTGACGGCAAGCTGCGCATCTCCTATTCCGGCGGTGCTGATGCCTTCAATATTGATAGAATCGTTGGATGCGGCGTATGGCCTGTCACTGTAGCCACCACTATTTTGAAGCCGGGCGGCTATCAGAGACTGCTGCAGATGGCAGATTCTCTGGAAGCTATGGGTGTGGCTCCGTTTGAAGGAATCGATGTGGCAACCCTGAATCAGGTGGCTGAGGATGCCATTACAGATGCACATCATGTAAAACCGGCTAAGCTTCCTGGTTCCAGAAAGTCCGATGAAAAGGTTCCGTTACTTGACTGCTATACAGCACCTTGCCAGGACGGATGTCCGATTCATCAGGAAATTCCGACTTATGTTGCACTGGCAGGTGAAGGGAAATATGAAGAGGCGTTGAAGGTTATTCTCAACAGAAATGCCCTGCCGTTTATGACAGGTACCATCTGTTCTCACCCTTGTCAGGGATATTGTACACGTAATTTCTATGAGAAATCCGTACAGATCAGAGATACCAAGCTTGCATGTGCTGAAAATGCCATAGATACTGTCCTGAATTCTGTAGCTCCTGTGGGCAGCTGTGACCGTAAGGTTGCCATCGTCGGAGGCGGTCCTGCTGGTATGGCAGCAGCTTATTATCTGGGCAGACTGGGCGCAGATGTGACAATTTATGAGAAGCGCGATCGTCTGGGCGGTGTTGTGAGTGCCATCATTCCTGATTTCAGAATTGATGACAGTGTTATTGCAAAGGATACAGCTCTTCTGGAAAAACTGGGCGTTAAGATCCTCTATAATACAGAAGCCCCTGCTGTTGCAGAACTCAAGCAGAAGTATGATCATGTAATTCTGGCCGTGGGCGCTTATAAGCGCGGTGAACTGAAGATCGAAGGCGGCGAGGCAGAAAATGCGTTGGCATTCCTGGAAGATTTCAACCGTACAGGCGGTAAGATGAACATCGGCAAGAATGTTGTTGTCATCGGCGGCGGTAATACAGCCATGGACACAGCAAGAGCGGCCAGGAGATGTGACGGCGTTGAACATGTTTATCTTGTATACAGAAGAACAAAACGCTATATGCCTGCTGACGAGCATGAACTTCTGCTGGCTGTTGAGGATGGCGTTGAATTCAAAGAACTTCTGGCTCCGGAGAAACTGGAAAATGGTCAGCTGATCTGCAGAGTTATGAAGCTTGGTGATATGGATGCTTCCGGACGTGCCGGTATCGTCAGCACAGATGAGATCGTGGCTGTTCCTGCAGATAAGGTCATTGCCGCTGTTGGTGAAAAAGTTCCGACAGATTATTATGAGGCCAATGGACTCAATGTGGATGACAGAGGTCGTGTTCTTGTCAGCGATACACTGGAATCCAGCGTAGAAGGTGTCTATGTTATCGGTGACGGTCTGTTTGGACCATCCATCGTCGTTAAAGCCATGGCTCAGGCCATCAAAGCTGCAGAAGCCATTGCAGGATGTGAGATTTCCGGAAGCTGTGAGATTGCGGCAGATGTACAGTCTGTTTATGCAAAGAAAGGTATTCTGGCTGAGCCGGGTAATGGCAGTGAGGCAGGCAGATGCTTAAGCTGTTCTACTGTATGTGAGAACTGTGCAGATGTATGTCCGAACCGCGCCAATATTTCCGTTCGTGTAGCAGGCATGGAAAAAGCTCAGATCGTTCATGTGGACTATATGTGTAATGAATGTGGTAACTGTAAGAGCTTCTGCCCATATGCAAGTGCGCCATATAAGGATAAGTTCACATTGTTTGCCAATGAAGCAGATATGGCAGACAGTACCAATGATGGTTTTGTTGTATTTGACAAAGAGACACTGGCATGCAAGATCCGTTTCCTTGGCAAGGAAAGCACATGGAAGAGAGGCCAGAGCACGAATGTACCATTCGGCCTGATCAGAGTTATCGAGGCTGTGTGCAGTGATTATGCATATTTATTAAAATAAAGCCGAGTGCTGTGAAAGTGTGAAGTATAGATAAATTACAGGGAGGCTGTGACTCATTTCGAGTCACAGCCTCTTTGTAATAAAAGAATGTTATTCTCTCCAGTATTCATCGATAATTTTCTGTGCGGCAGTTGTGTCCAGTTTTAAAACAGAAAGAAGTTTCTCAAGGGTGTCGTTCTTGTTTAAGCCCATATCACGGCAAAAACTGATGAGCGGTGTTGCGGCCTCTCTTTTTTCATGTTCGATGCCTTCCTGATAGCTGATTTTCTTTTCTGTGGCAATGTGAAGTGCTTCATTGTATTCAGATAACATAATGTCTGTCACCTCCGCTTTATGACCGCTTAGAATATCTGTCAGTAATGTTCAAATCATCCTGTATAAGAAAGGATAGATCATTTTTGATACCCATATATACGAAGTTTTCCATTGTGTAAAGCTCAAGTTCATCAGGGTTTTGATAGTCGCTGCCATTAATGGCATTATAGAGCATCAAAGCATATTCTTTCTTATGAAAAATAAATCGAAAGCTGCTGTCCTTATGGTTGCGATTGATTCTGACATCATTCTGTAGATCCATTGTTTTCACCTCTTATTATATCGTATTCGTCGATAGACATGCAACTATTATAAATCGTTCATTCTGCGGTATTTGTCAAAGTCTGTTGTCGAAGTTCTTATTTTTTTATAAAATATGGAAAGAATCCAAACAAGTTTTTTGTAACCTTTTTATCTTTATTTTATCTAATTGACAGGATATCCAAATAAGGCAGAAGAAGGGAGGCGGATGATGGAACAGTTTGAAGCTGTTTATGATAAGTATTATAGAAAACTATATCTGTTTCTTTTAAGACTGTCTGGTAATCGTTCCCTGGCTGAAGAACTAACTCAGGAAACCCTCTATAAGGCATTTTTGCACATTGACCAGTATGAAGGACGGAGTTCGCTTTATACATGGCTGTGTAAAATTGCGAAAAACAACTGGCTGACGGAGGTAAATAAGCGGAAATATTTTGCGGAACCGGAGGAATGGTGGGAATCTGACAGCGGCGAAAGTCTTGAAGAAACCGTGATGGAGAGGCAGATGCGTCAGTGGATGCGTCAGGAAATTATTTATTTGCCGGAGCCCTATGTCAGTGTATGCTCACTGCGGATTTATGCAGAGTTGTCATATAAGGAGATAGCTGCCGGTTTTAACAGGTCGGAGAGCTGGGCGAAGGTGACTTTTTTCAGGGGAAAGACAATGCTGATGGAAAGGATGGAGAAATATCGATGAAAAAGGAAGAAAGGATAACATGTGACGTCATACAGGATCTGATGCCCCTTTATGAAGATGGATGCTGTAGTGAACAAACCAGAAAAATTGTAGAGACACATCTGGCTGAGTGCGAGATCTGCGGCAAAAAGCAGCATCAGTACGAAAAGCTACTTCCGTTATCGGAAGTAGTGGAAGAAGCGGATGTAGGAAAGATCCGTTGCGGCATAAAAAAATTCAACCGTTGGAAAAGGGGCACCATAGCTGCGCTATGTCTGGCGCTGGCCATTATTCTGATCGTATTTCCGGTATGGAATTATGTTCGGGGAACAGGACTTACTTATGCCAACCTGAAAGCGGTCCGCACAGCCCATTCTTTTGAAAAAGCCCTTGAGGCGGGGGACTACGAAAAAGCATACAGTTATCTGGCAATAGAGGCTAAATACCATTCTCTTCTGGAGGATGAGAAGGAGATGGCGGACTCGGGGAATGAACATGACAGATTGATTGCAGAAGGTATAGAAGAGATTCGTGAGAATGGATTTGACTGGTATAATGATGTATGCCATGAAAAATTTCTTGAGAGTATGCAGACACTGGCAGCTCTGGATGAAAATATTCAATCGTCTTCCGAGTTTCGTGTGTCGGCTATAGCCCCGAAGTATTGGGAGATACGATCGGATATACGGACAGCAGGCGGAACAGACGCTGTGATGTATCTGCAGATTGGGTCGGAAGGAATTGCAGAACTGTTTATTTCTGGCGTTTTCAGGGGGAGTGACGATTTCGCCAGGGAGGAAGCTCAGAAAGAGGATGATGATAAAAAAGACATGATGTTTGACAGACTTTACCGGATGCCGTCAATAAACGAAACGGTCATGGAGATACTATATGGAGATACAGACTTTGATTGGGAAAATTTATTTGCGTATTAAAACAGTATACATGGAAAAGTTGATAAATATTTGCTTTTCAGTAAACTGAACATCTGTAAAGAAAACCTTTGGGTACAATTTTACCGGATTGTATCTCAAAGGTTTCTTTATGTTGTGATTAGTTGGAAAAAGTGTTACTATGTAGAATATGGTTCAGAAGATTTTTGACGTATAATTTTACCTGCAGATGCAGTAAGGAGGGAAAGATATGGTACATCAGATGATTATGACAGCTTCAGAAGCTTTGGATAAATTAAAGAAGGGCAATGAGAAATATGTGGCTTCGGATGCGAACAGCGGTGATATTTCCCGTGCGCTTCGGGCCTATACAAGTAAGCATGGACAGCAGCCGTATGCGATTATCATTACATGTTCGGATTCCCGGGTCATTCCTGAAAGTATTTTTTCAGCTGGCATTGGCGATCTTTTTGTGATCCGTGTGGCAGGCAATGTGATTGATGATCATCAGCTGGGCAGTATCGAATATGCGGCCGGTCATCTTGGAAGTCCGGTGGTGGTTGTACTGGGACATACTTGGTGTGGTGCCGTGGATGCGGCTATCAATAGTGATTCTGAGGGCTATATCAAGTTTATTACGGATGAGATCAAGCTTGCGATTGGTGATGAGAAGGATGATTACAGAGCCTGTTGTCTGAATGTGGCCAGGAGTGTGGATATTATTGAACATAGTCTGGATATCAGGCATTTGGAAGAAGAGGATGGGCTTAAGGTCGTGGGTGCTATGTATCACATAGATGACGGGCACGTAGAGTTTTTATCATAATCTGAATGCTGCAGAGTATTAAGTGACCATGCAGGAAGGATGCGTGGGGTTAAGACGAGAGAAAAGGAAGCGGAATAGTGTATGCGCACAGAAGAAAAAAGATCAGTTAAAAACAGTATGAGCCGGCTGCTTTTTGTTGGACTGTCGGTTTTGATACAGGCTGCATGGATTGTTATTTTATTTGTAAAACTAAATGAATATTCAACGGGGATATCTTTGGCTTCCAGTATTATTGCTTTTCTGGTTGTGCTGAAGATATACGGACGTGATATGAATGCGGCCATGAAGATGCCCTGGATCATCCTTATTATGGCATTCCCTGTCATGGGTGTCTGTATTTATTTTCTCTGCGGACATTCCGGCGTCAATGGCAGTATGCGAAAACATTTTGAATCAATCCAGAAGGAATTGCAGGGATTAATCAGTCAGGCTGACAGCGTTCTGGAAGAATTGAAGGCAGAAGATGTCGGCATTGCCAATCAGGCCTGGTATATCTGTAAGTATGGGCATTATCCTATTTACAACAAAACAGATGTGGAGTTTTATGGTGATGCGGCAGATGGATTTGAAGCTCAGAAAAAAGCCATGGCTGAAGCGGAACATTTTATATTTATGGAGTATCATGCCATTGAGGATGCAGAAAGCTTTGCCGGCATGAAAAAGATATTGATAGAAAAGGCCCGGCAGGGAGTGGAGGTCCGTATCATCTATGATGATGTTGGAAGTATTGGTTTCCTGAGTCCGGAATTTGTAAAGGAAATGGAGAACTATGGTATTCAGTGCCGTATATTTAACAGGGTCATACCGGTTCTGAATATATTCATGAATAACAGAGATCATAGAAAGATCACGGTCATTGATGGCAAAGTGGGATTTACGGGCGGATATAATCTGGCCAATGAATACTTTAATATCACCCATCCTTATGGTCAGTGGAAGGATACGGGAATCCGTCTGGAAGGAGATGCCATTCCAAGCCTGACAGTCATGTTTCTGGAAATGTGGAATGCCATCAAAAAAACAGATACAGACTATGGGCAGTACCTGCCGGAAATTAACTATGAGGCAAAGCAAAAAGGTTATATTCAGCCATATGCCGATAATCCGCTGGATGATGAGCGGGTCGGAGAGAATGTTTATATGAATATTCTCAAAAATGCCAAATCCTATGCTTATTTTACAACACCGTATCTCATTATCAGTGATGAGATGAAGCGGGAACTGACGCTTGCTGCAAAAAGAGGTGTTGATGTGAGAATAGTCACACCGGGTATACCGGATAAAAAGCCGGTTTATATGGCTACCCGGTCCTACTATGCAGGGCTTGTAAAGAGTGGTGTGCGCATTTATGAATATACACCGGGCTTCTGTCATGCCAAACAGTGTGTCTGTGATGACGAAACAGCGGTGGTGGGGACCATTAATATGGATTACCGCAGTCTATATCTGCATTTTGAAAATGCTGCATTTATTTATAATAGTCCGATTATCGCTGATATTAAGAAGGATTTCGATGAACTGTTCCCGGTGTGCCGGGATGTAACAGAACAATACAGAAGCGGCAGATCAACAGCATTGCGTATCTGGCAGTGTATATTGAGGTTGTTTGCACCGCTTTTGTAAAAATATTGAAAAGGGCCGCTGTTTACAGCGGCCCTTTCAGTCTGTGGATCAGATTATTTTTGTACAGTATTGGAGACCGTATTCCGCCATGCGCCATTGCGGTAGAAAGTAATGGCAATGATAGTGGAAATGGTCCATCCTATCGGCCATGCGGCCCATATACCGATCGGTCCGAATTGTTTGGACAGAATGACAGCCAGAACGACACGGAGAATAAGATCGGTGAAGGTATCGATCATGAAAGCCTTCATCAGCCCGGCACCTCTTAGTATACTGTCGGCAATGAGCTTGACACATACGACAAAATAAAATGGGGACAGAATACGAAGATATTGTACACCTGTCTGAATGGCCGTTCCCGTTGGCGTGTCAATGAATATGTACAGGAGCATTTTTCCTGCAAAGAAATAGAGAAGAAACATCGGGATACAGATCATCCAGACCATTTTGATGCCGGCGGCAAAGCCCTCACGAACGCGATCCGGTTTTCCGGCTCCGAGATTCTGGGCGGTATAGTTGGATATACCATTGGCCATAGTCGTGAAGGATGTGATGACCAGGTTGTTCAGCTTCACACCGGCAGCATAACCTGCCATGACACCGGTACCGAAGCCATTGATCACACCCTGAATGATAATATTGCCTACAGAGATAAAGCTTTGCTGAAGGATACTTGGCACTGCAATGACGGCTATCTTACAAAAAATCGGCCATGAGAATAAAGCAGCAGGACTGTCTGTCGGTATGGCGTGCAGCCTTCGCATAACGACGATGATCGAAAGTACGGCACTGACACCCTGACAGAGGAAAGTGGCCCATGCAACACCGGCGACTCCCATATGCAGAACAGTTACGAACAGGATATCGACAAGGATATTGGCCGTTGAAGAGATGGACAGAAAGATAAAGGAAGTTCTGGAATCTCCAAGGGCCGAAAAAATACCTGTGGCTACATTATAAAAGAGCAGGAATGGCAATCCCCATATGTAAATATCCAGATACAGTCTGGAATCTGCCATAAGCTCTTCCGGCGTCTGGATGAGCTGCAGCAGAGCGCTGCATCCGAAGATACCGATGATCATCAATACGGCGCAAAGTACTGCACTGGAAATAAGAGCAGTGTAAACCGCTGTCTTCACATTTGTGTATTCTTTGGCACCAAAAAAGCGTGAGACGATAACGGAGCAGCCGATATTGCATCCAAAAGCGAAGGCGATGAAGATCAGTGTAATCTCATAGCTGTTGCCTACGGCGGCCAGAGCATTTTCTCCTATAAATTTACCGGCAACAAAGCTGTCGGCCAGGTTGTATAACTGCTGAAAAAGGATACTGCCCAGAAGAGGCAGACAGAAGCGCCACAGGACGCTCCAGGGATTTCCGACGGTAAGATCTTTGTTCAATGTAATTTCCTCCTGATAATTTTATAGAATTCAGTCAACTAAATAGCCTTTAGATATTCAATCAGCTCTGTAAAAAGACCCTTCGGTCCGTCCCAATGACTATTTTGGGCAGGAATCATACAGTCCGTGACCCAAAATGCGTTCATACCGATGGAGGATGCTGCCAGCATATCTTCAGTTTCATCATTGCCGACCATGAGACATTCTTCCGGAGAAAAGCCTATTCTGGCGCAGATATCGCTATAATAAGCAGGGTTAGGTTTGCAGTAGCAGTCTGTTTCATAGGAGGTGACCATGTCAAAGTCCTCCGGTTTTAATCCTACCCAGCTGAGGCGGGAAGCGTGACCGGCCAATGGAAAGATTGGATTGGAAGCAAGTATGACCTTGCGTCCATTGCTGTGGGCCAGGCGGACAGCATGGGCAGCCAGCGGGTTTTCACCGGTGCAAACTTTGGCACGATGGAACTCGTTGGAGTAGAATCTGTCACAGGCTGGTTTAAAAATATCCACATTAACACCGCTTAAATCGGCAAAAGTTTTCCAGAAAACTTTCTCGTTAGTCTGAAGTCCGTTATTTTTTACCATAGCACCGGTACCGGCCCATACAACATCCACCAGTTTCTTTGGTTCAATTCCAAGGGGGGCAATAACACCGGCCAGCTCTTTAAAGTAGGCTCTGGTGAAGGCATCCTGATCCATTGGGAGCAAAGTGCCATCTAAATCAAATAAAATCGCTTTGATATTCATAATAATTTCAACTCCTTTATCACTCAACGTACCACTTTTTTCAATAGGTGTCAATTAAAAATGAGTGTTGCATTTTGAAGATGACAGTTTTATACTTGAACAAAGAGATTTTCAGATGAATATAAGAATGATATATGAGGAGGCTGTGACTGGTGATGGGAGAGAGCAGACTGGATAAACAGTTTAAATTTTGCAGGGAAATAGATAAGGAAAAGATGATTGGAAGACAGACTTATCTGACTGGCGGGGAACGGAAGGAGAATGATGCAGAGCATGCATGGCATATGGCTCTGATGACTGTGCTTCTCAGTGAATATGCGGAAGAAGAAATAGATGTGCTGAAGACGGTGACAATGCTGTTGATTCACGACATTGTGGAGATAGATGCGGGGGATACCTATGCCTATGATGAAGAAGCGAAGAAGACACAGCGGCAGCGGGAACTAGCAGCGGCAGACAGAATATTTGGCATCCTGCCGGAAGATCAGGGAAGAAAGCTTCGCGATCTGTGGGAAGAGTTTGAGGAGGCTGAAACAGCAGAGGCAAAATTTGCTCATACGATGGATAATCTTCAGCCAATGATGCTCAATGACCTTACCGATGGTAAATCATGGGTGAAAAAAGGGGTTCGTCTCGGGCAGATTCTTAAAAGAAATGAGCACACCGCAGAGGGATCAGAAATCTTATGGGATTATGCCCAGGAGAACTTTCTGATACCGAATGTGGAGAAGGGAAGGATTAAACCATGACCCATCAGAAGGAGGTGTGGTCTCCGGAGATTCTGATCAGATTTTACGGTGAGGATATTCTGGCTTCTGAGGGAATGCAGCAGGAAAAATCCTACATGCAGCATGGAAGAGTCAGTGTTTTTGAGCATTCCTTCAAAGTGACCTGTCTTTGCCTGATGATTGCCCATTATCTCCGTATCAGAGTAGATCGTCGTGCTTTGATCAGAGGGGCACTGCTTCATGATTATTTTCTGTATGACTGGCATGTGCCGGATAAAAGTCACAGGCTCCATGGCTTTACTCATGCGGGTCAGGCGCTGATGAATGCAGAGAAGGATTTTATTCTGGGGCAGATTGAGAGGGACATGATTAAAAGGCATATGTTTCCTTTGAATCCCATACCGCCAAGATATCGGGAAAGCCTGATTCTGTGTGTTGCGGATAAGATCTGTGCGCTGCAGGAAACGGTGGAAGGCAGAATGGGATAGCTGTGTCATGATGGAAGTATACAGAATCAGTGTATCAAATGAAAAAGGTTCGGGAATGATCTGCGGCGGCAGATTCCCGAACCTTTTTTGCTGGAGTGGCATGGACATCAGGTTATGGCAGGTTTATCTTTAATATTGCCTGATTTTGCATTCATGATCAGCATCTGGAGCCGGTTTTCGATATTAGCGAAGCTGACATCCGGATCATAATCCAGCGGCAGTATCTGAGCGTCCGGATACATTTCCTTCAGCCGTTTGGAGATCCCTCTTCCAACGACATGATTTGGCAGACATCCGAATGGCTGCAGGATCACGAAGGAGCGACATCCGTTTTTAGCATGATGCAGTATTTCACCCGGTATCAGTACCCCTTCGCCGGCATCGAAAGTGTGGTGGATGATCGGATCGCTGTCTTTGACCAGATCCGGCATCCTGCAGGCCGGTGTATAGAGTGGATGGGCCCTGGCGATGGCATCGGTCATGTCGTGGGCCATATCAAATACCTTATCAACGGTGGCAAGCCAGGTCTTTTTCATCCATGGTTTTTTTAGTTTATATTCTTTGATCTGGGCGTCCAGGTAGAAATAGGACTTCTGGATAACGTCGGACATACGGGCTTCAATGATTTCAAAGCCGTTATGCTCCAGATAATCTTCAATATCGTGGTTGGCTCCCGGATGGAAGTTCAGCAGATATTCGCCGACGATCAACACCCTCGGTCTTGGAATGGTGCGGTCATAAGCAACATTCTTCATCAGATCGATGGCTTTTTTAAAACCGCTTCGGATACCGGCTACGCCGTGATTCTGAAGTCCTTCGACAACGGCATCCATTCCCTGCTCAAAGGCCTGAGTGGTACTGCCGGGAACTTTTTCGTAGGGTCGTATTTTCCTTAACAATTCTTCCAGTACATCGATGACCGGCAGGGCAAAGGCCAGCCGGACTGCAGAGCCGAGACTCATACGGAAGCCCGGGTGCATGTTGTGATAATCTACATCATCATTGGTGAGAATAGGTACATGGCTGTATCCGGCATCATCCAGTGCTTTGCGGAGCAGGGCACTGTAATGGGTGAGACGGCAGTCGCCGATATACTTGCCCATACCGATGGCCACTTCTTTATCATCATATTTTCCGCTGCGAAGAGCTGCCAATGCCTCGCCAATAACGATCTGGCAAGGGAAGCAGATGTCGTTGTGGACATACTGTTTGCCCAGGCGGATAGCCTCTTCACGGCCGATATCCAATGGTTCGGCTTTGATATGCTGGCTGCAGATGGCCGCTGACATGATTCTGCAGAAGGCATGGGAGGTATTAGGAACAAGGACAACTTTTTCTTTGCGGCTTTTCTTTGTAAATTTTACCGGATACGGGTCTTCCAGTTCGTGAATGATAAGATCCGGGTCCTGTTCCCGACGCATGGTGATTGTCTCCACAAATGAGCGCACACGGATGCGCAGCGGCCCCTGTATATCACTTTCGTCCAGTTTCAGAATCAGCGGTATTTTGCCGGAAATCTCTTTCATCAGACGGATGATCTCATCGGAAAGATAGGCATCATGGCCGCATCCAAAGCTGACGATCTGGACATATTCCAGATGGGTGCTTCTGGCAGCAAGAATAGCGGAAGAGAGCATTCGTGCATGATAATTGTTGACAATATCCAGCCGGCTCATGCTCAGATCCACCTGATCGGTTCCCGGAAGGGAGTCGGCGGTCAGCACGGGGATTCCAAGGCTGGTGAACATCTCCGGAAGATCATGATTGACCAGAGCATCATTCTGGTATGGACGGGAGGCCAGAACGACGGCATAGGTTCCTCTGGCGGTTACATCATCCAGAACAGCCTGTCCGGCCTGTTTCAGTTCTGTATGAAACTGATTCTGAGCCGCATCTGCGTTTTGAATAGCCTGTCTGGTCTGCTCCGGTGTGATCCGGAAGGTTTTTTCCATATACAGGGTCAGCTGTTTGTCGCGGTCCTCTTTTTTATACCAGTGAAATAACGGTGCATCAAAAGGAATCTGCCAGCGCTTTTCGGGATTGTCAGAATTGCGGATGACAATAGGGTAGCCTTTGACGATGGCACACATGGATTCACTGGTTTCTTCTGTGTTTTCTGATGTAACCGTTGTAATGGACGGCATGAAAATGCGGTCTGCCCCTTTTTCGGTCAGATTGCGGAGATGGCCGTGAACCAGCTTGGCAGGAAAACAGACAGTATCCGATGTGACAGCGGATAGTCCGTCCTCATATATTTTACGTGTACTCAGATCCGATATTTTAATCTTAAAGCCGAGGGAACGCCAGAAGGTCGTCCAGAACGGCATTGTCTCCCAGTAGGAGAGTACTCTCGGAAGACCGATAGTCACCTCTTTGTCAGGTGCTGCGGCTGTATAAGGATAATCTTTAAATAACAGCTGCTGGCGGGTCCGGAAGAGATTCGGAACCTGTTCTCTGGTCCGGGTGGTCGCCTTCAGCTTTTCACGGACTGCTTCTTCATGGGGGTCACCGAGAATTTCACCGCGTTCGCAGCGGTTATTGGTGACCCAGGAGCTGCCGTTGGAAAAACGGACGATGGTTCGTTTACAGTGGTTGGCACAGAACGGGCACGGTGAGTTGGATTCCTGTGTATAGGAAAAGTCTTCGATGGCGTCCAGTCCAATAAAGGTTCTCTCCATCTGGCGGGCATGAAAACGTTCTTTGGTGATCAGGGCTGCGCCGATGGCGCCCATAATACCGGGATAAGGGGCGCGGACAACTTCACGTCCCGTGTACTGTTCCATGGCGCGCAAAACGGCATCATTCTGGAAAGTGCCGCCCTGAACAACGATTTTATTGCCGAGACTGTCCAGATTGGAGATGCGGATGACTTTTGTAAAGACATTTTCAATGATGGAACGGCACAAACCGGCCATAATATCCTCTGACTGCTTTCCATTACGCTGTTCCGTCACAATACTGCTGTTCATAAAAACTGTACAGCGGCTGCCAAGGGCTGCGGGATGCCGTGAGGAGAAAGCAGCGTGGGCGATCTCCTCTACCGGAATATGTAAAGACGAAGCGAAATTTTCAAGGAACGAACCGCAGCCTGAGGAGCAGGCTTCATTGACAACGATATTGGTAATGATGCCATTGTCGATCCATATCGCCTTCATGTCCTGTCCGCCGATGTCCAGAATAAAAGTCGCATCACTGACGTATTTATCTGCTGCGCGGGCGTGAGCTACGGTTTCTACCACATGGCATTCTGTACTGAAGGCTTTGGAAAACAGCAGTTCGCCATAGCCTGTGGTACCTGCAGCAATGATATCGAGAGTGGCACCGGCTGCGCGGCAGCGGTCACGGACCGCCTTAAGAGCTGCTTTTGCAACAGCCAGAGGTTCCCCTTCATTTGGAGCATAAAAAGAATCAAGGATATTTTCGTCTTCATCTATTAAAACAAATTTTGTTGTGGTGCTTCCGGAATCAATTCCCAGATAAGCATGAACGGTCTGACCGGCCTGAGGCTGAAAATGTGTACATTCCGGCAGCTGATGTCTTTTGACAAAAGCATCATATTCTTCCTGTGAGTCAAAAAACACTGGCGCATCCTGAGAGGTGTGGAGACTGGACTGAAGGGTTTCGTCTGAAAGCAGGTCAAGAAGCCGGGACGGACGCCGCCAGGAGGTGCTGCTGGCAAACATTTTCTCCAGAGAAAGGGCGGCACCGAAGGCAATCATGATCTCAGGATGTTCCGGGCACAGTGTTTCTTCGGGTAAAAGATTCAAACGCTGGGCAAATACCTGTACGAGCTCCGGATTGAAGGTAAGAGGTCCTCCTTCGAAAACAACGGGCTTCTTGATGTCGAGGCCCTGGGCCAGACCGCCGATGGTCTGTTTGGCAATGGCGTGAAAGGAAGAAAGGGCCAGATCCGGTTTGGATATACCCTGATTCAGCAGCGGCTGGATATCTGTTTTGGCATAAACACCGCAGCGGCCGGATATGTCATAAATACAGGACCCCTGAGCGGCCAGATCATTGAATTCTTCTATAGGTACTTTCAAAATGGCGGCAATTTCATCAATAAAGGCACCGGTGCCGCCGGCGCAGTTTCCGTTCATGCGCATGTCGGCCACGGTGAGTGCGTTCGTTGATTCATCCCGTCCAAAGAAAATCATTTTTGCATCCTGACCGCCAAGCTCAATGGCAGTTCCTACATTGTCATAATGATCTTCCAGAGCAATGGAGTTGGCTACAACTTCCTGAATATAACAGACGCCGAGACTTTCTGCCAGTCTTTTGGCACCTGAGCCCGTAAGGGCAATCCGTATCAAAGCATCAGGAAAATGTTCATTCAGCATGGAGAGGGCATCATGAACGCTTTGTGCCTGTGCCGCGTTATGACGTTTGTAGTTGGAAAATAAAATCTTGTTGTTGTCCGGATTAATGGCAACAATTTTCGTCGTGGTCGAACCAACATCGATACCGACAAAAAGACGCTGCACAGCCGGTGCGTAATTGTTTGACATCTTTTGTACTCCTGTATTTCTATTGTTTCTTTTAAAAATTTTGCTGTACTTTTTGGAGAAGCTTCAGCAAATCTGTTTTTTCCTTGCTGGTAAGGCCCGTGGTAAGGCGTTCCAGCGTCTTATCCATATGCTCCTGTGCTTCTTCACAGATCCGATACCCTTCACCGGTTATTCTGACGATCTTGATACGTTTGTCTTCCGTATCACGGGCACAGCTGACAAAGCCTTTTTGCTGGAGACGTTTGACAAGGCCGACGGTTGTAGACTGCCCGATCTGGAGAAGCTTTTCCATTTCCTTCAGCGAGCAGGAGCCGGATGGGCTGTCTTTCAGGGCAGAGAGCAGATAAATCTGTGAGACTGTCAGGCCCTTTTCCCGCAGGGCATTATTGGCTTCCTTTTCCATGGCAGCATGAATCTGTCGAATCAGAGGTGCGCATTTTTCAGCGTAAATCATAGATTTTCTCCTGAAAATATATCATATAAAATATGTTTTTTGTCGCAATGAGTATAGCACTAATGAACGTAAAATTCAATAGCATGGAATTGAATTTCTGGGAGATTGTGCGTTCAGGGAAGAATGTGGTATACTAAGCAAGAATTGCTGAGTTGTATTTCTATTTTATTTAGAATGATGCAGCGGAGAAGGAGACAATTTATGGAATACAGGATGAATGACTGGTCGGTGCTGGGCTTTGGGTGTATGCGTTTTCCGAAAAAGGGAAGCAGTGTGGATATGGAAGAAACAGAGAGGGAACTGGCCTATGCCATTGAACATGGTATTAATTATTTTGATACAGCCTATATATATAAAGGGAATGAGAAGGTTCTCGGGCAACTGCTGGAGAAGAATCACTGGCGGGAACAGGTACAGATTGCCACTAAGATGCCGCATTATATGATTCATTCCATCGGTGAACTGGAGAAATTATTTCAGGAACAGCTGAGGAGACTCAGGACGGATTATGTGGATAATTATCTGATGCATATGCTGCCGGATGTTCATATCTGGGAGAAACTGATCCGGATGGGGATTTTGGAATGGATCAGTGAAAAAAAGGCCGGCGGGCAGATCCGCAGGGTTGGTTTTTCCTATCACGGGAACAGCCGGAATTTTATAGAACTTCTGGATGCCTGGGACTGGGAATTCTGCCAGGTGCAGTATAATTATATGGATGAGAACAGTCAGGCCGGCCGGGCCGGAGTAGAATATGCAGCCGCTAAGGGAATTCCGGTGATTATTATGGAACCGCTTCGGGGCGGCCGTCTGGTCAATGGTCTTCCGAAAAATGCGCAGGAGCTTTTTGCGAAAGCCAGGCCACAGCGCAGCCCGGCAGAATGGGGGCTTCGCTGGCTGTGGAATCAGCCGGGAGTATCCGTGATTCTGTCAGGCATGAATTCCATGGAGATGCTGAAGGAGAATATCCGGATTGCGGAGTCGGTGCGTGCGGGTGAACTTACAGAAGCGGATAGGCAGTTATTTTCAGAGGTTCGTGATGCGATCAATGATAAGATGAAGGTACCCTGCACGGGCTGCGGTTATTGCCAGCCATGTCCTTTCGGTGTGGATATTCCGGGTGCTTTCCGATGCTATAATGTGCGTTATACGGATAATTTCTTCACAGGAATGCGGGAATATCTGATGTGTACCACCTTCCGGGCGGACAGGACCAATGCTTCACGCTGCAGGAAATGCGGTAAATGTGAACAGCATTGTCCACAGGGCATTGCCATTCGGAAGGAACTGGAGCAGGTGGTCCGGCATATGGAGAATCCGGTATATAAAGTCATTGCATTTTTTGCAAAGGGTATGTTCAGGAAATAAATATTGATGGAGGAAAAGAGAATAAGAAGATTGTTGTACTGGATGGTTATACGGAAAATCCCGGAGATTTTTTATTGTCAAAATACGGAAAGGTCTTCTCAAAAACGGTCAATGGCGTATAATTATAATTAACCGGAGCGGTCAATGGGAGGGGCCTATGAACGAAAAATTCTTTGATCTGCCGAAGGAGAAGCGGCAGCGGATCATCAATGCAGGCTATAAGGTGTTCAGTCAGAACAGTTACAAAAAGAGTCCTGTGGGTGAGATTGCGGCGGAAGCGGGTATTAGTAAATCATTGTTGTTTCATTATTTTCATAATAAGAAGGAACTGTATCTGTTTATATGGGAGGAAGCAGCCCGTGTGACAAGGGAGGTTATGATAGAGGAGCGCTGTTATGAACCAAAGAGCCTTTTTGATATGATGGAACGGGGACTGGAGGCCAAGATGAAGATCATGCGGGAGTACCCGGATCTGACAGCTTTTACAATGAAGGCTTTTTATGAGAAGGATCCGAATGTTGCACCTGCCATTCGGGAAAGCTATCAGAGACATGTATATGAAAAGGATGGAAGATTTTATCTGGAAATTAATCCGGAGGAATTTCGTCCCGATATCGACCTGGGGATGATGTATCAGGAAATGTACTGGGCAGCGGAAGGCTATATGTGGGAAATGATCCAGAAAGGAGATCCGGATTGGGACAAGGTTGAGAAGGATTTCAGGAGAATGATGGATTTCTGGAAAAAAATATATCTGAGGGAGGGAAATGAATGAATACCGTCATAAGAACAGAAAATCTGACAAAATATTATGGGAAACACAGGGGTATTGTTAACCTTGATCTGAATGTGGAGAATGGGGAAATATTCGGGTTCATCGGACCTAATGGTGCGGGAAAGAGTACCACCATCAGAATATTACTTGGGCTTATATCCGCGGATTCGGGATGCGGGGAGATACTGGGGCATGATGTAGGCACAGGAAACCGGGATTATTTGCAGAATGTGGGGTATATGCCATCGGAAGCCATGTTTTATGGCAGGATGAAGGTGCGGGATGTAATCGCTTTTTCTGCGGGACTTCGAAAGAAGGATTGCTTGGCAGAGGCGAAGAGACTCTGTGAACGTCTGAATCTGGATACGGGCAGAAGGATCGATGAGCTGTCTCTCGGAAATCGAAAGAAGGTCGCCATTGTCTGTGCTATGCAGCATCAGCCGCAGCTATACATCTTTGATGAACCGACCAGCGGCCTGGATCCGCTGATTCAGAAGGAATTTTTTGATCTGATTCAGGAGAAAAAGAGAGAGGGAGCAACGGTATTTCTGTCTTCCCATGTGTTGTCAGAGATCCAGCATCACTGCAGCAGGGCGGCCATTATCAGGGAAGGGAAAATGATTGCCTGTGACAAGGTGGAAAATCTGACGAAGACGACGGCACGCCGCGTGACGCTTCACGGGATATCGCAGATGCCGGAGGGACTGGAAGGAAGATCCGTGAATCCGGGGGATCATATGATCAGTTTCCTTTATCAGGGGGATATCAGGCAATTACTCCGTCAGCTGTCTGCGCTTCCTTTGAACGATCTGACCATTACAGAGCCGGAACTGGAAGAAGTATTTCTGCATTATTATCAGGGGGAGGGAACAGAAAATGACAATCTTTAAAAAAGAAATGAAACAGGGCTTGATGTCTCTGGGAATCTGGACTGTGGCAACGGCTTTTATGGTTGTTATCTGTGTGGTATTGTTCCCGGAGATGAAAGGGCAGATGGAGGATGTGACTGATCTCTTTGCCAATATGGGGGGATTTACAGCGGCCTTTGGTATGGACCGGGTGAGCTTTGGTGATATGATGGGATTTTATGCCGTTGAATGTGGAAATATCCTTGGTATTGGCGGCGGATTCTATGCAGCATTTCTGGGGATATCCATTCTGGCCAGTGAAGAAAAGGATCGCACAGCTGAATTTCTGCTCAGTCATCCGGTGAGCAGGATCCGTGTGCTTTCGGAGAAATTGATGGCTGTAATTGTACAGATACTGATATTTAATCTTGTGGTTGTTATCAGCAGTGCTCTTTCTATCAGGGGGATCGGAGAATCTGTGGACTGGGAGATATTTGCCCTTCTGCATCTGGCTTTCTTTGTTCTGCAGCTGGAGCTGGGCTGTATCTGCTTCGGTATTTCAGCTTTCCTTAAGAGGGGCGGACTTGGCATAGGTCTCGGGCTTGCAATGGTATTTTATTTTGTCAATATTATTTATAATATATCCGATGATCTCAGCTTTATGAAATATCTGACGCCTTATGCCTATGCAGAAGCCTCCTCAATCGTAGCAGATGCAAAACTGAATCTGCCGCTTATGGGAATTGGTATTGCAGTGGGCATCATCGGTGCTGCTGTGGGATACATCCAATATAGCAGAAAGGATATTGCTGCATAAGGTAAAATATATTTTTATATAATTTTAATACCCGGAGCCATTCATTTACGCGGAATTTATTTATTCAGTTGTACAATGAAAGCAGATGGGAGGGAAATAAAATGACAGTAATTTTATTTTCGATGGCATTTGCAGGTATGGGTATTCTGGGGTATCTTCTTATGAGAAGAATCGATGGTTTTCTGACGGATAATCTTCGGGAAATTCACGGGCTGGAGCCGCAGGAACATAAAAATAAATAAGTCATACATAAAACAGGAGCGAATCAGTGGAATCGGGCTGATTGGCTCCTGTTTAGATTATTAAGTATGTTTTTTGTGTGATCTGCAAATGCATGTTGAATTGTCTCCATGATTTATATCGATCCATAAAATATTGAAAACAGCTCCTTTCATATATCCGTAAATTCGATGGGTGGCTGTTAACCTCAAGGATATCAAAGATTCTGCTTCTATATATAACTCAATAAGTCTGTCTGATGCTATTTTATTTAAATCTTTCACATTAATAGAATGATTTCTTTTTTGGCATCAATTAAAATATTTCCCCAAGTTTGAGATTCCCAAGCTTGAAAATGAGGTAATATCTCTTTCCAAAATATTTCATGGACTTTATCTGAATATAGGCTCCAGTATTTTGGATCACAACTCGAAAAATTCCAAGAGGGATGTTGTGTGTAATATTGGTCAGGATTACCACCCTGACCAATATGATTACCTATAGGTTCTTTCGTTTGTTTGATTCTTTTTTTAGAGTCCGCCATAATAAAGTGCCATGCTTTCTTTAGATATTATTCGATTGCAGCCTGCACCAGCAGGAATGCCTACACGAGCTTCATTCCATGGATCCTCCATATGTGTCAGTTGGCTAAGCCATTGGGCATTATGATTCCCATAGTGTTCTAAAACCTTATCGATAGTATCTTTTTCATTATCGGTCAAATCTCCATTACCACCTGTTTCATCAGCGGAAGAAACAGAATATTGTCCTTGTGTTTTAAAAAATAATTCTCTGCATACAGGGCCATTTGCCCAAGCCTCGAAGTCTTCATCAAATAGAGGGGTATCATCCCAAACTAAAGCCCAAGCCTGTGCGTAATAGCATAGTTTTTGTAATTTCATTGTAGACATAGTTCCTTTTTTTTCAAGAATATATTTTGCTACATCAAAAATATTTGCCATTGTGCTCTCCCCTTTCTTGATTATAGATCTATAATATCGTTACTGTTGTTTAAATGTGTTGATTATTTTTTAACAAAATCGAATGTGTGTTCTTATATTATAAATGTAATTTTGTTTTAAGTCAATAAAAAATTATATTAACATAAATACTTTTTATTTGTTACAGATTTTATTAATCAGAGCTTATTTGTTGAATTATATTTCTGCAATCTCCCTGACTGCCTGTATGGCGATGTCTGTTTCTTCTTCTGTGTTAAAATATGAGAAGCTGAATCGAACGGCGCCCTGTCGGGCCGTTCCCATGGCCTCATGCATGAGAGGTGCGCAATGGGCGCCGGAGCGGACGCAGATTTCGTAATCTTCCCAGAGAATATCACTGACCTGGGCGGAGTTCATATTGCCGATGTTCAGAGATACGATAGGGGCTCGCAGATCTGCATCCAGGTCGCCATAGAGTGTGACCTGAGGAATGGAGGAGAGTCCCTTTATAAAGCGGCGCGCCAGCATATCCTCCTTTTTATGAATGGCAGTTACACCGGTTTTATGAATGAAATCCAGTGCAGCGTTCAGACCGGCAATACCATGTCCGTTCAATGTGCCGGCTTCCAGTGCGGCGGGCATGTCTGACGGGTGGCTTTTATCAAAGCTGTGCACACCGCTGCCGCCTGATTTCAGTGGAGGCAGTGAGATACCTTCTCTGACATAGATGCCGCCGGTTCCCTGGGGACCCATTAGTCCTTTGTGACCTGTAAAGCAGAGGATGTCAATGCCCATTTTATTGACATCAATGGGAATGACTCCGGCAGTTTGAGAAGCGTCCACGATCAAGGTCAGACCGTGTTCCCTCGTAAATGCCGATACACGGGCAATATCCGTGACATTTCCAGTGAGATTGGAGGCATGGGTTATTACAACGGCTTTTGTATTTTTTCTCAGTGATTTTTCCAGATCATCGTAATCAATATATCCTTTTTGATCGGCATCGAGAATGGTCAAGTCTGCGCCTTCTTTTGCACAGCGGTAGAGAGGACGGAGCACGGAATTGTGCTCGCAGGCGGTGGTGATGACATGATCACCCGGCTGTACAGTGCCTCTTATGGCTGTATTCAATGCTTCTGTGGCATTGCAGGTAAAAGCGATCCTTGCGGGATCAGCAATGCCTAATAATCGGGCCAGCTTTTCTCTTGTATCATAAATAAGCCGTGAGGCATTCAGGGTCGGTGCATGGGCGCCGCGCCCGGAATTGCCGATGGTGTGGAAGGAACGGCAGACCGCCTTTTCCACCTGGGGCGGCTTTAAAAATGAGGTTGCAGAAGCATCCATATAGATCATATATTCTATCTCCTTTTTGAGTTTATCCTTTTTTAGTTTATTGTACATTTGTTTAACCCTGGCTGCAAGTGTAATTGGACACGTAAATACAGCTTAGGCACGTCCGGGTTGTGAAAACCCTATTTTTTTGTTACAATAGAATAGAACTTGAATCAGATAGTCTTAAATGTTCAGTATTTCCTTCGGAAGGCTGTAATCGTAGAGAGAAGGGAAAGGAATCTTTGGAGAGCATTATACAGGAAATGAGCGAATTATCAGAAGACAAAATGAACATTATATACGGTCAGGATGCGGTTACAAAAGAGAAGGTCACAGATTCAAGCTTTGAGATAGACAATAGTACGAATGAAAAAAATAAGAAATATCATATAGAATGCCAGAGTACTCCGGATGGAAGTATGCTTATTCGGATGTTTGAGTATGATTCCCAGATTGCAATGGATGACGGTGAGTATAAGGAGGATCAGGAGTATCCGTGAGGGCTTCAATTTCTCGATGTGTTAAGTATATTTAAACACATTTTGAGTGGCAGTGGTGAATACGATGGGTGGCAAGGTTTTGGATTATGAGGCCAAGGATATTTTGAGAGCGGGTATACGGGAAGGTATGCAGCAGGGTGAAAAAACGGGCGTCCTTAAGATTTTAGTGGATCTGGTGCATAAGGGAATTCTGTCTGCTTCTGATGCTGCAGTGGAAGCTGCTGAAAAAGCAAATATAGCTGAGGATGAATTTAAGAAACTTCTATAAAAAATTGTATCGAAGGAAGTACTGAGATAATAATTCAAGACTCGCGGATTCAAGATTCAGTGCCCGCCCGGTCATGTAGTTGATCGGGCGGATTGTACTGTAAAAAGACTGTCACCAATATAGTGACAGCTGTTCCATAATAATTATTCTGCATAAAAATACATAAATTTACATTTTTGTAAAAAAACTCTTGTAGGTATCATGGTTTGACATATATAATAGAGTCCGAGGAGGAATTTAAATCATGGCACAGAGAACAGATATTCATAAAGTACTTATTATCGGATCAGGTCCCATTGTCATCGGACAGGCCTGTGAGTTCGATTATTCGGGAACCCAGGCCTGCAAGGCATTGAAAAAGCTGGGTTATGAGATTGTTTTGGTGAATTCGAATCCGGCAACGATTATGACAGATCCGGAGACAGCAGACGTGACCTATATTGAACCCCTGAATGTGGAGCGTCTGGAGCAGATTATCAAGAAGGAACGCCCTGACGCTCTTCTGCCGAACCTGGGCGGACAGTCCGGGCTTAATTTATGCGCTGAATTGAATAAAGCGGGAATTCTGGACAAATACAATGTCAAGGTCATTGGAGTCCAGGTGGATGCCATCGAACGCGGTGAAGACCGCATTGAATTCAAAAATGCCATGAATAAGCTTGGCATTGAAATGGCAAGGAGCGAAGTGGCCTACAGTGTGGAGGAAGCGCTTGAGATTGCTGACAGACTGGATTATCCGGTGGTACTGCGCCCGGCTTATACCATGGGCGGCGCCGGCGGCGGTCTTGTCTATAATAAAGAGGAATTGAAGACGGTATGTGCCAGAGGTCTGCAGGCCAGCCTGGTGGGTCAGGTTCTGGTGGAGGAATCCATCCTTGGATGGGAGGAGCTGGAGCTGGAGGTTGTCCGAGACAAGGACAACAATATGATTACCGTATGCTTTATTGAAAATATTGACCCATTGGGTGTGCATACAGGAGATTCTTTTTGTGCCGCCCCAATGCTGACTATTTCTGAGGAGTGTCAGAAGCGGCTGCAGGAACAGGCCTATAAGATTGTTGAGTCCGTGCAGGTGATCGGCGGCACCAATGTACAGTTTGCTCATGACCCGGTATCGGACCGAATTATTGTTATCGAGATCAATCCGCGTACGTCCCGTTCATCAGCATTGGCTTCCAAGGCAACGGGGTTCCCGATTGCCCTTGTATCTGCCATGCTGGCTACCGGTCTGACATTGAAGGATATTCCTTGCGGCAAATATGGTACGCTGGATAAATATGTACCGGACGGAGATTATGTTGTTATCAAGTTTGCACGCTGGGCTTTCGAGAAGTTCAAAGGTGTGGAAGACAAACTGGGGACTCAGATGCGCGCTGTAGGCGAGGTCATGAGTATCGGCAAGAATTATAAAGAAGCTTTTCAGAAGGCTATCCGCAGTCTGGAGACAGGACGTTACGGCCTGGGACATGTGAAGAATTATGACAGCATGACAAAGGATGAACTGCTGCAGCGTCTTATCACTCCGTCCAGCGATCGTCATTTTATCATGTATGAGGCATTGAGGAAGGGAGCCACAACAGAAGAAATCTATCAGTTGACAAAGGTAAAGACTTATTTTATCGATCAGATGCGCGAGCTGGTGGAGGAAGAAGAGGAACTGCTGAAGTCAAAAGGTTCCCTTCCTTCGGATGAACTTCTGATTTCCGCTAAAAAGGACGGTTTTTCTGATAAGTATCTGAGCCAGCTTCTTGAGATTCCAGAGGATACCATCCGTGAGCAGCGTATTGCCCTTGGTGTGGAAGAAGCCTGGGAAGGTGTCCATGTCAGCGGTACCGAAAACAGCGCCTATTATTATTCCACCTACAATGCAGCGGATAAGAATCCGGTTTCGGAGGATAAGCCAAAGATCATGATCCTTGGCGGCGGCCCGAACCGTATCGGACAGGGCATCGAGTTTGACTACTGCTGTGTACATGCTTCCCTGGCATTGAAGAAACTCGGATTCGAGACGATTATTGTCAACTGTAATCCGGAAACAGTTTCAACGGATTATGATACATCTGATAAATTGTACTTTGAACCGCTGACACTGGAAGATGTGCTGAGCATATACAAGAAAGAGAAGCCATTGGGCGTTATTGCACAGTTTGGAGGACAGACACCGCTGAATCTGGCAGCCGACCTGGAAAAGAACGGTGTGAAGATTCTTGGTACCTCCCCTTCTGTTATTGATCTGGCAGAGGATCGTGATCTGTTCCGTGCCATGATGGACAAGCTGGAGATTCCGATGCCGGAATCCGGGATGGCTACAACAGTGGAAGAGGCGCTGGCTATTGCTGCTGAGATCGGTTATCCGGTCATGGTGCGGCCATCTTATGTTCTTGGCGGACGCGGCATGGAAGTGGTTTATGATGATGAGAGCATGACTGGCTATATGGAGGCTGCAGTTGGTGTGACACCGGATCGTCCGATTCTCATTGACCGTTTCCTGAATCATGCGATGGAGTGTGAAGCTGATGCTATCAGCGACGGTACTCATGCCTTTGTGCCGGCAGTTATGGAACATATCGAACTGGCAGGCGTTCATTCCGGTGATTCCGCATGTATCATTCCATCACAGCATATATCCGATGAAAATGTGGCTACCATCAAGGAATATACACGAAAGATTGCGGAAGAAATGCATGTCAGAGGTCTTATGAATATGCAGTATGCCATTGAGAACGGCAGGGTTTATGTGCTGGAGGCTAATCCGAGAGCTTCCCGTACAGTGCCTCTCGTATCCAAGGTCTGCAATATCCGTATGGTGCCGATTGCAACGGATATCATTACTTCCGAATTGACAGGAAGACCGTCACCGGTACCGGCTCTGAAAGAGCAGGAGATTCCTTATTATGGCGTGAAGGAAGCGGTATTCCCGTTCAATATGTTCCCGGAGGTGGATCCGCTTCTCGGACCGGAGATGCGTTCCACCGGCGAGGTTCTGGGGCTGTCTGCATCCAGCGGTGAAGCCTTCTATAAGGCACAGGAGGCTGCGTCATTGAAACTGCCGATGGAGGGGACAGTGCTCATCTCTGTAAACCGTAAAGATAAAGCAGAGGTTGCGGAGGTCGCAAAGAAATTCCATGAGGATGGTTTCAGAATCGTGGCAACGGGCAATACCTGTGATTTGATCAATGCTGCCGGTATCCCTGCAGAAAAGGTGAAGAAAATCTATGAAGGCAGGCCGAATGTTCTGGATATGATCACCAATGGAAGGATCGATCTGGTGGTTAATTCACCGGTAGGTAAGGAGGGTGTTCATGATGACAGCTATCTGCGTAAGGCTGCCATTAAAGCAAAGATCCCTTATATGACCACCATTGCTGCAGCCAGAGCAACGGCAGAAGGCATTGGTTATGTGAAAGCTCACAGGGAGGATGATGAAGTGGTCAAATCGCTTCAGCAGCTCCATAGTGAAATAAAGGATAAATAAATCCACCCCCTGTTTTGGTGAACCCCATTCTGAAAACATGCTCATCGCAAATCGTTTTCAGAATGGGGTCACCAAAACAGGGGCTTTATTTAATTATATTTAACAGGCTGCATATCGCGGTAATCTTTTGGTGAGATACCGTACTCCTTTTTGAAAGCACGGTAAAAGCTGGAGTAATCACCAAATCCAAAGGTCTGATAGACTTCAGTGATACCGGCTTTCCCTAAAATGGCTTCCCTGCAAAGGGCAAGCCTTTTTTTGGTTATATACTGATGGATGGAAATGCCGAGATGATCTTTAAAAACATGGGCAATATGGTATTTGCTCACATAAAATTCTTCGGCAAGGGTTTCAAGTGAAAGATTTTCATCCAGATGTTCTTCTATATATTCTGTAATCTGCTGGTACAGATCCAGCTCTTCCCGCTGTGAGCGGGGTACATTTCTTGCATAAATCATGCGGTTCAGGCAAAGAACAAGATCGTTGACGCATAAAGATATCTGAGCGTCCCGGCCGAAATGATCGGAATGCATTTCTTCAAGAAGCCGAAGAATCTTCGACTGGACATTGTTGAAGGATATCTTGTCATTGTTAAAGACGTAGTTTTTGCTGGCCTGAACATATTCCATCAAATAAATATAATCCGGAGACAGCTGTCTGAGATGATCACAATATTCACGGCTGATCCAGAACACAAAGCGCCTGTAAGGGACCTCCGTACTGTGGATGATCGGATGATGGGGAACTCCCGGCGGCATAAGAAGAATATCCTCGTGTCTGATAGGGAAAATATCATTTCCGATTTGAATACTGATATCCCCTTCAAGGAAAAAATAAAATTCATAATAATTATGGCTGTGCAGGTTAACTTTAGAAAGATTATGGTCATTATAATAATAAATTTCGAAGTCCTGAGACACCATATACTGACGGGTAATAAATGTTGACTGAAGTTTTTTCTTCATATTTTTCCTCTCTTCGCAAATCGTTTTCTGTTTCAGCATAACATGAAACCGCAATTTTTGCAATGTATGCAACAATCGCGTCAATGGTCTTTTGCGGGAGGGCGAAGATATAATTAGGTCAACAAAAGCAACCACTTATTTATAAGAAAGGATGAGATGAAAAATATGGAAATGACACTCAGATGGTACGGAAGTAAGTATGATACTGTCACGTTGAAGCAGATCCGCCAGATTCCCGGTGTGACAGGAGTTATTACAACCTTATATGATACGGCGCCGGGGGAGGTATGGAGCCGTGAGAGGATCCGGGCAATGAAGTCGGAGGTTGAAGCAGCAGGCCTGCATGTGGCGGGTATTGAGAGCGTCAATGTTCATGATGCCATCAAGACGGGAGCTCCGGAAAGGGATCAGTACATTGCAAATTATATCGAGACGCTGGAGAACCTCGGAAAAGAGGACATTCATCTGGTCTGCTATAATTTCATGCCGGTCTTTGACTGGACCAGAACAGAGCTTGCAAGGGTGCGTCCGGATGGTTCTACAGTGCTTGCTTATACCCAGGAAGCTGTGGATGCTCTTGATCCTGAGAAGATGTTCGACTCTATTGCCGGAGATATGAACGGAACGGTGATGCCGGGATGGGAACCTGAGAGAATGGAGCATGTAAAGGAGCTGTTTGAGCTGTACAAGGATGTAGATGAAGATAAATTATTCGCTAATCTGAAATATTTCCTTGAAGCAATCATGCCGGTTTGTGACAGGTATGACATCAATATGGCCATTCATCCTGATGATCCGGCATGGAGCGTATTCGGCCTGCCGAGAATCATTACCAATAAGAAGAACATCCTTCGCATGATGGAAATGGTTGATAATCCTCATAATGGTGTTACCTTCTGTTCCGGTTCCTACGGGACCAATCTGGAGAATGACCTGCCGGATATGATCCGTTCCCTCAAAGGAAGAATCCATTTCGCCCATGTGCGCAATCTGAAATTTATCACACCGACCAATTTCGAGGAAGCTGCACATTTGTCCGGTGACGGAACCTTTGATATGTACGAGATCATGAAAGCACTGTACGATACCGGTTTTGACGGACCGATCCGGCCGGATCACGGACGAATGATCTGGGATGAAGTAGCTATGCCGGGATACGGACTTTATGACCGCGCCCTTGGTGCGACCTATCTGAACGGCCTCTGGGAAGCCATTGAGAAGGGGGCAAAAAGATCATGAAATTAAATGCTCAGGGTATTGCAGACAGAAAACAGTGGGAAGAAAAAGGATACGTCCTGCCGCGCTATGACCGCGCAAAGGTCGCTGCGGCAACCAGAGAAAATCCGTTCTGGATCCACTTTGGCGCAGGTAATATTTTCCGTGCTTTTCAGGCAAATGTAGTACAGAATCTGCTGAATGACGGCATTCTGGACTGCGGTTTGATTGTGGCCGAGGGATTTGATTATGAGATCGTGGAAAAAATGAACCGGCCCCATGATGATTACAGCATTCTGGTTACATTGAAGGCAAACGGCAGCGTTGAGAAGACAGTAGTAGGAAGTGTTGTCGAGTCCTGCATACTTGATTCAGAAAATGAAGCGGAATACGGGCGCCTGAAAGAGATTTTCCGAAAGGATTCCCTTCAGATGGTCTCTTTCACCATAACCGAGAAGGGTTACAGTCTTGTTAACGGCAAAGGGGAAATGCTTCCGGCGGTCAGAGAGGATTTTGTAAACGGACCGGAAAAGCCGGTGAGCTATATCGGCAAGGTGACTTCCCTCCTGTACACACGTTATCTGGCAGGAGAAAAGCCGGTGGCCATGGTCAGCATGGATAACTGCTCCCATAACGGTGATAAATTATATGCAGCTGTCAGTGCATTTGCAGAGGCATGGACGAAGAATGGCCTTATTGACAAAGGCTTTCTTACTTATGTGAACAGCAAAGATAAAGTGAGCTTTCCATGGTCCATGATCGATAAAATCACACCGAGACCGGATGCTTCTGTGGAAGCGATTCTTAAAAATGACGGTGTGGAGGAACTGGAGCCGGTCATCACTTCAAAAAACACCTATGTGGCACCCTTTGTCAATGCGGAGGAATGTGAGTATCTGGTGATCGAGGATGCTTTCCCGAACGGACGGCCGGAACTGGAAAAAGGCGGGCTGATGTTCACGGACAGGGAAACTGTGGATAAGGTGGAAAAAATGAAGGTATGTACATGCCTGAATCCTCTGCATACAACACTGGCTGTCTTTGGATGCCTTCTTGGCTATGAGAAAATATCTGATGAGATGAAGGACAGAGAACTGAAGAAGCTGGTGGAGACCATTGGATATAAGGAGGGACTGCCTGTTGTTGTAGATCCGGGTGTTCTGGATCCGAAGGAATTCATTGATACAGTGCTGAATGTCCGCATCCCGAATCCGTTTATGCCGGATACACCACAGAGAATCGCGACGGATACTTCCCAGAAACTGGCCATTCGTTTCGGTGAGACCATTAAGGCTTATGAGGCAGCACCTGAACTGGATGTAAAATCCCTGAAGCTGATTCCGCTGGTATTTGCAGGATGGCTCCGGTATCTCATGGCTGTTGACGATGAGGGAAGAAAATTTGAACTCAGCCCGGATCCTCTGCTTGATACGGTATGTCCTTATGTGGCGGGGCTTGAACTGAAAGAAGATCAGGATGTGGAGTGTGCGGCTGCGCCGGTACTGAGAATGAAGCAGATCTTTGGGGTGGATCTCTATGAGGCAGGTCTGGCAGAAACTGTTATCGGCTATCTGAAAGAACTGACAGCAGGCGTTGGCGCTGTGCGGGCAACCCTAAAAAAGTACGTGTAAAAGGGAGAACAGGATAATGAGAGCTTTTATGGATAAGGATTTTCTGCTGGAAACGGAGACTGCGCGCAAACTGTATCATGAATATGCAGCGAAGATGCCGATTCTGGACTACCATTGTCATATCAGTCCGCAGGAGATTGCTGAGGACAGAAAGTTTGATAATATCACCCGGGTATGGCTGGGCGGTGATCATTATAAATGGCGCCAGATGCGCTCCAACGGTGTGGAAGAGCGATATATTACAGGCGATGCGCCAGATAGAGAGAAGTTTCAGAAGTGGGCCGGGACCCTGGAAAAGGCCATCGGCAATCCGCTTTACCATTGGAGTCATCTGGAATTGCAGCGGTATTTCGGTTATACTGGCGCATTGAATGGAGAGACGGCGGAAGAAGTGTGGAACCTCTGCAATACAAAGCTGCAGGAGGACGGTATGAGTGCACGAAATCTCATACGACAGTCTAATGTAAAGCTGATTTGTACAACGGACGATCCGGTGGATTCCCTTGAATGGCATGAGAAAATTGCTGCCGATGACAGCTTTGATGTACAGGTACTTCCTGCATGGAGACCGGATAAGGCCATGAATCTGGAGAAACCGGATTATGGGGACTATCTGAAGTGGCTGGAAAAGGCAAGCGGCATCAGAATTGACAGTTTCAAAGCATTGATTGAAGCATTACGCTGCCGCATGGATTATTTCGCAGAAAGGGGATGCCGGGTATCTGATCACGGTCTGGAATATGTGATGTACGTTCCGGCTTCAGATGAAGAGCTGGAAACACTTTTTGAAAAAAGACTGTCGGGGGAAGCGGTGAGCCGTCAGGAGGAGCTGCAGTTCAAAACGGCATTCATGGTGGCTATGGGCCGGGAATATCACAAAAAAGATTGGGTCATGCAGCTGCATTATGGCGTTAAACGGGATAATAACGGCTTGATTTTCGGAAAGCTGGGGCCGGATGCAGGCATTGATTGTATCAATAATTATGCGCCATCCTCTGAAATGGCCGATTTTCTCAATGCCCTTGCCGTAACAGATGAACTTCCAAAGACGATTCTTTATTCCCTGAATCCGAATGACAATGCGGCCATCGGCACCATTATCGGATGTTTTCAGGAGGCAGGTATTGCCGGTAAGATCCAGCAGGGCAGTGCGTGGTGGTTCAATGATCATAAAAAGGGCATGATCGACCAGATGACATCTCTGGCAAGTCTGGGACTTCTGGGGAATTTTATTGGTATGCTGACGGATTCCAGAAGCTTTCTGTCCTACACAAGACATGAATATTTCCGCAGAATCATGTGCAATCTCATCGGAGGATGGGTGGAAAACGGTGAGTATCCGGCAGATGAGAAGGCGCTCGGACGTATGGTACAGGATATTTCTTATTATAATGCGGTCAGATATTTTGGATTTGATCTATAAAGGAATTTCGGGATTGTATAGGCATAAGCGCTGAGCAATGTGTAAATATTATAGGTAGATTTATAAACCCGACTTTATTAAAGAGGCAGGAGAAAAGAAATGAATGAGATATTAGAACAAATTCATGAGCTGGGTATTGTGCCGGTTGTTGTGCTGAATGACGCAAAGGATGCCGCACCCCTGGCCAAAGCATTATGTGACGGCGGTCTGCCATGTGCAGAGGTAACATTCAGGACAGCTGCAGCCGAAGCGTCTATCCGTATCATGACAGAACAGTTCCCGGAGATGCTGGTGGGCGCCGGAACAGTGCTTACAAAAGATCAGGTGGATCGTGCTGTCAGCGCCGGTGCTAAATTTATTGTAAGTCCGGGGCTTAATCCGGAAATTGTAAAGTATTGTGTGGATAAAGGTATCCTGATCACACCGGGATGTGCGAATCCGAGCGATGTGGAGCAGGCGCTGGCCTATGGCCTGGATGTGGTGAAGTTCTTTCCGGCAGAACCGGCAGGCGGTCTGAAGATGATCAAAGCCATGGCAGCTCCATATGTGGGTGTGAAGTTTATGCCGACAGGCGGTATTAATCAGAACAATGTAAGAGAGTATCTGGCATACGACAGAATCCTTGCCTGCGGCGGAAGCTGGATGGTTAAGGGTGAACTGATAGATGCGGGAGAATTTGATAAGATTGAGGAACTGACGAGAGAAGCCGTTGAACTTGTAAAAGAGAGCAGGGGGAAATAAAAATGGCAAAGAGAGTTATTACGTTCGGAGAATTGATGTTGAGACTGGCGCCGGAAGGCTATTATCGTTTTGTGCAGACAGATAAGTTTGGTGCAACCTTTGGCGGCGGTGAGGCCAATGTGGCTGTATCCCTAGCTAACTATGGTTTTGATGCGGCTTTTGTATCCAGGCTTCCGGCCCATGAGATCGGACAGGCTGCTGTCAACTCCCTGAGAAGATACGGTGTTGATACCTCATATATTGCCCGCGGCGGCGACCGTGTAGGTATCTACTATCTGGAAAAGGGAGCTTCTCAGAGACCATCAAAGGTTATTTATGACCGTGCAGGCTCTTCCATCTATACAGCTTCATCTGAGGATTTCGACTGGAAGAAGATTTTTGATGGTGCGGAATGGTTTCATTTCACAGGTATTACGCCGGCATTAAATGATCATGTGGCGGCTATCTGTCTGGAAGCCTGCAAGATGGCAAAAGAAATGGGTGTCAAGGTATCCTGTGACCTGAATTATAGAAATAAGCTCTGGAGCAAGGCAAAGGCCGGCGATGTGATGGGTGAGCTCTGCAAATATGTGGATGTATGCATTGCCAATGAAGAGGATGCGGCGGATGTATTTGGCATTAAAGCAGCCAATACAGATGTAACAGCAGGTACAGTTAATCACGAAGGCTATAAGGATGTGGCAAAACATCTGGCTGACAGGTTCGGTTTTGAGAAAGTGGCCATTACTCTCCGTGAGTCCATTTCCGCCAATGACAATAATTGGTCTGCCATGCTCTATGATGGAACGGATTATTATTTCAGCAAAAAATATAAGATGCATATTGTTGATCGTGTGGGCGGCGGCGACAGCTTCGGCGGCGGTCTCATCGCAGCGGTTTTGAGCGGCTATGATGCACAGGCAGCCATTGAATTTGCTGTTGCAGCTTCCTGTCTGAAGCACTCCATCGAAGGCGACTATAACATGGTAACCATGGATGAAGTGGCAAAGCTGGCCGGCGGTGATGCCTCCGGACGTGTCCAGAGATAAAGCACGGGTTATCACAGTGAGATGAACCGGTAATGGTAAATGCGGACAGTTTTTACTTTCATCTAATTTGAAGGTGGAAAACGGTCCGCGTTTTTAATGTTAAGGGGATGACACACATCTGAATATACATCTGAATATTTCGGCTAATTTTGAATATAATTAAAAAATAGCCGGGCAGCTATATTGCCAATGCTTTGAATTTCGGCTAAAATATAATTAGAGTTAAAATTAGCCGAAGGAGGTGCTGGCATGAATTATATTTCGAGAAATCTTGAGACAGTTGTAAAGCAGGTTACAAAGGAATACCCGGTCGTCCTTGTGACGGGGCCGCGTCAGGTCGGCAAGACAACGATGCTGCAGAAGTTAATGGAGGGGACAGACCGGGGGTATGTTTCGCTGGATGATCTGAATGACCGCAGCCTTGCCAAAAATGATCCGGAGCTGTTTTTGCAGCTGCACAAGCCGCCAGTATTAATTGACGAGGTACAGTATGCCCCGGAGTTATTTACTTATATTAAAATTTATGCCGATTCTCACCATGAACCGGGGGCATTCTGGCTTACAGGTTCCCAGGTGTTTAAGCTGATGCGTGGTGTACAGGAATCTCTGGCAGGACGTGTAGCTGTATTGTCTATGACATCATTGACCCAGGCGGAAATATGCGGCTCCGAAATGACGCCTTTTGATATCAATCTGGAAGCACTGATGATGAGGGAGAAAAAACGTACACCTGCGGATACCAGTGAGATTTTTGAACGGATCTACAGAGGCTCTATGCCTGCAATTGCCAGCGGTCAGAATTCAAACAGCCAGATATTTTACAGCAGTTATCTGTCTACTTATATCGAGCGTGATGTGAAGCAGTTATCGGATGCCATTGATTCTTTGAAATTTCTGCGGTTTATTACAGCTGTGGCGGCGCGGTGTTCCCAGATGCTGAATGTATCTGATATTGCGCAGGATGCAGATATTAATCAGAAACAGGCAAAGGATTGGCTGCAGATTCTGGAGACATTGGGAATTATTTTCTACCTGCATCCATATTCCAATCATCTGCTGAAACGATTGATAAAGACACCGAGGCTGTATTTTTATGATACAGGCCTTGTCTGCCATCTTACCAGATGGAGCAGTGCGGAAGTGTTGGAAAGCGGCGCTATGAATGGCGCAATTCTGGAGAATTATGTAGTAGCTGAAATTGCCAAAACGTATATGAATTCAGGAAAAGAACCATATATGTATTATTATCGGGATAAAGATGCCAGGGAGATAGATATCATACTGGAACATGATGGTATCCTGAATCCCATTGAGATTAAAAAGACATCTAATCCGGGAACAGAGTTGACAAAGATATTTGCTCTTCTTGATAAGGCATCTGTGCCCAGAGGTAAAGGCGCAGTCGTGTGCATGAAGCCGAAGGTAGGTGTGATTGACAGAGAGAATTATGTAATACCGGTCTGGGTTATATAAAAATGATGAAGTTGAAAATGATGAATTCACGTTTTATGTTAATAGCATCTATGGTAATATTCGGGACGATAGGAGCCTTTGTACGAAACATTACTGTGTCTTCAGGAGAACTGGCATTGTATCGTGCCGTTCTGGCAGCGCTTCTGATTGCTGTTTACCTGACAGTAACCAGACGAAAAATTCCGTTTCACCATATAAAAAAAGAAGTACCGTTATTGCTTGCTTCGGGAGCGGCAATGGGGATCAACTGGATTCTTTTGTTTGAAGCCTACAGGTATACGACTGTTTCGGCAGCAACATTAAGCTATTATTTTGCGCCTGTTATTGTCACTGTTGCATGCCCGGTTCTTTTCCATGAAAAACTGACGGGAAAGCAGATGATATGCTTTGCTATGTCCACATTGGGAATTGTGATGATTACCGGTATCGGAAATATTGGCGGGGGAAGTGATTTTATTGGGATATTATTCGGATTGGGAGCAGCAGTCTTTTACGCGATGGTTGTTCTTTTGAATAAGTTCATTAAAAATGTAGAAGGCATTCACAGAACATTTTTGCAGTTCCTTTCCGCAATTGTTGTGTTAATTCCCTATGTTCTGATGACCAGCGGTGTGACACTGGAAAGTCTTAACGGGATTGGCTGGGTGAATTTACTAATCGTTGGACTGATTCATACGGGTGTGACGTATTGTATGTATTTTACTTCTCTTAAAGAATTGCCGGGACAGGAGGCAGCCATCCTCAGCTATATTGATCCTCTGGTTGCGGTACTGATTTCTGTAACTATTCTGGGGGAAACGATGACGGCGTGGCAGGTAACAGGCGGTATGTTGATCCTGGGCTTTACGCTTTGGAATGAAATCTCACGAGGGACTGGTTGAAGAAAAAGGATTTTTCATTCCTCCATCTGAACTGTTCTGCAATGTCAATAGCAAACCGACCCAACGGGCAATATCAAGGCTGACAAAGAAAAATCCACAGAAAAAATCGACGGGGCCATTGCCAACATCAGGGGCCTCGATTGTGCAATCCGCTGTGGGGTGAACACCGGTGCTTCTGTATACGATAAGCGAGGAATCTTCTTTATTTGAATATAACAGTGAGATTTGGGCATACTATGTTTTGAGTTCATGTGATTGGGGAACATATTTCATTGCATCTATCACTTTTTGTTCCCCAATATGATAGGAACTTAAAATTACTGCTAACCAAAGCTTTCGTTATTTCAAGTTTAACAACGAAAATGAAATAAAAACTGATTAGAGAAGCATCTGTCGCAAGATAGGTGCTTTTCTTACGCCCATTTTTGAAGGGAGGGTGATTCGTATGGGAATTTTATCTGGAATATTCAAGGCGGGAGACTTAAATGTGCACAAAATAATGACAGCGTATTGACAATAAACGAAAAATTGCATATTATATTCTTGAACAGGAGGTGTTGCTGATGGCTACAACAAATTTAAATATTCGCATGGATAAAGAAGTCAAGGATCAGGCAGAACAGATTTTTAATGAACTGGGATTAAATATGACAACTGCAGTAAATATGTTCCTGAGAACGACCATCAGGGAAAATGGCATACCATTTGCTCTAAAGCTGGATGTGCCAAATGAGACAACAGCCGCTGCAATTCAGGAAGGAAGACGGATTGCGGCAGACAAGTCTGTGCCGGGATATACAAGTATAGATGCACTTAAGGCGGCACTTGATATATGAAGTATGAGATAAAATTTACCAATCAGTTTAAGAAAGATCTTAAACTGGCTAAGAAACAGAACAAAAATCTGGATAAACTGTTTGAAGTTGTGAATATTCTGGCATCTGGTGGAAAGCTGGGGGCAAGGTATCGAGATCATGAATTGACAGGAAATTACAGAGGGACAAGAGAATGTCATGTTGAACCTGATTGGCTATTGATTTATGAGATAAGGGATCAGGTGCTTGTTCTTATGCTTTATCGCCTGGGATCTCATTCTGAACTTTTTAAGAAATAGTGTAAAAAGTTATAAGAGGACAATCAATGCAGCCTATCTGTCTGATGTGGATAGGCTGCATTGATTGTCCTAAAACTTTTCCTGCCAGTGTCCATCCGCTGATGCCGCCTGCGATAACCTGACCGCTCCTTTTTTTGCTGCAATATTGAATTTTTAAGGTACAGCACACTTTATCGGTGTGGGAAGTTTGGGTTCATAAGAGAAGAGGCAAAGTCCCGTGCATGCATTTTTTTTCTTTATTCATAAATGGCTCTTTAAGGTTTCTTTGCCTTTCTGCAAGTATACCCGCCCAGACGAGGCCACAGTGTTTGCAGTATCGTTTCATCATTTCTTCAAAAAGATCGGTTCCCTTTTCGATAGGATAACCGCAGGTTGTAATAAGTGCAAGGCGTTTACCTTTAAAAAGTACCGGCCCATGGGAATCATCTCCGTAAAATTTACAGGATGCGTAACAGGAACGGTCAATTACCGCCTTTACCGGTGCAGGCGCGGCAGCCGGCAATATTTTTTTCGTAAACATCAAAATAATCGATAACCGTATCTTTTTTCAGACTGTTCAAAAGGGAAATTGGTATGAGTCCGAGGGAGTATAAGAAGATGGTAAATAAATAAACCGGAATCTCTTGCAACATATCGAATATCGATATATAATATAATTAGAAATATCGATATTCGATAAAAAGAGAGGGTGATGATATGCCAAGGGAAAAACTACAGACATTGACGGAGCAGATGTTTTATGTGCTGTTATGCCTGCGTCAGGAATGCTGCGGAATGGATATCATGGAAGCTGTGCAGCAGATGACCAATGGCAGGATCAGTATAGGACCGGGAACTCTGTATCATCTGCTGGATCAGTTTCAGGAGGAAGGAATGATTAGGGAGACGAAAACGGAAGGCCGGAGAAAAAGCTATATTATATCAGACAAAGGACAGCAGCGGCTGGATGAAGCGTATCATAGATTGTGTATGCAGGCGGCAGATTATGAGCGGATGACTGGAGGTGCGTATCATGAAAAAAGAGAGGTACCGTTGGGAGCCTTATCTCCTGTTTGATTATGCGGGAGTGGAGAAGCATCTGTCAGCCATGGCGGCAAAGGGATGGCAACTTGAAAGCATTGGAGATTGTCTGTGGAAATATCGAAAGGAAGATCCGGCAGAGGTGCGCTATGAGGTGACCTATATAGAGAATGCCGCAGATGAGAATGAGATGCTGATTCGTGAACAGATAGCATTGATCGAAATGTGCGCCTCCAGTGGGTGGCAGTGGGTTACGGACTGGGAGCAGATGCAGATTTTCTGTTCGAAGAGTGGACATCTCCTGCCTATTGAAACAGATGAAACGGTTCGGCTGGCGGTCATCAGCCGTTCTATGGAGAGGTCTTTTGTACCGAAGCAGATGGTATTTATCCTGTTCATATTATACACTGCTATTCTATTGCGGTGTTTTTGGGAGGGCGGAGGTTTTGAAGGATTCAGTGCGGCCATGGGAGGCTGTTTTTTGTTTTGTATACTGGGAACCGGATTAATGACTGTTTCATGCCTGACGAATCTGGGTGGTTACTTGCTATGGAAAAAACTATCTGCTTTTTCTGTCAGTCATGGCGGCAAATGTGCGGAAAACAAGGTTTACCATATATATCCCCGTATATTGAATGTGGCAGGATTTTTATTTTTATTCATTTCTCTGGTGCTATTGTTTGCGGACAGTTATATGAAGAATCTGTTCCATGTCGGTAATATCCTTATAGGGCTTCTATACATTGCCGGTATTATCGGAGGATGGCTGAGACGATGTAAAATACGGAAAAAGCGTCATGAGGATTATGTGAAACTTTATGTAAGTAGACAGACATAGACAAAAAGGCAATACAGAAACTGAAAGATGTTTTCTGCATTGCCTTTTTATGGTAAATAGTTAATTTAAAAAAATCAAAAAAATAGCACTCACCTATTGACAGTGCTAACAATAAGTGTTATATTACATATAGAACAAAGGAAGGGAAGCAAAAGGAAGATGAAAAGATAAACTTCTGAGTTCCCCGTAACCTCAGTTCCAAAAACATGGTAACCGACATAATTGTAATATTGAAAAGGAGCGATGATTTATGTTAATGCCTAGTATTTTTGGAGAAAGCTTATTGGATGACTTTTTTGATGATTCTTTCAGACGATTCAATTCAGGAGAACTGATGAGAACGGATATTAAGGAAACAGATTAGGGATACGAACTGACCATGAACATGCCGGGTGTCCGTAAGGAAGATGTGAAGGCTGAACTGAAGGATGGTTATCTGACCATAGGTGCCAGTGTCAATAAGAATAATGACCAGAAGGATCAGGAAGGCCGTTATATCAGACGTGAACGCTACAGCGGTTCCTGCAGCAGAAGCTTCTATGTTGGAGAGGATGTCAAGCAGGAAGATATTAAGGCTAGATTTGAAGACGGCACATTGAAGCTGGCTGTTCCGAAGAAGGAAGCGAAGCCGGCTGTAGAAGAGAAGAAGTATATTTCCATCGAAGGTTAAGGCAGGCGGCCGGCCTGCCTGGCCGGCTGAAGCCGATTATTAATAATACCAGATAAGAAAACATAATATTTGAAAATAAGCGCGGCGGCCTGAGGCCAAAGCGCATAACATAGATACCCTGTATGGACAGGGATATAGAGAGATAGAGAATATTTTTATATAAGTGGTTGTAACACCATAGTAAAGGAGCGATTCATATGTTAAGAAACAGTTTATTCGGTGAAGATTTATTTGATGAATTTTTTAATGATTTTCCGTTTTACGGCAATAGAGATGCGAAGAAGGTTCAGAAACAGGTGTATGGTCACAGAGCGAATGATATGATGAAGACTGACATCAGAGAGAAGAATGATGCGTATGTCCTTGAGATCGATCTGCCGGGATTCAAGAAGGATCAGATTAAGGTTGCCCTTGAGAACGGATATCTGACAGTCAGTGCTGCCAGAGGACTGGACAAGGATGAACAGAATAAGGAAGATGGCCGTTATATCAGGCGTGAACGTTATGCAGGTGCCTGTGAGAGGACCTTCTATATCGGGGATACCATCAGACAGGAGGATATCAGGGCAGAATTTGCTCATGGTATTCTTACATTAACTGTTCCAAAGAAGAGCGCAAAAGCTGTTGAAGAGAATAAGTACATTTCCATTGAGGGATAATTGAGTGTGGTTAGGTAAGATAATATGGTAAAATACAATACGCTGCAGAATCTGTAATGACAGATTCTGCAGCGTTTTTGATAATATGTTTATTCCTGTTTTGGTTTCTGGATGATACGTTGTATGCGGACATTTGTGTACGGATTGAATGTTGTGTCAATTGATGACACTTTTCTTATATGATAAAATTAATTTATCATATAAATCTCAAAGACAGGAGGGGTTTGATGGAGACAAGAGAGGCTATTTTGACAAGAAGAAGTATACGTTTATATCAGGACAGAGCAATCAGTGAGGAGGATCTGAAAGAAATACTGGATGCCGGCACCTATGCACCTTCCGCCGTTAATCTGCAGCCGTGGTATTTTGTGGCGATACAGGATAAAGGGGAGATGGAGAAACTTTATCAGATCATGGGAGATGTTTCGACAAAAATCGAGCCTGAACTGAGAGAAAGATTTGCACGTAATCCGGAGGTAGTGAGCGAGACAACCGGTTTTATTAGAAAACTGGGTGGCGCACCGGTATGTATATTGGCTTTTCAGCTGAAACCGGATTATGGAAAACGGCCGGAAACCATTATTCAGAGTGTAGCTGCAGCGATCGAGAATATGCTTCTGGCTGCAACAGATAAAGGTATTGGAAGCTGTTGGCTGACAGCCCCGCTGGAAGTTGATGCCTCTGAAATATTGCGGGAAACCTTTGCACCGGAGTGTGGTAATCTGTTGGCTGTGATTACATTGGGTTATCCGGCACAGAATCCGAAGACACCGCCGAGAAAGAACGGACGATATATTATTAAGTAGAAGGAATATAATGACAGCTATATCTGATATAGTATTTTATAGTAAGAAAAGGGGCTGTCAGTTTGCTGACAGCCCCAGTCGTTTAGATAGTGAACTGGACAAGGTTCATGTTTTCATCATAGGCAACGGTATACTGAATGTCGCCATTCTCATGTTTGCAGATGACAACGGCAACGGCATAATTGGTGCCATTCTGTTCCTGACCAATGATGGCGATTTTCCCGAATTCTTTAAATGCCCCCTTTTCATTTAGTGTACCCAGATAAGCTGTGTAGGCATCTTCGGTGACGGCTGACTGGTATTCCGGTGCAAAGCGGGCCTGCCATCCTTCAAAATCATTGGATTCGGCCAGTGTAATATCGGCCAGAGCCTGCTGTTTCACCGTTTCCTCATCAAATGTATCCGCCAGCTTGTTTTTGCTGCATCCGGCCAGCAGACCGGTCAAAAGGATGAGTGTCAATAGAGATGTTAATAATCGGATTGTTCTTTTCATGATTCATTACCTCCCATATTAAATTTTTTTTTTGCTTTTTACGACAAAAATCATGAATAAGATGCCTTCTATTGTGATTAAACCTTCCACGATCCAGATGTTTCCTATAATAAGAAGAAAATCTATAATGGTGTGAAGGGCGATGGCCAGTGCCAGATAATGTTTCCTGCCGGTTTTTATGCTATAGAGGACGATCATACTGAGACCGATCTGTACCATCATGCTGAAAATACGTTCCCAGGCTCCCAGAACAGCATCAGAGCCGAGCTGTCCCTGACACAGGGAAGGAAGCACGTAGACGACGAAGATCCATGCGGCCTCAATGCCGCCATGACCGATGCCGTAGGCAACACCGTCTATCCATGCAGTATGTTTTTTTCGAAAGATTTTCAGGCCTATATAGCGGGCAGATTCTTCGAAAAGACCGGCTGTAAAACCCATCACCAGATAATACAGGATGAGACTTGTGTAGGGCAGCAGTGCGAACCATGTACTGTGCTGACCTATGAGCCTTAGCAGCGGTATACGGATCAGTGGCTGCGAGATCAGGAAGCATAATGCACCTGTTATAAATGTTGTAAAGGTTCCGTCATGTCTGTGCAGAAAGTAAATGGCAGCTGCGACGGGAATGCCGGCACAGACGGCAACGGAGATGATGGATGGCAGCATAGGTTCACTCCTTTCCGGGGATAATTAAATTGATACAATATTCTTTTTCTGTTTCGCTTTGCTCAAGGCTGCCGTGATATTTGCTGAGGGCCTGACGGACATTAACAAGACCAAGGCCCATATGAGAGCCTTCTTTTTGTTTGCGGGCCCTGTCCTCTGTCGGGTCAGAGCGTTTTTCTTGTGCAGAAGCTCTGGCATTACGGATCTGAATCACCCTGAAATCCTGAACGGTGTCGATTTTTATCTGCAGCCAGCCATTATCGACGGAATTAGCCGATTCAATGGCATTATCCAGCAGGTTGGCAAAGATAGTGGTGATATCCATATCCTCCAGATCGTCAAAATTCGCATCTCCGATTTCTGCCGTAACTTTAATGCCATCGGCCTGAGCCTGTGAGAGCTTTTCGTTGAGGATAATATTGAGCATATGATTGGAACTGTAATATTTTTCTCCCATCACATTAATCATATGGTAGAGATTTTTCACATAATGATCGCCGGCCTGCCGGTCCTTGTCTTCGTAAAGCTGTTCAACGGCCTGAAGATGATTTTTCATATCATGGAGAATCTTCCTTGATTCACGGTATTTGCGTTCCAGTTCCTCATAGTGGCGGTACTGCAGCTCATTCTGAATGTCTGCCATTTTTTTCTCCTGTTCCAGTTTGTTGACCCGGAAGAGATACCGGAATAAATATAAAAAATAAATGTTCAGCAGCAATAATGCGATAATATTGCCGGCCATCAGCCAGAGACCGTGGAGCTGGACATACACCATACACATCTGGGTCATTGAGTAGAGAAAAAACACTGAAAATACAGGCAGTACCAGTACGGTCACGGTCTGACGAAAGGTCAGAGTACCTTCGCTGTGGGCTTTTTTCCAGGTGATCATGGCAATGGCCAGGGGAATCATGATGAGCAGCTTAAGTATCATTGCCGCACTTCCGACACAGGCCATATTCGGGAAAACGGACAGGTCCGTATAGTGCAGGATGATATTAAAAATAAAAATTCCGCATTCCATTCCGAGAATCAGTACCACTGAAAATAAAATATCCAGTATGAGCGGCAATGGTTTCCTGTGAAAAAGCAGAAAACCGAGGATGGCCGTTATGATGATCTGCAGGAGAACAGTCAGCCAGTTTTCAGGGAGGAAAACAGCGCCGATATAGTAGCACACAGAGACTGCAGCAAAGGCAACTGCATAGTACCATTTCGGCAGATAAACGGTTCGGCTGTTGACTTTCATGAAGTAAAATGTGGCTGTCCATATAAAAAGCATTTCAAATATGGAAAGCAGTAAATTGCTGATGGCCCAGAACATGATCCACCTCGTTTCTATAATTGGGATGACAGATAGCTTGCCAGCCTTTTCCTGAAATCAGCAGATTTCTTTTGAGAAAGTGGAATAACGCTGCCTTCGGTCATCAGGATATCGTATCCTTTCAGATTTTTTATATGATACAGATTGACAATAAAGCTTTTATGGGGCATCAGAAAATCCCAGGGCTCCATACGCCGGGCCATATGGTGAATGCTGTCCTGTATCCAGAAATCACCTTCGGCAGTCACCATTTTAAGTCTCCGGTTCTGATATTCAAAATAATAAATATCCCGGGTACTGATGTCTTGCAGTCCGTTTGAGGTCTGAAAGCAGACAGAAGGGATTGCTTCAGGTGTTTCGGTATATGCCAGTGCTTCCCGGAGGATGGACTGGATTTTTTCTTTATCGACAGGCTTTACCAGATAGGCAAATGCATGAACGGCAAATGCGTAATCCTTAAAATCGTCATAGGCCGTCACATAGATGATCTTGGCCTTACGATCCCTCTGCCGGAGTAATCGGGCTGTATCAATGCCGGATATACCTTTCATATCGATATCCAGGAAGATAAAGTCATAGCTTTCACCGGAGGCCAGAAGATCTTCGCCGCTGCTGTAAAGGCTGATTTGGAAAAGTTTTTCAAAATCCTTCAGATATTCCTGCATCTTTGAAAGCATCTGCCTGTCATCGTCACAAACTGCAATTTTCAACATGTTGAGAACTCCTTTTGTTTGGATGAGTCTAGTATAAATCAAGAAAAGAAGGGGTGCAAGGGCTGAGGAATAAGAGACAGAATATCTGCATAAAGGACAGAATAAAATAAATTTTATATTAATTAGCACTCAACTCTTGACACTGCTAATAAATGGTGTTATATTACGTGTAGAACAAATAGACCATTTAAGTTTCATTGTTTCCGAAGGAGGCATGATTATGGATTTGAATAAATTTACACAGAAGTCCGTACAGGCTGTGCAGGATTGTCAGAAGCTGGCTTATGAGTACGGCAATCAGAAGCTGGAGCAGGAACATCTGCTTCTGAGCCTTTTGACTCAGGAGGACAGTTTGATCGACAGACTGCTTGCGAAGATGGAGATCAATCACGAAGGTTTCAAGGTGCAGGCACAGAAGCTGGTTGAGAAGCTGGTGAAGGTATCCGGCGGACAGGTTTATCTGGGGGACGGCCTGAACCGTACACTGATTCAGGCAGAGCAGGAAGCGAAGCAGATGGATGATGAGTATGTATCTGTGGAGCATCTGTTCCTGGCGCTGATTCAGACAGCGGATAATGATATTCGTACACTTCTGAAGAATTTCGAGGTGACAAGGGAGGGCTTCCTAAAGGTACTGTCCACTGTCAGAGGCAATCAGCGTGTGACCAGTGACAATCCGGAAGCTACTTATGACAGCCTGAGCAAGTATGCGGAGGATCTGGTAGGGAAGGCCAGAGATCAGAAGCTGGATCCGGTTATCGGCCGTGATTCGGAGATTCGTAATATCATCCGTATCCTTTCCCGTAAGACGAAGAATAATCCGGTACTGATCGGTGAACCTGGTGTCGGCAAGACGGCAGTTATCGAAGGCCTGGCCCAGCGTATCGTCAAGGGCGATGTGCCGGATGGACTGAAGGACAAGAAGATATATTCCCTTGATATGGGTGCCCTTGTAGCCGGAGCCAAGTACAGAGGTGAATTCGAGGAACGTCTGAAGGCCGTGCTTTCAGAGGTGAAGAAGAGCGAAGGCGAGATCATACTGTTCATCGATGAGCTGCATCTGATCGTAGGCGCCGGCAAGACAGATGGTGCCATGGATGCGGGCAATATGCTGAAACCGATGCTGGCCAGAGGTGAGCTGCACTGTATCGGTGCCACCACACTGGATGAATACAGACAGTATATCGAGAAGGATAAGGCGCTTGAGCGTCGTTTCCAGCCGGTTATGGTGGATGAACCAACTGTTGAGGATACCATTGCCATACTTCGTGGTCTGAAGGAGAGATATGAGGTTTTCCATGGTGTCAAGATTACAGACGGCGCGCTGGTGGCAGCGGCTACCCTTTCTCACAGGTACATTTCTGATCGATTTCTTCCTGATAAGGCCATCGACCTGGTGGATGAGGCCTGTGCCATGATCAAGACGGAGCTGGATTCCATGCCGACAGAGCTGGATGAGATCTCACGTAAGATCATGCAGCTGGAGATTGAGGAAGCAGCACTGAAGAAGGAAGATGACAAGCTGAGTCTTGAACGTCTGGAGAATATTACCCATGAGATTGCCGAGCTGAAGGAGGAATTCAAGCTTCAGAAGGCAAAGTGGGACGATGAGAAGAAGGATGTGGAGAAGGTTCAGAACCTGCGTCAGCAGATCGAAGATATGAATCAGCAGATCGAGCTGGCTCAACGCAATTATGATCTGAATAAAGCGGCAGAGCTGCAGTACGGCAAGCTGCCTCAGCTGAAGAAGCAGCTGGAGGAAGAAGAAGCACGTATCCACGGTCAGGAGAATTCCCTGCTTCGTGAACGTGTTACAGAGGAAGAGATTTCAAGGATCGTATCCCGCTGGACCGGTATTCCGGTTGCCAAGCTGACGGAGAGTGAGAGGAATAAGATCCTTCATCTGGACGAACAGCTGCATCAGCGTGTCATCGGTCAGGAGGAAGGTGTCTCCAAGGTGACGGAGGCGATTATTCGTTCCAAAGCCGGTATTCAGGATGAGGACCGTCCGATCGGTTCCTTTATGTTCCTGGGACCTACCGGTGTCGGCAAGACAGAGCTGGCCAAGGCACTGGCAGAGAATCTGTTTGATGATGAGAATAATATGGTGCGTATCGATATGAGTGAGTACATGGAGAAGTTCTCCGTGTCCCGACTGATCGGAGCGCCTCCTGGATATGTGGGGTATGAGGAAGGTGGTCAGCTGACAGAAGCTGTCAGAAGAAAACCGTATTCCGTTATCCTTTTTGATGAGATAGAGAAGGCCCATCCGGATGTGTTCAATGTTCTTCTGCAGATTCTGGACGATGGACGTGTCACGGATTCTCAGGGCAGAACCGTCGATTTCAAGAATACCATTCTGATCATGACTTCGAATATCGGTTCCTCCTATCTGCTGGATGGTATTGATTCCGAGGGTAATATCAGCGAGGAAGCCAGACAGAACACCATGGGCGATCTGAAGGCACATTTCAGACCGGAGTTCCTGAACCGTCTGGATGAGATCATCATGTTCAAACCATTGACCAGAGAGAATATCAGCGGTATCATCGATATTCTCATGAGCCGTCTGAATAAGCGTCTGGAAGACAAGGAACTGACGCTGGAACTGACAGATGCGGCCAAAGATTATATCACCGAGAACGGGTATGATCCGATCTATGGCGCCCGTCCGCTGAAGCGATATATTCAGAAGAATGTGGAGACCATGGTAGCCCGTATGATCCTCGGCAATGAGTTGGAGCCGGGGGACTGCATCCATGTGGATGCCGATGCCAACGGCCTCACCTCTTATACAGAACGTATTGAGAATTAAATGGCGGCCAGGCAGCAGGGGCCAGGGACAGGGGACGGTTCTGTGTCCCAAAATTATGTGGGACACAGAACCGTCCCCTGTCCCTGCCGTCCCCTGTCTCATTAATTATAAATCTGTTCAAGATTTTCTTTCATTACTTTGACAAATTCCTGCGAGCTTCGGGACATGGAAGATTCCCGGGGCAATGCGATGGCCAGGGTCCAGGTTCCGTCAAGATTTTCTGCCAATGGGTAACTGATCAGATCATTTTGCTCGGAGTATAGATGGATATAGGATGCGGGAAGAAAGGAAATTCCCGTTTCTGCCAGTACAAGGCGTTTAATGGTCTCCATATTTTTAGCTGAGCAGCAGGCTGTCGGATTGAATGTGGTGCCGGTGAGGGTATGGACATTTTCAAAGACTCTCTGAATGACATCACGCAGGGGCTGCCGCTTAGCCACCAGTACAAAAGGTGCATCGGACAGCTTTAGCAGATCTTCTGCCTGCAGTGGTGTGTCTTTTGGCAGCGCAAACTGATTTTTCCATTTCCTTGGCATGACAAGAAAGAACGGTTCCTCATAGTACTGCTGGTAGTGGATATAATCATCAGATACCAGCTCTTTTTTTAGTGCTGTTTTGTCTGTAATTTCATGTAAAATACAGAAATCCACCTGTTTTTCCCTTAACATATATTTCAACTTCTGTGAATTGGCTTCCAGTATCCGGAGTTTGATTCCGGGAAAGCGCTTCAGGAAGGCTGGTACAATGAGCGGAATCAGATAACTTCCAAGGCTGACCGGAATACCCACCTTTACCGTGCCGCGTCGGAGGTTTTTAAATTCATCCAGCTCTTCATGGATTTCCTGAAAAATGGTAGCCATTTTTTCTATATAAATAAAAAGAATTTCTCCCTGTATGCTGAGCTGCAGTCCGTTCCAGACAGGCTCAAAAATAGGAAAGGAACAAACCTCATCCAGAACAGTCAGCATCTGGCTGAGGGAAGGCTGACTGACAAAAAGCTCCTCTGCCGCACGGGAAAGATTCCCTTTTCTGCGGATCATGAGAAGATAATTCATTTCCCGTTCGGACCAGTTATGATAAGCCGGTTGGGGCGATAAAGATGAGAGAAAATGCTCCATTTCTTCCATCAGTTTTGTGAAAGCATGGGCATATTCCAGTATCATTTTGCCTTCCGGAGTAGGGACAAGACTGTTCCTGGAATAGCGGAACAGGCAGCATTCAAGTTCATTTTCCAGACTTTTCAGGGAACGTCCGATGGTGGAAGGACTTTTATGTAATAAATTGGCTGCTTCTTTCAGAGTCATACAGTTTTCCATGATTACCAGCATTTCCAATTGATTGCGTTTCATCAACCATACCCCCTCTGCAGACGGATCTGCATCATAATTCTCTGTTTTTATTTTAACATATCCTTTAAAATAAAGCAAAACAAGTGCAATTATCGTGATAAATATATCAAAATTGCGTTTTGCTTATATCAATCGTTGCATTTTACATATTAGACATTGATAAAATACCATTCTATAATGACAAAGGAATTCGGAGAGGAATCATGTCGACGGTAAAAATCCGGATTCTCAATTACGGGCCTGTGTGATAGATGATAATGAATGAATGTTTTATTTTGAAGGAGTGTCATAAAATGGTTGTAAAAGTTGGTATTAACGGGTTTGGTCGTATTGCAAGAGTTATCATGAGAATTCTGGAGGAGAGAGATACAGATATCGAAGTATGTGCAATTAATCTTCGGAATGCTGATATTAAGCGTATGGCTTATCAGATGGAATATGATTCCGTTTTTGGACGTTTTAAAGGAAAAGTCAGGGCAGAAGACGATTGCCTGGTTGTGAATGGCAAACATATCAGAGTATTATCTGAATCGGATCCGGCAAAGATTGACTGGGCTTCCTGCGGCGCTGAGTATATTATTGAGTCAACCGGTGCTTTCAGAACCCTTGAGGATTGCCGTAAGCATTTAAATGGAGGCGCAAAAAAAGTTATTCTGACAGCGCCTGGTAAAGATGATAATTTCCCGACTTTTGTTATGGGTGTTAATAATAAGACCTATGATCCGAGTATGACAGTTATCTCCAACGCTTCCTGTACGACCAACTGTCTGGCTCCGCTGACAAAAGTCATCAACGATGCTTTTGGTATTGAAAGAGCTTTAATGTCAACGATTCATTCTTCAACTTCAAAACAGAAGCCGGTAGATTCCAACGGTGGAAGAGACTGGAGAACAGGACGTTCCGTATTTAATAATATCATTCCATCCACAACAGGTGCTGCAAAAGCGGTTGGCCTTGTCCTTCCTGAGATGCAGGGCAGGATGACGGGTGTAAGTTTCCGTGTGCCTTCTAATGACGTATCTGTTGTAGATGTGACAATGCAGCTGAGCAGACCGGCAACCTATGCTCAGATCTGTGAGGCTGTGGAAGATGCCAGCCTGTCATCTATGAAGGGAATCATCGAATACAACGATGACGAGATCGTATCCGGCGATATCAGAGGCAATTATAATACCTGTGTATTTGATGTAAAGGCCGGCCTCATGCTGGATGAAACTTTCGTCAAGCTGATTGCCTGGTATGATAATGAGTGGGGATATTCCAATCAGTGCATCAGTCTGGTTCAGTATATTGCCCGTCAGGATGAAAAAGCTGCCCATGCAGTTACCTGTTCCGAACCGGATGTAACGATTGATTAGATGCCTTTTACATAATCTTTACACCTGCTTGATAGTTGGCTGGAAATTCACCTGATATACTATGAATGTCATGATGCTGGAGAAGGACTGCCGTTATTGACCCATTTACTTCAGCATCATAGTCTATTTTGTACAGGAGGATTTTATATGCGAACACCTAAAAAAGCAGTTGCAGGACTGCTGACGTTTATGTTGACGTCCGGTTTACTGCAGGCGATTCCGGCATTTCCAGTATATGCAGCCGTGCCGGATTACATCGAGATCAATCAGCTCTATGGTGGCGGCGGAAAAGGAGACACACCCTTTTCCAACAGTTTTATTGAGTTATATAATCCAACAGATTCTGAAATAGATCTTTCGGGTTATAAAATTACGTATTCTTCCAATAGAGAAAATTCTAAGGGAAAACATGCCGGTTCTACCTGGCAGAATGACGGCATGGTTGAGGTCAGGGAGCTTGCACTTGAGGGCTCTATTCCGGCAAAGCATTCTTTCCTGATTCGCTGTGCAGCAGAAGAAACGGATGTGGCGGTTGTTTCACTGGAAGATGCCGATATGGATTGGACGCAGGTTATTGATAACGACCAGAGTGTGGAAGTGATTCTTTATAATGGAGATACTCGTGTGGATGCGGTATCTACCTGAACTACGGATTTCCAGGATGTCGGTGAAGGTGATCAGCCGGCAACCCAGGATATTTCGAAGCAGAAATCACTGCGCCGTACAAATTTTGATGACACGGATAATAATGCCGAAGATTTTACATTACTTGTATGGAAAGATCTGGCAGAAGATGAAAAGCAGGATTTTGTCCTGAAAACAGATGGATTTGAGAATGATAATGCGATTGCCTTGAATAAGCTTGGCTCTTACGTAACTGGTGTATCCAATAAGGATGGCGGTGTCGCCGAGATCGTTTCCTATGATGCAAAAAACAACCAGGCATGGGTTGTCAACGGTGCGACCGGGAAACTGGATATTGTTGATCTGTCAAGTGTGACGTGTGCTGTCTCCACTCAGATGACGGCGAAATCGCTGGATATCAAAGCCCTTGTCAATGATGTGATATCTGATTTTACATATGGGGATATGACTTCTGTTTCAGTCAATTCCCAACTGGGCATTGCTGCAGTTGCACTGCAGGATGAAGCCTGTGACAAGAATGGTTATGTTGCCTTTGTGAGCACAGATGGCGAACTGCTCGCCCTGATTCCTGCCGGCATTCAGCCGGATATGGTGACTTTCACACCGGATGGAAGCAAAGTGCTGACAGCCAATGAAGGTGAGCCGCGCAATGGTGTGGGAGACGGTATTACAGATTCGGCCGGTTCAGTTACGATCATTACGCTGAATACGCAAGATCTGACACAGAGCACCTCTGACACCATTGGGTTTGAAGCTTATGATGCCAGAAGAGGCGACCTTGTCAATCAGGGTGTGATTTTCAGGAAAGATGCGCTGCCTTCTGTGGATCTTGAACCGGAATATATTGCCTGCACAGACAGCATAGCTTATGTAGCACTTCAGGAGGCCAATGCTATTGCAATACTTGATCTTGGCACGAATACATACACAGGCATATATTCTCTCGGCTACAAAGATCTAAGCCTCACGGAAAATGCCATTGATCTTGTGGGAGATGATCAGTATGTACCAAAAACCTATGAAAATGCAGTCGGTGCCTATATGCCGGATGGGATTTCTCTTTATACCACCGGAGGACAGACTTATCTGCTGACAGCCAACGAAGGCGATGCACGCGAGTGGGGCAGCGGTGATTCGGAATATCTCAACGAGAAAAAAGTGACCCTTACGGCTGCTGACGGTACTGAAGCTAAAAAGGTACGTGTAATCGATCCGGATGTTACTGATGGACTGCCTGAGGAAAAAAACGTGTTGTTCGGCGGCAGATCCTTTTCCATATACAGAGTGGACAGCAATGGATTGACACAGGTTTATGACAGTGCCAATGACTTCGAGGAGAAGACGGCGGCATATCTTCCTGGATTTTTCAACTGCTCTAATGATGATAATGAATATGACAGCCGGTCGACCAAAAAAGGTCCGGAGCCGGAAAGCGTCACAGTCGGAACTGTAAACGGCAGCACCTATGCTTTTGTGGCACTGGAACGTATTGGTGGCCTTATGATGTATGATATCACTGATCCGGCAAATGCTTCCTTTGTCAATTATATCAATTCCCGCGATTTCTCGGAGAAGCCTGAAGCTACACCGATATTGCTGGCAGCCTGCGAAGTAAGCGGTACAGTAGCGGCATACTCTGTCGGCAGCGTTCCGGGAGGACATGATTTCGGTGGTGCATGGGATTCAGACGGGGAAAATCATTGGCATACCTGTGCAAAATGTGGTACTATCGCTGATGAAGCGTCACATACCGGCGGAACCGCAACCTGCACAGAGCAGGCGGTATGTAAAGAGTGCGGGGCATCTTATGGTGATGCGCCTGAGGGGCACAGCATAACACGCGTGAATGAGAAGGAAGCTACCTGTACAGAACCAGGATATACAGGTGATGAGGTCTGCACCGTCTGTGGTGAGAAAGTTTCCTGTGGTGAAGAAATCTCCGCAGAGGGACACAGCCATGGAGAATGGGAAACTGTCAAAGAGGCCACCTGCGAAGAAGCTGGTGAAAAGGATATTAAATGTGTGAATTGTGGTGAGGTTCTGGAAACAGAAATAATTCCCGCCGCAGGTCATAACTATTCAGCATGGAAATTGACCAGACTGCCTGGATGGAGCCGGGATGGTGAACTGTCCCGCACCTGTCGCACCTGTGGCGAGACGATGACAAAGATAATAAAATCTTTTAGCAGCTGGTTTAAATGGAACTGAAGATAGAAAGATAAAAGCATTTCTGTAGTGACTGCCCCTCGCAAAATGCGAGGGGCTTTTTTCATAGAAATAGTATTATACAATAATATTCCATTGATATTATAGGATATATGCGCTACAATATAGAACAATTACGGTACAATATGGTTGGAATGAAGTACAAATGCAGAAGCAGCGAAGGAGAGAGACAGGATGAGCAATTTTGAAAAAAATCTTTCGGAGGGCAGTGTTGTCAGACAGTTGATTATGTTTTCACTGCCTTTTCTGGTGTCAAATATTATACAAACACTGTACAGTGTGGCTGATATGCTGATCGTGGGCCGTTTCAGCGGAACTATCAGTATGTCGGGAGTTAATATCGGCAGTCAGGTGACCCTGATTCTGACCAACATTGTTGTCGGTCTGTGTACCGGCGGTACAGTATTGATTGCCCAGTATCTGGGGGCAAAAAAGCGGAAGGATATGGAGGAGACAACGGCAACGCTGATGACGACCCTTCTGATTGCGGCTGTTCTTATCACGATTCTGATGCTTGTTTTTAAGGATAAGGTTCTGCATTTGATTCAGACTCCGGCAGAGGCCTATGAGGAGGCAAGCAGATATCTGACGGTGACTGTGATCGGATTGATTTTTATCTTTGGTTATAATGTATTCAGCGCCATCATGCGGGGAATGGGTGACAGTACGAGACCTTTGTATTTTGTATTAATTGCCTGTGTTACCAATGTGATACTGGATCTGATTCTGGTGGGCAGATTTGACATGGGCGCTCTTGGGGCGGCCATTGCAACGGTTATATCTCAGGCAGTCAGTATGATCACCTGCATTGTCGTTATGATTCGAAGTGATTTTGTATTTGATTTTAAACCTTCATCCTTCAGAATACAGAAGAATAAGGCGGGAAGAATATTCAGACTCGGCCTGCCAGGCGCCATTCAGAATGGTGTGACCAGTTTTTCGTTTATGATCATCACGGCACTGGTGAATGTTATTGGCGGAGTCAGTGCTTCTGCTGCCATCGGTGTAGTGGCAAAGTTTAACGGTTTTGCCATTCTCCCGGCCATCGCCATGGGCGCTTCTGTTTCTACAATGTGTGCCCAGAATATCGGTGCGGGTAAATGGGACAGAGCTGTCAGGACCTGTAAGATTGGTACGGTTATTGCTTTTTGTATCAGTTTTCTGATCTTCTTACTGGCGCAGGTGTTTCCGACAGAAATTCTTCGCATATTCAATGACGATAGCGAAATGATCGATTACGGGGTTCAATATCTTCGTACATTTACTTTTGATTATTTAATTGTACCATTTGTATTTTGCATCAATGGTTTGTTTATCGGGGCAGGACATACGACTTTCTCCATGGTCAACAACATGCTGTCAGCCATCATCCTGAGAGTCCCGGCGGCTATTTTATTTGGGCTTGTGGCCAATATGGGATTGAGAGGTGTAGGTCTGGGCGGTCCGGTGGCCTCTCTGGGGTCTTTGATACTAATCATTGTATTCCTCATGTCAGGCAAATGGAAAGAAAACCGAGCCATGGCATGAAACGATTTGCGACAGCCGGTTCCCTGGGCTGTGCCTCTGGACAGGCATAAAAAAGAATAACTCTCCTGAAACGATTTGCGATGAGCATGTTTCAGCAGAGTTATTCTTTTTCAAAGGCCGTATTTATTTAACGAAGGACAGCAGCAGATCGCCGGAGTTGACACGATCGCCGGCAGCTACGTAGATCTTGTCGATGACGCCGTCCTGTTTGGCAACGATGGTTGTCTCCATCTTCATGGCTTCGATGATGAGCAGCGGCTGATTCTGTGCCACTTTCTCTCCTTCCTTGACGAATACCTGGCTGACTGTGCCTGGAATGGAGGAACCTACATGAGCCGGATTGTTCTTGTCGGCTTTCAGTTTTCTGTCGGACTTTACTTCCATCTTTTCGTCTACGATGGCGACTTCACGGACGGAGCCGTTGACTTCAAAGATCAGGGTACGTTTGCCCTCATCATTCGGTGCGGACATACTGTGGAATTTAATCAACAGCTCCTTGCCTTCACCGATCTTCAGAGAAGTTTCTTCGCCCCGGCGCAGACCATAGAGATAAACATGGCTTTCCAGACGGGTAACATCGTTATATGCTTCAAAATGCTCACAGTAATCTTCATATACCTTCGGATAGAGGGCATAGCTGACAGCTTTCTGGTGGATTTCTTCTTCTGTGAAGCCGCTGAGATCATATTTGCTCTTTAAATGGGTTTTGATTGCATCAAAATCAGCATCCGGAAGCAATGAACCCGGTCGGACGGTAATCGGTTCTATACCTTTCAGTACGATTTTCTGAAGCTCCGGATTGAAGCCGCCATCCGGCTGGCCGATCATGCCTTTGAAATAATCCACAACAGATGCCGGATAGGAAAGATCTCGACCGACTTCAAGAATATTGTCCTTTGTCAGACCGTTTTTCAGCATGAAAATAGCCATATCTCCTACTACCTTGGAGGTTGGTGTAACCTTGGTGATATTGCCAAGCAGGTCATTGGCATCCTTGTAAAGCTGTTTGATATCTTCGAACTGATCCTTCATGCCCATGGCTTCCACCTGTGCCAACAGGTTGGAGTACTGGCCGCCAGGAATCTCGTATTTGTAAATATCCACATTCGGAGAATCCATGCCGCTCTCAAATGATTTATAGACTTTGCGGACTCTTGCATAATAACGGCTCAATTCACTGAGTTCATCCCTGTCAAGTCCGGTGTCACGTTCTGTTCCACGGAGCGCTTCCACTACAGAGTTCATGGACGGCTGGCTGGTAAGGGTACTCATGGATTCAATGGCCAGGTCAACGATATCAACGCCGGCTTCCGCTGCCATAAGAACTGTTGCGACGCCATTGCCTGTTGAATCATGGGTGTGGAGATGAATAGGAATAGTCAGTTCTGACTTCAGGGCTGTTACCAGTTCCTTTGCGGCATACGGTTTCAGAAGTCCGGCCATATCCTTGATCGCCAGAGTATGAATGCCCAGTGCTTCCAGCTCTTTTGCTTTATTGACATAGTAATCCAGTGTATATTTTGTTTCTTTCGAATCACTCAGGTCGCCGGTATAACAGATCGCGCCTTCAACGATCTTGCCTGTCTTTAACGCTTCTTCAATTGGCATTTTCATATTTTCTATCCAGTTCAGAGCATCAAATATTCTGAAAATATCTACACCACGTTCACCGGATACCCGGATAAATTCACGCACCACATTGTCAGGGTAGTTGCTGTACCCGACTGCATTGGAGGCACGCAGCAGCATCTGAATCAGGGTGTTGGGCATTCTTTCGCGAAGGATAGCCAGACGTTTCCATGGAGATTCTTTTAGAAAACGGTAGGCGGTATCATAAGTAGCGCCGCCCCAGCATTCAACGGAAAAGGCATTCTGCATGAAGGCATTGGTGGCACGGGCAGCCCCGGCCAGATCTTTGGTACGCATTCGGGTGGCCATCAGAGACTGCTGGGCATCGCGCATGGTGGTGTCTGTTACATAGAGTTTTTTATCATGAAGAATCTTCTGAGTAAAATCTCTTGCACCCAGCTTCAGGAATTCATCCCTTGCACCGTAGACAGGTCTGGTATCATCGTATACAGGAAGAACCCGGTTTTCAAAGAACGGTTTATCGCCCCCTGTGACATTGACAATCTTATTGCCGAGAAATTCAATAATTTTGGTGGCACGGTCCTGGCTTTGCTGCAGTTCGAACAGTTCAGGTGTTTCTTCAATAAAAGTCGTGTAGCATGCGCCATTCCGGAAGGTAGGATGGTTGATGACGTTGATCAGAAATGGAATATTGGTCTTGACACCACGGATTCTCATTTCCTTCAATACGCGGAGGGATTTGCGGATAGCACCCTCAAAAGTCCGGTCATGGGTAATGGCCTTAACAAGGAGGCTGTCATAGTATGGCAGAATTTCTGCACCCGTATAGGCAGTTCCGCCATCAAGACGGACACCATTTCCGGAACCGGAACGGTATACAGTGATCTTGCCTGTATCTGGCAGGAAATTGTTGGATGGATCCTCGGTTGTAACACGGGTCTGGATGGAGTAGCCCAGACATTTGATGGCTTCCTGAGACGGAATGTTGATCTCAGGACTGTTAAGGGGATAACCTTCAGCGACAAGGATCTGGGAGGCAACGATATCAATGCCTGTTACCATTTCAGAAACCGTATGTTCCACCTGAATACGCGGATTCATCTCAATGAAATACGGCCGGCCATCCTCATCCACCAGAAATTCCAGGGTACCCGCATTGCGGTAGCCGACCATCTTGGCCAGTTTTACTGCACTGCCGAAAATGATATTTCGTGTTTCGTCAGGCACACTAAAAGCCGGTGCATATTCCACGACCTTCTGATGACGCCGCTGAACAGAACAGTCACGGTCATAGAGGTGGACAACATTGCCGTAATTGTCGGCTAAAATCTGCACTTCTATGTGTTTGGGACCCCGGATATATTTTTCAATGAAAATCTGATCGTCACCAAAGGCTTTTTTGGACTCATTGCAGGCTTCGCGGTATTCCTTCGGCATGTCTTTTGCACAGTTGACGATACGCATACCACGGCCGCCGCCGCCATTGGAGGCTTTCAGCATGACCGGATAGCCCACCATTTCAGCCACCTGAAGGACTTCTTCTTCTGTTTTTAATGCGTGGTCGACACCTGGAATAATAGGAACACCGGCTTTGATTGCCATCTGTTTGGAGGAAATCTTGTCTCCCATGGCATTCATAATCTCTTTGGATGGTCCGATGAATGTGATGCCGTTTTTTTCACAGGCTTCTACAAATTCAGGATTCTCAGAGAGAAAACCATAGCCTGGATGGATGGCATCAGCATGGGCAGTTTTTGCGATATCGATGATGCCTTTGATATCCAGATAGGCATCAATTGGTCCTTTATTTGGTCTCAGTTCATAGGACTCATCCGCTTTGGAACGGAAAAGAGCATAACGGTCTTCTTTGGAGTAAATACCGATGGTTGTGATTCCCAGCTCGTTCAATGCACGGTAAACACGGATGGCAATCTCGCCGCGGTTGGCTACAAGAACACGTTTAAATGGCTTGATTTGAATATTTTCCATTTTGTAAATCTCCTTTTTGAATCATTAATAGTTTTGCTTATCCCCATATAAAATGTTTATTCGGCCCTTTGCCGTACACACATAAAATTACTATACGATAAGATATATGAAAATGCAAGTGTTAAATAATAGTCATTCATTTGGGGAACGGAGATGCTATGAAACAAGGATTTATAATTTAAAAAATGCAATTTCTATTGTTTAAAATTTCACATAGGTTGTTTTGTGCCTTTAAAAATCAAAATGGAGAGAGATGAAACACAGGAATAGAACAAGAAATGATATCTTTTTTATAGTGATATAGATTGAAACTATATCACTATAAAACTTATGTATTGGATTAATCCTGAGATTTGAGCTACAATAATGACCAGGGATCACTGTAATTATATACATCTGGCTGCCGCGATCAGGTTTCGCAGATGAGGAGATATTTGATGCCCGGCTTTCCAGATCAGATCGATTTCCGTAGGGGGAAGTTCCGGAACAGTCAGTTTGATAATGTCACTGCTTTCTTCCAGGACATGATCCAGAAGAAAGGAAGCCACTGTGTTGTTGGCGACCAGCTGCTGGATAGTGGCCAGTTGGTTGGTGCGGACGACAACATTGAGGGTCAGTCCTTTGTCATGATAGAACTGTCGGATACAGTCGTTCAGGAAAGTATCCTCCGGCAGCATCGCCAGCGGGAGTCTGTTCAGGTCTTCAATAGAAAGTCTGTCTTTGGATGCCAGAGGATTGGAAGCAGCCACATATAGACAGATATCCACATGCCGCAGTGCAACATGACCATAGCCCGATGACAGAGGACTGTTTCTGGTAATAATTGCCGCATCCAGTGTGTTGTCCAGAACTTTTGTACGATTGGCGAGCGAGCCGTTTTCCATGACCTGGATATGCGTACCAGGTGAGCGGGCATAGAGAGCCTGAAGCAGATCGGCGAAGACAAGAGAACCACTCATGGCAGGCAGCCCGAGGGAAACTGTATGATTGTCATTGCCCAGCTGCTTCATATGGTCCGCAAGATGTTCGGCCTGAGTCAGCAGTTTGTTTGTCTCTTCAAGAAAATACTGTCCCTCCGGGGTCAGTTCAAGACCGCGGCTTCGGCGGTTGAACAGGGCGACACCGAACTCCTGCTCAAGCTCTTTCACGGCACTGGAAAGGCTGGGCTGGGAAATATGCAGTTCTGCAGATGCCCGGGTGATATTATTGTATTTGCAGATAGTCTGAAAATATTTCAACTGTGTCAAAGTCATAAAAACCTCTTCATATGAAAGCATAGTGATTGATATAAAAAAGTATATCGCAGGCTGATGAAACATTCAATAAAGATTTTTTTGAAAGGAGTATTTATAATATGAAGGAATTATTTGAACTGTTCATTGTTTTTGCCAAAATTGGCGGCTTCACTTTTGGCGGCGGTTACGCCATGCTGCCGATTCTTCAGAGGGAAGTGGTGGAAAACAAGAAATGGGTAACCAGTGAGGAGCTGATGGATTATTATGCCATTGGTCAGTGCACGCCGGGCATCATTGCCATCAATACGGCTACCTTTATCGGTTATAAGCGAAAAGGGGTTATCGGCGGTATCGTAGCGACGGCAGGCTGCGTGGCTCCATCACTGGTCATTATCATGATCATTGCGGCATTTATTAACAGTTTTACGCATATTACATGGGTACAGCATGCACTGGCAGGAATCCGTGTGTGTGTATGCATTCTTGTGCTGAATGCAGTGCTGAAACTGGCGAAGAAGTCTCTTATTGATGCGGCCACCTATATTATTTTTGCGGCCATTGTTGTTCTGTCATTGTTTACTGATGTGGCGGCATTTGTATGGATTGTCTGTGCAGGTGTGGCAGGTATTGTCATTAAGACACTGATAGAGCGTGCAAAAGCACAGAAAGCATAAGGAGGGAAAGAGATGCCATTATTACTACAGCTTTTCTGGGAATTTTTTAAGACAGGACTTTTTGCCATTGGCGGTGGTCTTGCAACATTGCCGTTCCTTTATGATATGCAGGCGAAGACGGGATGGTTTACGCTTGATGATATATCCAATATGATTGCCATCTCTGAATCGACACCGGGACCAATGGGTGTCAATATGGCTACCTACACAGGCTTTACATCCATGGGAGTCTTCGGTGGAATTATCGCCGTTGCGGGTCTGGTGACGCCGTCCATTATTATCATCATTATAGTGTCGAATATCCTGGAAAAATTCAAGACAAATAAGTATGTTCAGTATGCGATGTATGGACTGCGTGCCGCGTCGGTGGGACTGATCTCAGTTGCGGGGCTGCGTGTGGCTGAAGCTGCTTTCCTTCGGACGCAGCTGTATCAGCAGACAGGTTCGATCATGGATCTGCTTAATCTAAAAGCATTTATCTTTGGTGTGATTCTTTATATTGTTTACAAAAAAACTGACAAACATCCGATTATTTATATTATTGCATCTGGTGTGATTGGTGTTATACTTAGTCTGTAGGGTTGATTAAGCTTACAATTGATCCGATGCATGCAGTGACATGATAATTGTTCATTCCGGCATGGTTACGCGGATGAATTGTAAAAAGGAGGAATACAAAATGAATTATAATGAAGTAATTGAGAATGCACGCGGTAATATCGGAAAGTTCTGTAAAGCATGTCCTGTATGTAACGGTATGGCCTGCAGAAATACGGTGCCGGGTCCGGGAGCCAAGGGAGTCGGCGATACAGCGATCCGCAACTATCAGAAATGGCAGGAAATCCGTGTGAATATGGATACTTTATGTGCAACGGGGCCGGTTGATACTTCCCTGGAACTCTTTGGCAAGACATTTAAATATCCATTTTTTGCAGGTCCTGTGGGTGCGGTCAATCTGCATTACAGTGAAGCCTATGATGATGTTTCTTATAATAAAGTACTGGTATCTGCCTGTGCAGAGAATGGTATTGTGGCATTTACGGGTGATGGTACCAATCCAAAGGTTATGGAGGCGGCTACAGATGCCATTGCTCAGGCGGGCGGTATGGGTGTCCCAACGGTAAAGCCATGGAATATTGACACCATTCGTGAGAAGATGGAACTGGTGAAAAAATCGGGTGCTTTTGCTGTTGCCATGGATGTGGATGCAGCAGGACTTCCATTCCTGAAAAATATGACACCACCGGCAGGCGGTAAATCCGTGGAAGATCTGAAAGCTATCGTTGAGGCAGCAGGTGTTCCGTTCATTGTAAAAGGAATCATGACTGTAAAGGGAGCTTTGAAGGCTAAAGAAGCCGGAGCAGCAGCCATCGTTGTATCCAATCATGGCGGTCGTGTACAGGATCAGTGTCCGTCCACAGCAGAGGTGCTTCCTGAAATCGTTGAAGCTGTTGGCGGCAGCATGAAGATTTTTGTAGACGGCGGTATCCGCAGTGGTGTAGATGTATTTAAAGCTCTGGCTATGGGTGCAGATGCCGTTCTCATTGCCCGTCCGTTTGTAACGGCTGTATATGGCGGTGCCGAAGCGGGTGTGGAAGCCTATATTCATAAACTGGCAGGCGAACTGGCAGATACAATGGCTATGTGCGGTGCTTTCAGTCTGAAAGAGATTACAAGAGATATGGTAAGATAACAATTTATAATCATACAATATAATTTATATGCTAACCTTTGGAGCGGTCTTTCTTTTGTCAGGAGGACCGCTTTGAGTGTTTTAATGCAATTTTATGCATTATAAAAGTTTTTTTATCTATACGCTTTTAAAAAAGTGTGCTACAATGAAGGATATTCTGGAATGACCGGGCTGGCGGGCATAAAGGCCAGATGGCAGTTTTTGTCCATAGACATTTGAGGGCAGCAGTGGTTATAATAACAGCGGAATAAAATCGAATAGGAGAGAGGAAAGTGGGTAAGTACATAGTTAAAAGAATTGCATTGGCAATCGTCACAATCTGGGCGGTTGCAACCATTACATTTTTCCTGATGAATATGGTTCCCGGCGGACCATTCTTATCAGAAAAAGCGATCAGCCCTGCAGCTACGAAGGCTTTGGAAGAAAAATACGGGCTGGATAAACCGTTGATGGAACGTTATTTTACGTATATTAGTGATGCGGCACACGGTGATTTTGGTGACAGCCTGAAGCAGAGAGGCCGTACAGTCATGGATATTATCACTATGAAATTCCCTGTATCCGCAAAAATTGGCGGAATGGCGGTTGTTATTTCATTATGCATCGGTGTTCCATTGGGTGTTCTGGCGGCTTATAAGAGAGGAACGGCTATAGACAGCCTGTTCAGTGTCATAGCTACCTGCGGCATTGCGGTACCGGGTTTTGTTATCTGCACTTTATTGCTGTATGTATTCGGTGTCAAGTTGCAATGGCTGCCGACACTGGGGCTGAAGGGATGGACGAGTTATATCATGCCTGTGGCGGCACTGGCTGCCTATCCGACATCGTATATCATGCGTCTGATGCGTTCCTCCATGCTGGATGTGCTGGGACAGGATTATATGCGTACAGCCCGGGCAAAGGGTCTGTCGCAGAAGGTTTCCCTGTTTAAACATGCGCTTCGTAATGCCATCCTGCCGGTTATCACCTATGTGGGACCGATGACAGCCTACACTCTGACAGGAAGCTTTATCGTTGAGAAGATCTTTACGATTCCGGGACTTGGCGGAGAATTCATCAAGGCGATCAATGGCCGTGATTACACAATGATTATGGGAACGACGATTTTCCTTGCTACATTGATGATTATTCTTAATGTGGTTGTGGATATTGTTTATAAGATCGTTGATCCGCGAATTAAACTGAAATAACAGGAGGAGAGTGACAATGGATAAGAATCCTTTAAGTTTTCAATTAAAAATAGATCCAGATGACTTTCTTCCGGCTACTGATGAGGAAAAAGAGAGTCTGGTGATGATGCGGGACAGTGTCAGCTTCTGGAAGGATGGTCTGAGACGTCTGCGCAGGAATAAGGTGGCCATGGTCAGCCTTATCATTATCATTATTGTTATGATTTTTGCGTTTATTGTACCGTCATTTTATCCGTATTCCTATAAGACGCAGATCCAGGGGGCCAATAATCTGGCACCGATGCAGTATTCCGAACAGGAGCTGGAGAGGATCGCGGCCGGAGAGAAGGTGTTCCCGCACTTTTTCGGTACGGACAAGATGGGCCGTGATTATGCCATTCGTGTCATGATGGGCAGCAGAATATCTCTGCTCGTCGGTATTGTTGCCGCAGCCATTATTCTTGTTATTGGTTCGGCTTTCGGCTCCATTGCCGCCTTTGCCGGAGGCTGGGTCGATCTGATTATGATGCGTATTGTTGATATTATTTATACGATTCCGGATATTTTGCTGATTGTACTGCTGTCCTTCGCGCTGAAGGAGCCGCTGGCTCAGCTGGCTCAGGTGCCCGGTTTTGGCTGGCTGTCGGTCATGGGTGAGAATCTGGTCAGTATCTTCGTTGTATTTGCGCTTCTCTACTGGGTAGGTATGGCCCGTATGGTGCGGAGCCAGATCCTGATGCTTAAAGAGAGTGAATATGTAACGGCTGCCAAGGCACTGGGTGCTTCATCAGGCAGAATTATTAAGAAACATTTGCTGACGAATTGTATCGGGACATTGATTGTTACCACAACACTTCAGATTCCATCATCTATTTTTACAGAGAGTTTCCTGAGCTTCCTGGGTCTCGGTGTCGCTGTGCCGATGCCATCCCTCGGAAGTCTTGCCAGCGATGCCATTAACGGATTGAATACCTATCCGTATCTGCTGTTCATTCCGGCAGCAGTCATCAGTTTGATCATCCTGAGCTTCAACCTTCTGGGTGACGGCTTACGTGATGCATTTGACCCGAAACTTAAAAATTAGGAAGGAGCGTTTAAAATGGGAGAATATTTAGTAGATATACAGCATGAACGTCTTTCCTTCTTTACACCGGCCGGTGAAGTGAAGGCTCTCAATGATGTATCCATTCATCTGGGCGAGGGAGAGGTCCTTGGTATTGTTGGAGAGAGTGGTTCAGGTAAATCAGTAACAGCCTACAGCCTGATGGGATTGACGGCCCATCCTGGCAAACTCATCGGCGGCACACTGGATTTTAACGGACACCGTATCAATGATCTGACAGAGAAGGAATTCCGTAAGATCAGAGGCAATGAAGTATCGATTATCTTTCAGGATCCGATGACCAGTCTGAATCCGGTATATACGGTTGGCAATCAGATCGAAGAGGTTATCCGTCTTCATACGGATAAGAATAAAGCCGAAGCCCGTGCCAGAGCGAAAGAACTGCTGGAACTGGTAGGCATTAATGAGCCTGATAAGCGTCTGAAGCAGTATCCTCACGAACTGTCCGGCGGTATGCGCCAGCGTGTGATGATCGCCATTGCCCTGGCCTGTGAACCGAAGCTGCTGATTGCCGACGAGCCGACGACGGCGCTGGATGTGACCATTCAGGCTCAGATTCTGGAGCTCATGATGGAGCTTAAGGAAAAGCTGGGTATGGCGATTATCATGATCACCCATGATCTGGGTATCGTAGCCAGCATGTGTGAAAAGATTGCAGTTATGTATGCGGGCCGTATTGTTGAATACGGAACGACGGATGATATATTCTATAATCCGAAGCACGAGTATACAAAGGGACTGCTCAGGAGCATTCCGAGACTGGATGCCAAAGAACACGAGCGTCTGGTGCCGATCGAAGGTACACCGATCGATATGCTGAATCCGCCGAAGGGATGTCCTTTTGCCCCGAGATGCAATAATTGTATGAAGATCTGTCTGAGGGAGATGGCGCCGGTGACGATGTTCGGGGATGTCCATTATACTCAGTGCTGGATGAATCAGAAGGAACAGATGGAAAGAGAGGCCGCCAATGAGTGATAAATTAGTTCAGGTAGAACATTTACAGCAGTATTTCCCGGCCGGTGGCTTTGGAAAGAATAAAAAATATGTACAGGCGGTAGATGACGTTTCTTTCTTTATCAACAGGGGAGAGACATTGGGGCTGGTCGGTGAGTCAGGATGCGGTAAGACCACCACGGGCCGTACCCTTCTTCGCTTGTATGAGCCGACAGATGGCAGAATCATCTATGACGGTGATGTAATATTTGATAAAGAGAAAAAGATCGCTGTGGATATGCTGCCATACCGCAAGAAGATGCAGATCGTATTCCAGGATCCCTATGCCAGCCTGGACCCGCGTATGACTGTTGGGGATATTGTGGGAGAACCTATTGATATTCATCATCTGGCATCGTCAAAGCAGGAAAGATATAATATGATTATTGATATGCTTGAGAAGGTAGGACTTAACTCTGAGCATGCCAACAGATATCCCCATGAGTTCTCCGGCGGTCAGCGTCAGCGTGTCGGTATCGCCAGGGCTCTGGCTGTTAATCCGGAGTTTATTGTGTGTGATGAACCGATTTCTGCATTGGACGTGTCCATTCAGGCACAGGTCATTAACATGTTTGAAGATCTGCAGGCGAGCATGAATCTGACCTATCTGTTCATTGCCCATGACCTGTCTGTGGTGAAGCATATTTCCAACCGCATCGGTGTTATGTATCTTGGCAAGCTGGTAGAGCTGGCTGACAGTTACGAACTGACCATGCACAGTCTCCATCCGTACACGAAGAGTCTGATCTCGGCTATTCCGATTGCGGATCCGAAGACTGCCAGACAGAGCAAGCGTATTGCTCTGGAGGGGGATGTGCCAAGCCCGCTGAATCCGCCTTCAGGCTGCCGGTTCAGGACGAGATGTCCGTATGCAGATGAGTTATGCGCCAGAGAGGTGCCGGAGTTTAAAGAGGTGTCAAACGGTCATTATGCTGCCTGCCACCATCTTGACAAATGTAACTAAAAGGTGCATATTTATAGTGATAAACAATTGTGCAAAAGCATGATGTTTATAGAGATTTAAAGGAGGAGAAAGTAACATGAAAAGAAAGATTTTGCCTTTTCTGCTGACAGTAGCCATGGTTGCTGGTCTTGTTGCATGCGGCAGCAATTCCACACCAAAGGAAACCACCGGCGAAACAGCTGGCGGAGATGAAACTGTAGCAGAATCAACTGAAGCAGGTTCTTCAACAGGGGAGAAGGAATTGAAGGTTCAGGTTGGTCCTGATCCGGAGACAGTGGATCCTGCACTGAACAGTGCGGTAGATGGCGGCAATATGCTGCTGCACGCATTTGAGTGTCTTCTGACAATTGCTCAGGACGGCACATTACAGCCTGGACAGGCTGAGACATGGGAGACATCCGAGGATGGTCTCACATGGACATTCCACTTAAGAGAAGGACTGAAGTGGTCCGACGGTACAGATCTGACAGCGAATGATTTCGTATACAGCTGGAAGAGAGTATGTGATCCTAATGTTGCAGCTCCATATGCAGAGACAGTTCTTGGTATGGTAAAAGGCTTTGATGAAGCCGTAGCAGGTGATCTGGATGCTCTGGCTGTTACAGCACCGGATGATCTGACGCTGGTTGTTGAACTGAACAATCCATGTACTTACTTTGGAAGTCTTGCAGCTTTCGCAACATTAAGCCCTGTTCAGCAGGCTACTGTTGAAGCTAACGGTGATGCATGGGCCACAAGCGCAGAGACCTATGTCTCCAACGGACCTTTCTACATGACAGAATGGGTACCGGGTTCTCACATCACATTCAGCAAGAATCCAAACTACTGGAATGCAGATGCAATTAAGCTTGATAAACTGACATTTGCTCTGATCGAAGATTCCAATGCAGCTTACAGCGCATACCAGACAGGCGAAGTTATGATGATCAAGGATGTTCCGACAGAGGAAATCCCAAGCCTGACAGGTACAGATGAGTTCTATGTAGATTATATTATGGGTACCTACTATGTTTCCCTGAACCTGAACAGAGAATGCTTCCAGGATGCAAAGGTTCGTCAGGCATTAAGTCTTGCCGTTGACCGTAACTATGTAGCTGGTACACTGATGCAGGGTACCTATTCAGCAGCCGGCAACTTCATGGGACCAGGCTGGATGGATACAGATGGTACACAGTTTATTGAAAATGCTAACGGCGGTCAGACTTACATCAACAATGATGATTTTGAAGGCAATCTTGCCAAGGCTAAAGAGTTAATGGCAGAAGCCGGTTATCCGAACGGTGAAGGCTTCCCTCAGATCGAGTATACAACCAATGATGCCGGTTACCACAAGGTAGTTGCTGAGTATTTACAGCAGGCATGGGCTGAACTTGGTATCGACCTGAAAGTTAATATTGTTGAATGGGGCAGCTTCACACCAATGCGTCGTAACGGTGACTATGACGTGGCACGTAACGGCTGGGTAGCTGATTACAGTGACCCGACCAACCAGCTGGAGTTATTCTACTCAACCAACGGCAACAACGATGGTAAGTACAATAATCCGGAATTCGATGCAGCACTTGATGCAGCAGCTGCAACTGTAGATCCTGCAGAGCGTTCCGCAGCACTTCATCAGGCTGAGGACATTATGATGGAAGATGCAGCTTGTATTCCAATTGCATACTACAATGACTTCTGGTTACAGAGCAGCAAGATCACAGGATCCTGGCATTCACCATATGGATACTGGTACTTCATGTATGCTGATATTACAGAATAATAGGATATCGCTGAATTTGCGATAAAACAAAAAAGGAGCTGTCGCTTTTGCGGCAGCTTTCTTTTTTTGTTTTATATTCTTCTCAGGCACCGGCCTTGTATTCCTTGATACGATTGTTAATATATGGCTCCATTACATCGTAAAATTCATCTCTTCGAATCCACCATTCATCCAGGGAACTTTCTTTCAGGAAAATATCATCCAGTGAGTAAATGTTAATAGCGGCAGTATCACCGTGAACAAAACGGCAGAAATCACGGTAGCGGACCTTGATGATTTCTTCTGTATCCGGCATGATGAATAAAGCTTTGGATACAAAAATAGCAAAGACCTGAACCAGTGCGTTGTCATGGTAATTCTCATTATCAATACGCTGGTGTGTACTGCCTACATGGATGATATCCTGCTGGGACATCCTGGAACCAAGGTAGTAGTCCATGCTGTGGACGATGGCTTCCTCGTAGGTCTCTTCAGGATCGCAGTGAGTCGTCTGAATCAGGTCGTATTTGCCCGGATACAGCTCACGGTTCATGGAGCGCTGCTGGAGCAGAAGGTAGGTGTCCTTCTCTGTGGACTGGAACATCCATACATGGGCCACCTGATGGAGAAGGCCTTCTGTGTGCACCTGTTCTCTTGTTGCTCTTCCTATATTGTTCAAATCATCGTCATAAATTTTAAGAATGTCGTCTCCTCTAAACATAATGTCTCCCCCGATAAAAACATGATAAAACAAGTACGCAAGGGCATACTGCTCCATAGATATTATAGTCTTCAGACAAAAATTTACAAGACACTTTATTAACAAAATACAAGAAATTTTTTGGCAAAATTTACGATAACAGCGGCCGGCTGGAAATAAAATTTCTGTTGACAGATTTTGGGGTTTGTACTATGATAACAAAGTGAATAATAACGAAGACGAAGACAGTAACTCTGTGCGAAAGTTCCAGAGAGCCGGCGGATGGTGTGAGTCGGCGTGAGTAGAACAGATGTGAAGATCACTTCCGAGTTGCAGGCTGAGCAGCGATGGCTTAGTAGGCTGTGCCGGTTTTCCGCCGTTACAGGGAACGCATATGTCAGTATGTCGAAATAGGTGGTTATTTATGAGAGTACGCTCTTATCCTGTTTCAGGATGAGGGCTTCTTTTTTTGCATGCCGGGAATGAGCCTCCGGCGAAGCAAAATCGAAGCGCATGATTCATGATGTCATTATTATTTAAAGCAGGAGGAAATTCAATGTACGACAAAGTGAGTGCAAATCAGAATTTTGTTGAAAGAGAACAGAAAATCGAGAAGTTCTGGGCTGATAATATGATCTTTGAGAAGAGTATTGATTTGAGGCAGCACAGCCCTGAATTTACATTTTACGACGGACCGCCGACGGCCAACGGCAAGCCGCATATCGGACATGTTCTGACCCGTGTTATCAAAGATATGATTCCTAGATACAAGACCATGAAGGGTCATAAGGTGCCGCGTAAGGCCGGCTGGGATACCCATGGTCTGCCGGTGGAGCTGGAGGTTGAGAAGATGCTTGGCCTTGACGGCAAGGAGCAGATCGAAGCCTACGGTATGGAGCCGTTCATTGGCCATTGTAAAGAGAGTGTCTGGAAATACAAGGGCATGTGGGAGGAATTCTCTTCAGTCGTTGGTTTCTGGGCCGATATGGAACATCCATATGTTACTTACCACAATGATTATATCGAATCCGAGTGGTGGGCACTGAAGCAGATCTGGGATAAGGGATTGCTGTATAAGGGCTACAAGATTGTGCCTTACTGTCCTCGCTGCGGAACACCTCTGTCCAGTCATGAGGTGGCTCAGGGTTATAAGGATGTGAAAGAAAGATCTGCCATCGCCCGTTTTAAAGTAAAGGGTGAAGAGGCGTATATCCTGGCATGGACCACCACACCGTGGACACTGCCGTCCAACGTTGCTCTTTGTGTGAACCCGGATGAGGTATATGTGAAAGTTAAGATGAAGGAAGAGGACTATGTGTACTATCTGGCACAGGCACTGTGTGATCAGGTTCTGGGTGAAGGCACTTATGAAGTCCTTGAGACATATAAAGGAACTGATCTGGAATATAAGGAGTATGAGGCCCTTTATCCGGTGGAAACAAAGAAAAAGGCATATTATGTTGTCTGTGATTCATATGTTACCATGACAGACGGTACCGGTGTTGTTCATATTGCTCCTGCCTTTGGTGAGGATGACAGTAAGGTGGGCCGCAAGTATGATCTGCCATTCCTGCAGCTGGTTGATGAGAATGGTATGATGACCAAAGAGACAAAATGGGCCGGCCATTCCTGTATCAAGAGAAAGGATCTTGAAGGTGAAGAGGGTGTATCTCCGGAGGTTATCAAGGATCTGGCTGAGAGAGGTTTGCTGTTCTCAGCACCGAAGTTCGAGCACAGCTATCCGCATTGCTGGCGCTGTGATACACCGCTGATCTACTATGCCCGTGAATCATGGTTTATCAAGATGACAGCTGTTCGTGAGGATCTGATCCGCAACAACAATACGGTTAACTGGATCCCTGAGAGCATCGGCAAAGGCCGTTTCGGCAACTGGCTTGAGAATATTCAGGACTGGGGTATCAGCCGTAACCGTTACTGGGGTACACCGCTGAATGTATGGGAATGTGAATGCGGTCATCAGCATGCCATCGGCAGTATTGCAGAATTAAAGAGTATGTCCGACAATTGCCCGGATGATATTGAACTGCATCGTCCGTTTATTGATGCGGTTACCATTAAATGTCCGCATTGCGGCAAGGAAATGCATCGTGTTCCGGAGGTTATTGACTGCTGGTTCGATTCCGGTTCCATGCCATTTGCACAGCATCATTATCCGTTTGAGAATGAAGATCTCTTTAAGGAGCAGTTCCCGGCAGACTTTATTTCAGAAGCTGTAGACCAGACGAGAGGCTGGTTCTATTCTCTGATGGCTATCTCCACATTGCTGTTCAATCAGTCGCCATTCAAGAACGTTATTGTTCTGGGCCACGTTCAGGATGAGAATGGTCAGAAGATGAGTAAATCCAAGGGAAATGCTGTTGATCCGATGGAAGCACTGAGAGAGTATGGTGCTGATGCTATCCGCTGGTATTTCTACTCCAATTCCGCTCCGTGGCTGCCGAACCGTTTCCATGGTAAAGCTGTACTGGAAGGCCGCAGCAAGTTTATGGGCACTCTTTACAATACCTATGCCTTCTATGTGCTGTATGCGGAGATCGATCAGTTTGATCCGACAAAATATACACTGGATTATGATAAGCTGCCGGTTATGGATAAATGGCTTCTGTCAAAACTGAATTCCGCTGTAAAGGCTGTGGATGAGAATCTTGCCGCTTATAAGATCCCTGAGACAGCAAAGGTTCTGCAGGAATTTGTGGATGATATGAGTAACTGGTACGTTAGAAGAAGCCGCGAGAGATTCTGGGCAAAGGGTATGGAGCAGGATAAGATTAATGCTTATATGACGCTTTATACAGCCCTTGTAACGATCTGTAAGGCTGCTGCACCGATGATTCCGTTTATGACAGAGGAGATTTACAGAAATATCGTTGTCAATGTCGACAAATCTGTGCCTGAGAGTATCCATTTATGTGACTTCCCTGAAGTCAATGAAGCATGGATCGATAAGGCACTGGAAGAAAACATGGATCATGTACTGGGTGTAGTCGTTCAGGGCCGTGCCTGCAGAAATACAGCGAATATCAAGAACAGACAGCCGATTGGCAGAATGTATGTCAAGGCACCTTTTGAATTGTCTGATTTCTATAAAGAGATCATCGAGGATGAGCTGAATGTAAAGGAAGTGGTATTCACGGAGGATGTCAGTGCGTTCACATCCTACAGCTTCAAACCGCAGCTGCGTACTGTCGGACCGAAGTACGGCAAGAAGCTGGGCGGTATCAAACAGTTCCTTGGCAGTGTGGATGGCAATAAAGCCATGAATGAATTAAAAGCAACAGGCCAGCTGACCTTTGATGTAGATGGTGAAACCATCGTTCTTCTGGAGGAAGATCTGCTGATCGATGCTGCACAGATGCCGGGCTATGTATCCGATACAGAGTATGAGACCACAGTTGTTCTGGATACTAATCTGACTCCTGAACTGGTGGAGGAAGGCTTCGTACGTGAAATTATTTCCAAGGTTCAGACCATGCGTAAAGAAGCAGGATTTGAAGTTATGGATCATATTCGTATCTATTTTGCTCAAAATGAAAAGATTAAATCGCTGGTTGGTGTAAACAGTGCCGAAATCAAAGATGAAGTATTGGCAAATGAAATTTGTTTTGATACAATCAATGGGTATAGCAAAAACTGGAATATCAACGGCGAAAAGGTCGTGATCGGCGTAGAAAAGGAGAATGCTTGAATGACTGCAATGACAACAGATACTGCCAAGATATCATTTGACAAAGAGATATTTAAAAAAGAGATTCTTAATAATATTAAATATTTATTCAGAAAAACACCGGAGACAGCAACCCAGCAGGAATTATTCCAGGCTGTGGCTTATGCCTCCAAGGACATGATCATTGATCAGTGGCTGAATGCACATAAAGAGTATGAGAAGCAGGATGCCAAGACAGTTTATTACCTTTCCATGGAGTTCCTCATGGGCCGTGCCCTGGGCAACAACCTGATCAATCTCTGCTGTTATCAGGAAGTAGCGGAGGTTCTTCGCGAGATGGGTATTGATATCAATGTAATTGAAGACCAGGAGCCGGATGCGGCTCTTGGTAATGGTGGTCTGGGCCGATTGGCAGCATGCTTTATCGAGTCTTTGTCTACTTTGAACTATCCGGCTTACGGATGTACGATCCGTTACAAATACGGTATGTTCAAACAGCAGATTGTGAATGGTGAGCAGGTGGAAGTGCCGGATAACTGGCTGAAGAATGGCAATCCGTTTGAAGTTAAGCGTCCGGAGTATGCTCAGGAGATCAAGTTCGGCGGTTATGTCCGTATTGAATATGACCAGAAGCTTGGACGCAATAAATATATCCAGGATGGTTATCAGTCTGTTATGGCGGTGCCATATGACATGCCGGTTGTAGGTTACAACAATGGTATCGTCAATTCCCTCAGAACCTGGGATGCAGAGCCTCTGGTACAGTTCAATCTTGATTCCTTCGATAAAGGTGATTATCAGAAGGCTGTTGAGCAGGAGAATCTGGCCAAAAGTATTGTTGAGGTCCTTTATCCGAACGACAATCATTACAGTGGTAAGGAGCTTCGTCTCAAGCAGCAGTATTTCTTTGTTTCAGCCAGCTTACAGCAGGTGATCAAGAAATTCAAGGCGAACCACGATGATATTCATCAGCTGCCGGATAAGGTCGTTTTCCAGCTGAACGATACCCATCCGACAGTTGCAGTTCCTGAACTGATGCGTATTCTCATCGATGAGGAGAATCTTGACTGGGATGAGGCATGGGCTATCACTACAAAGTGCTGTGCTTACACGAATCATACGATCATGGCTGAGGCTCTTGAGAAATGGCCGGTAGACCTGTTCATGAGACTGCTGCCTCGTGTTTACCAGATCGTTGAAGAGATCAATAAACGTTTCCTTGTTGAGGTTGAGGAAAAGTACCCGAATCAGTACAGCAAGATCCGCAATATGGCTATTCTGTACGAAGGGCAGGTGCGTATGGCCAATATGGCAATTATCGCAGGCTTTTCTGTAAACGGTGTTGCCAGACTGCATACGGAGATCCTGAAAAACAGAGAACTGAAGGATTTCTATCAGATGATGCCTGAGAAGTTCAACAATAAGACGAATGGTATTACTCAGAGACGTTTCCTTCTTCATGCCAACCCACTGCTGGCTAACTGGGTGACAGAAAAACTGGGCACAGATGAGTGGATTACCAATCTGCCTCTGTTGAAGGGACTTGCGCCGCTGGCCAACGACTCCAAAGCACGCAAGGAGTTCCAGGAGATCAAGCACCAGAACAAACTGCGTCTTGTCGAATATATCAAAGAGCATAACAATATTGAAGTTAATCCGGATTCCATCTTTGATGTTCAGGTTAAGCGACTCCATGAATATAAACGTCAGCTGATGAACATCATGCATATTATGTATCTGTACAACAAGCTGAAAGAGAATCCACAGATGAACTTCTACCCGACAACATTCATTTTCGGTGCGAAGGCTGCAGCAGGATATAAAACAGCAAAACAGACCATTAAGCTGATCAATTCCGTAGCAGATGTCATCAATAATGATCCGGCAGTCAATGACAAGATCAAGGTTGTTTTCATTGAGAACTATCGTGTATCCAATGCAGAGATCATCTTTGCAGCCAGTGAAGTTTCAGAACAGATTTCAACGGCCAGCAAGGAGGCTTCCGGTACCGGCAACATGAAGTTCATGCTCAATGGCGCTATCACTCTTGGTACAATGGACGGTGCCAATGTAGAGATCGTTGAAGAGGTTGGTAAGGAGAATGCATTTATCTTTGGCATGAGCTCCGATGAAGTTATGGCTTATGAAGCTAACGGCGGCTACAAACCAAGAGAGATTTATAATCAGGATGAAGATATCCGTAAGGTTATGAATCAGATGGTTGATGGTACTTATTCCAATGGTAATACAGAAACATTCAGAGAGTTGTTTAACTCCCTGATTGAGAGAGATATCTATTTCATTCTCAAGGATTTCAGATCCTATGCTGAAGCTCAGGCAAGGGTCAATGAGGCTTATAAGGACAGCAAGAACTGGAATAAGATGGCTATTCTTAATACGGCATGTGCCGGCAAGTTCTCATCTGACAGAACGATTGAAGAATATGTGAAGGATATCTGGCATCTGGAAAAGGTATATGTTCGCTAAGATATTTTGATTCTGATAATTAAAAGGGCCAATGTATGATTAATGCCAGTCATGCACTGGCCTTTTAAAATGGAGATTTTTTCCATAAATTTACTTTAAAACAGGTTTGCCATTTGCTGTAAAAATGATATACTATTTTAAGATAAAATATATGGAGGCTTTATATATGGAAAAGTTAATCACAGTTCGTGAGTTATATAAGAATCCGGAGAAGTACATTGATACAGAGGTGTCCATCGGCGGATGGATCCGCAACGTCCGTGATTCTAAGACTTTTGGATTCCTTGTTATTAATGACGGCACCTATTTCCAGACACTGCAGGTGGTTTATGATAATAAGCTGGACAATTTTGCCGAGATCAGCCATTTGAATGTGGGCGCTGCTGTTATCGTATCAGGTCAGCTGGTGGCTACACCGAAGGCTAAACAGCCTTTTGAGATCCAGGCATCCAGTGTAAAAGTTGAAGGTGTATCTACACCGGATTATCCGCTGCAGCCGAAGCGTCATACTTTCGAATATCTGCGTACAATTAATCATCTGAGAGCCAGAACCAATACCTTCCAGGCTGTGTTCCGTGTGCGCTCATTGATTGCCTATGCGATTCATCAGTTTTTCCAGGAGAGAGATTTTGTTTATGTACACACTCCGCTGATTACAGGCAGTGATTGTGAAGGTGCCGGTGAGATGTTCCAGGTGACCACCATGGATCTGAACAATGTACCGAAGACAGAGGATGGTCAGGTGGATTTCAGTCAGGACTTTTTTGGCAAACCGACCAATCTGACAGTCAGCGGCCAGCTTAATGCAGAGACCTATGCGATGGCCTTCCGCAATGTTTATACATTTGGACCGACATTCCGTGCCGAGAATTCCAATACGACCCGTCATGCGGCAGAGTTCTGGATGATCGAACCGGAGATCGCTTTTGCCGATCTGTCCGATGATATGGCACTGGCTGAGAGCATGATGAAATATATCATCGATTATGTATTGGAACATGCACCGGAGGAGATGAAGTTCTTCAATCAGTTTGTGGACAAGGGGCTGCTTGAGAGACTGGAGCATGTGAAGAATTCCGATTTTGGACATGTAACTTACACAGAAGCTATTGAACTTCTGGAGAAGCATAATGATAAGTTTGATTATAAGGTCAGCTGGGGCTGTGATCTTCAGACAGAGCATGAACGCTATCTGACAGAGCAGATATTCAAGCGTCCTGTATTCGTAACGGATTATCCGAAGGATATCAAAGCATTTTATATGAAACAGAATGCTGACGGCAAGACAGTAGCTGCCATGGATCTTCTGGTGCCGGGTATCGGTGAGATTATCGGCGGCAGCGAGCGTGAGAATGATTACGACAAGCTGCTGAATCGTATGAATGAATTGGGACTTAAGAAAGAGGATTATGAGTTCTATCTGGATTTGAGACGTTACGGTTCGACCCATCATGCAGGCTTCGGTCTCGGCTTTGAACGCTGTGTTATGTACCTGACAGGTATGGGCAATATCAGAGATGTCATTCCGTTCCCAAGAACAGTCAATAATTGTGATTTATAAATATTAAATCAGTATCAATGGGGGCTGCGCTTCAGTTCACTGTCGCATTCCAGGAGAGGAAGCGGACAGGAGGACCGGGCGCAGCTTTTCATATGGGAGAGAAGAGAGTTTTGAGTGAGATAATCAATGATTTGATATTCA
>JAEDGN010000086.1 GCA_016297495.1 Coprococcus sp.
CAGAAAAATAAGGATGAGTAGTTACCATCAATTACTGTTTTATAATAATTCTACTTGACAATCTGTCCGGGGATATGTTATATTAATCCTCGGACAATTGAATAATATGAATTGTTTGCTGATGTGGCTCAGAGGTAGAGCACTTCCTTGGTAAGGAAGGGGTCACGGGTTCAATTCCCGTCATCAGCTTTTTTTATTGCTCTGTTACACAGTTCTGCATTCTATCGGCAGCTTATCATTGCGGATAACTTTCTTTCTTATCATTTAATTACATATTATTTTCTTTACAATCGGATAAAATATGGTATGATAAATATTATTACTTTTGAACATGCAGGCAGGTGGAGTGGCCTGCTGCATTGAGGAGGAAAAAGAATGGAAAAAGAAACTGAAAAAGTCACAGAAAAAAACACTGTTACGAAGAATTTTATTGAGCTGGCCATTGATAAGGATCTGGAGGAAGGTAAGTATACTGAGATCTGCACACGATTCCCTCCTGAACCGAACGGATATCTGCATATCGGACATGCCAAGTCCATCCTTTTGAATTATGGACTGGCTCAGAAGTATGGCGGCAAGTTCAATCTTCGTTTTGATGATACGAACCCGACGAAGGAGAAGACGGAATTTGTGGAATCCATTATTGCTGATGTGGAATGGCTGGGAGCCAGATACGAAGGAGAGATCCGTTTTGCATCCAATTATTTCCCACAGATGTATGAGGCAGCTGTTAAGCTTATCAAGAAGGGCAAAGCCTATGTCTGTGATCTTTCAGCTGAGGAGATCAGAGAGTATCGTGGTACTCTGAAGGAGCCTGGCAAGAACAGTCCATACCGTGACAGGAGTATTGAAGAGAATCTTCGTCTTTTTGAGGAGATGAAGGAAGGAAAATATCCGGACGGTTCCAAGGTACTGAGAGCCAAGATCGATATGGCGTCGCCGAATATCAATATGCGAGATCCGGTTATTTATAGAGTGGCAAGAATGACCCATCACAATACAGGCGATGCCTGGTGTATTTATCCTATGTACGATTTTGCTCATCCGATTGAGGATGCCATCGAGGGCATTTCACATTCCATCTGTACGCTGGAATTTGAAGACCATCGTCCGCTCTATGACTGGGTGGTACGTGAGCTTGAGTACGAAGTTCCGCCGAGACAGATCGAGTTTGCCAAGCTGTATCTGACCAATGTCGTTACAGGCAAGCGATATATCAAGAAACTGGTTGATCAGGGCATCGTTGACGGATGGGATGACCCACGTCTTGTGACGATTGCGGCTCTGAGAAGAAGGGGTTATACGCCGGAATCCATCAGAATGTTTATGGAGCTGGTAGGTGTATCCAAGAGCAACAGCTCTGTGGATTATGCGATGCTGGATTATTGCATCCGCGAGGATTTGAAGATGAAGCGTCCTCGTATGATGGCAGTCCTCCATCCACTGAAGCTTGTTATCGACAATTATCCGGAAGGTCAGATCGAGTATCTGGATGTGCCGAACAATCAGGAGAATGAAGCGCTCGGTACGAGAAAAGTGCCGTTTGGCCGCGAACTGTATATTGAGAGTGAGGACTTTATGGAGGTTCCGCCGAAGAAGTATTTCCGTCTCTATCCGGGCAATGAAGTGCGCCTTATGAGCGCATATTTTGTAAAATGCACGGACATTGTCAAGGACGAGAGCGGCAATGTCACGGAAGTTCACTGTACCTATGATCCCGAGACAAAGAGCGGTTCAGGCTTTAACGGACGCAAGGTTAAGGGAACCATCCACTGGGTTGCAAAAGAGACGGCCATTGAAGCGGAAGTACGATTGTATGAGAATCTTGTAGATGAGTCCAAGGGTGTCTACAACGAGGACGGCAGTGTCAACATCAATCCGAACTCACTGACAGTATTGAAAAAATGTTATCTGGAGCCAAATTTTGAAGGTGCAGAGGGCGGAGACAGCTATCAGTTCGTCCGCAATGGTTTCTTCTGTATTGACTGCAAGGATTCCAGACCGGATGCACTTGTGTTCAACCGTATTGTTTCTTTAAAAAGCTCATTTAAACTTAATAAATAATTAAAAATATACAAAAGAAAAAGCTGCCCGCAGGCCGGAATCAGATGATTGTTTGAATTCGGGGCGGGCAGTTCTGCTGTCTGAGGATAATTAAAAATTGAGAGCAAAAAAATGCAGGAATTTTAAAAATGAGAGAAATAATGAGAAAAAAAGAGATATTAAGAGAAATAATTAAAAAAACGGTTGATTTTGAACGATGAATAAAGTTGCACAATTCAGAAAAATTAAATAATATATAACCATCGATTAGCACTCGTATCAAGTGAGTGCTAGCAACATCAATCAGATAGTTACATTTGCATTTTTATAAGGAGGCATTTAACATGAAGTTAGTTCCATTAGGTGACAGAGTTGTATTAAAGCAGTGTGAAGCAGAAGAGAAGACAAAATCCGGTATTATATTAGCAGGTCAGGCAAAGGAAAAACCACAGGAAGCAGAAGTTATCGCAGTTGGTCCTGGCGGTGTTGTTGATGGCAAGGAAGTGACCATGCAGGTAACAGTTGGTCAGAAGGTTATTTATTCCAAATATGCAGGTACAGAAGTCAAGCTGGATGGCGAGGAATATATTATTGTTAAGCAGAACGATATTCTTGCAATTGTAGAATAATAGTTGACGCAGAATATGACAGTTCCGGTCAGACCGGATAGGTTGAAAAAATAAATGGAGGTAATGAATCATGGCTAAGGAAATTAAATATGGTGCAGACGCAAGAAAGGCACTTGAATCAGGCGTTAATCAGTTGGCAGATACAGTAAGAGTTACACTTGGACCAAAGGGAAGAAATGTTGTACTTGACAAGTCCTTTGGTACTCCGCTTATCACAAACGATGGTGTTACAATCGCCAAGGATATTGAACTTGAAGATGCATTCGAGAATATGGGTGCTCAGATCGTCAAGGAAGTTGCAACCAAGACAAATGATGTTGCAGGTGATGGTACAACAACAGCAACAGTTCTTGCTCAGGCAATGATCAACGAAGGTATGAAGAACCTGGCTGCAGGTGCCAATCCAATCATCCTTAGAAAGGGTATGCAGAAGGCAACAGAGGTTGCTGTAGACGCGATCAGGGAGATGAGTTCTACATTAACAGGTAAGGCACAGATCGCACGTGTTGCAGCTATTTCTGCCGGTGATGACAGTGTTGGTGAGATGGTTGCCGATGCTATGGAGAAGGTTACAAGCAATGGCGTCATCACAATTGAAGAATCCAAGACAATGCACACAGAACTTGATCTGGTAGAAGGTATGCAGTTTGACAGAGGTTTCCTGTCTGCATATATGTGTACAGATATGGATAAGATGGTTGCAGAACTTGACAATCCGTTTATCCTGATCACAGACAAGAAGATTTCCAATATTCAGGAGATCCTGCCAATCCTTGAGCAGATCGTTCAGAGCGGCGCTAAGCTGCTTATTATCGCTGAAGATGTTGAGGGTGAGGCTCTGACAACACTTGTTCTGAACAGTTTGAGAGGTACATTCAAGGTTGTTGCTGTCAAGGCTCCGGGCTATGGCGACAGAAGAAAAGAGATGCTTCAGGATATCGCTATTCTGACAGGCGGTACAGTTATTTCTTCAGAAGTTGGTTATGAACTGAAGGATGCAACATTTGATATGCTTGGCCGTGCTAAATCTGTTAAGGTTACAAAGGAGAACACGATCATCGTAGACGGCGCAGGTGCTCCGGAAGCAATCCAGGCCAGAGTTGCGCAGATCACAGCTCAGGAGAAAGAGACAACATCTGATTTCGACAGAGAAAAATTACAGGAAAGACTTGCAAAGCTGTCCGGCGGCGTAGGTGTTATCCGCGTAGGTGCTGCAACAGAGACAGAGATGAAAGAGAAGAAGCTTCGTATGGAAGATGCACTTGCAGCTACCAAGGCAGCTGTTGAAGAAGGCATCATCTGTGGTGGTGGTTCTGCTTACATCCATGCATCCAAGAAGGTTGCTGAATATGCAGCATCTCTGGAAGGTGATGAGAAGACAGGTGCAGGTGTTGTTTTGAAGGCTCTTGAAGCTCCTCTGTTCCATATCGCAGCCAATGCAGGTCTTGAAGGTGCTGTTATTATCAACAAGGTTCGCGAGAGCGAAGTAGGTGTTGGTTTCGATGCATTGAATGAGACATATGTTGATATGGTTGAAGCAGGTATCATTGACCCGGCCAAGGTTACTAGAAGCGCTCTTCAGAACGCAACAAGTGTAGCATCTACATTGTTGACAACAGAATCTGTTGTAGCAGAGATCAAGAAAGATGTTCCGGCTCCGATGCCACAGGGCGGCGGCATGGGCATGATGTAAAAGGTTTTTAAAAGATAATCAAGGCCATCGTATCGTTTTTAGATACGATGGCTTTTTTAATATCATTGAATCTTGTTAACAGTTGTTACGATTCGTTGGATGTATATATTATAATTCTTAAAAGAGGACTTTTTTTTACAGGATGTTTCATGTATAATAAGAAGAAAAACGACGAAGGAGACAGAATATGTATAGTAATAGTACAAGCGGAGATGTTTTTTGCGAGGTGCTTGTAAGTCACAGGAAGGGAACTGCTGAATTGCTGAAGATTGTTCTGGCGGTTCTGGTGGGTGTTATTCTGACGGGACTGGTTATCTTGTTCGTGCCGTCAATTATCTTCCTGATGATTCTTGTATGGGCAGCTGTTGTATTTATCATCAAACTTCAGAAGATAGAGTATGAGTATATCTTTACTTCCGGTGAGCTTGATATTGATAAGATCAGCGGTGATTACAAGAGAAAGAGAAAGATGACCATTACTATGGATACCATTGAGATAGTTGCACCTGAGGATTCCCATGAACTGGATGGTTACCGACATGGTAATTATAGGGTATATGATTTCAGTGCCAATGATTCGCGACAGAAGAATTATATGATGGTGGGTACCTGTAAAAATGAACAGGTGAAGATTCTCATCACACCGAATGAAAAACTGCTGGATCATATGTTCAGCTATTCACCGAGAAAAATCAAAAGAGCATAGCCCTATGCAGATTAAGTCAGACAACCTGACGCAAGCAAGCTTTCGCAGTTTGTCTGACTTAATTTGCGCATGGCTAAACTCAATAAGTTATATTAATAATACTAATAAATCAGAGGTTGACTTTTTGTTTGTATTTTGTTAAACTTTTTTAAAATTACAGACAAGTTACAGATATTGGCAACTTATAGTATCTATAGGTTGTCAAACTTATATAACGAAAGAGAGGAATAAGAATGAGCAAAATTATCGGCGAAGGCATTACTTTTGATGATGTTTTACTGGTACCGGCCTATTCTGAGGTTATTCCGAACCAGGTGGATATTTCTACATGGCTGACGAATAAGATTCGACTGAATGTGCCGCTTATGAGTGCAGGTATGGATACGGTTACAGAGCACCGTATGGCGATTGCCATGGCAAGGCAGGGCGGTATTGGAATTATTCATAAGAATATGTCCATTGAAGCTCAGGCTGAGGAAGTAGATAAGGTAAAACGTTCTGAAAATGGTGTTATTACAGATCCTTTTTATTTATCCCCTGAACATACGCTGGCAGATGCAGACAGACTGATGGCCAAGTTCAGAATTTCAGGTGTGCCGATCACAGAAGGCAAAAAGCTCGTTGGTATTCTGACGAATCGTGATTTGAAATTTGAGACAGATTATACGAAGAAGATCAAGGAGTGCATGACCTCGGAAGGCCTTGTTACAGCGAAAGAGGGTGTGACTCTTGAAGAAGCCAAAGAGATTCTTGGCAGGGCCCGCAAGGAGAAGCTGCCGATCGTTGATGATGATTTTAATCTGAAGGGACTTATTACCATCAAGGATATTGAGAAACAGATCAAATATCCTCTGTCAGCCAAGGATGAACATGGACGACTGCTTTGTGGCGCCGGTGTTGGAGTAACGGTGGATATTCTGGAGCGTGTGGATGCCCTGGTGAAGGCACATGTGGATGTCATCGTCGTTGATACAGCCCATGGACATTCGGCAAACGTTCTCAGAACAGTACATATGGTTAAGGATGCCTATCCGGATCTTCAGGTCATTGCAGGTAATGTTGCCACAGCTGAAGCTACGGAAGCTCTGATCAAGGCCGGTGTAGATGCAGTTAAGGTTGGTATCGGACCTGGTTCCATCTGTACGACCCGTGTTGTTGCAGGTATCGGTGTTCCTCAGATCTCAGCAGTTATGGATTGCTATGAGGCAGCCAGAAAATACAATATTCCGATTATTGCTGATGGTGGTATCAAGTACTCCGGCGATGTAACGAAAGCAATTGCTGCAGGCGCTAATGTCTGCATGATGGGCAGCATGTTTGCAGGCTGTGATGAAAGTCCGGGCAGTTTTGAATTATATCAGGGAAGAAAATACAAGGTTTACCGTGGCATGGGCTCCATTGCAGCAATGGAGAATGGCAGTAAGGACAGATATTTCCAGTCCGATGCCAAGAAACTGGTACCGGAAGGCGTGGAAGGACGTGTGGCATATAAGGGATATGTTGAAGATACGGTATTCCAGCTTCTCGGCGGTTTACGTGCCGGCATGGGTTACTGTGGCACAAAGACCATTGAAGAACTGAAGGAGAACGGACGCTTTGTCAAGATTTCCGCAGCAGCTTTGAAGGAAAGTCATCCACATGATATTCAGATTACCAAGGAAGCACCAAATTACAGTATTGATGCATAAAGAATAGATATCATTGATAACAGGGAAGGGATTGTGTATCACAATCTCTTCCCTGTTGCTGTAATACGAGGCGGTCTGTTGAACCGAGATTACATGCTTGATTTAAGATTGGCACTATGGTAAGATTAAAAGCAAGGGTTGGGGGAATGATAGAAAGGAGAGGGAATGTATGCTGGATGCACAGGATCTGAGAGTTCTTGAGGAAATGCTTGTAAAAATTCTCAGCAGGACAGAAGAAAAATTTGAGAAGAAATTTACTGAAATTGATGAGCGGTTCAACGGAATTGATGAGCGGTTCAACGGAATTGATGAGCGGTTCGACGGAATTGATGAGCGGTTCGACGGAATTGATGAGCGGTTCGACGGAATTGATGAGCGGTTCAACGGAATTGATGAGCGGTTCAACGGAATTGATGAGCGG
>JAEDGN010000003.1 GCA_016297495.1 Coprococcus sp.
TGTTTGCCGTTTCCGACATCAATGGCGCCGCCGGTTCTTCCGCAGAATTCATGGAAATGTTTATCGGTAAAATCAGTACGGAATCTTATATCATGATAATGGTCATGTTTGTCATATTTATCTGATTTGTCATCCATGTAGACGGCCTCATCGGATACAGTACAGAATCTATGGTTATGGCAGTCGCCGCATTCATTTTGGAATCCGGTACTTCCTGTGATTTCGTGGACATGTTTCTGTTTCTTGCAGTTAGGACAGTTGGATTGAGAGGAATTCATGATTGACTACTTATTAGATTTTTCAATAATATGATATGACGCAAGAGGAGAAAGGGTGCATGGAGATGTTTTGCTAATAGCATATGCATTTCAAAAAATATAATAAATTTTAAAATTTTTAGTTGACAGAATCCATGTAAAGTGTTAATATATAACACGTGAGATGAATCACATCAATTAAATAGATGCAGTTGTGGCGGAATTGGCATACGCGCTAGACTAAGGATCTAGTCTGGGTTAACTGGGTACGGGTTCAAGTCCCGTCAACTGCACGAAGGCTGGTTTTTCATAGGATGAAGAATCAGCTTTTTTATTGTTTAAGAAAGATTTATAATTTTTCTCAATTAGATTGCTGTCTTATCTTTGACATTAGATAGTATATGGCCTATAATGAACTGGAGTGAGAAAACAGGAGATACTGTATGTTGAAAAAAAAGGATATGATTTTGATTTGTGCATTGTTATGTGTGGCTGTGGCAGGAATTATTATTGTTCAGCTGATGCAGCGGCAGTCTGGAGCGATGGTAACAGTGACGGTGGGCGGAAAAACTTATGGGACTTATTCCTTAAATATTCCACAGATTATTGAGGTTGAGGACGACATGGGATATAACAGAATTGTAATCGAAGATGGATATGTCTACATGGAAGAGGCAGATTGTCCGGACCAGTACTGTGTGAAGCACGCGAAGATTCATTATAGTCATGAAACAATCATCTGCCTGCCGCATGAACTGGTGGTTGAGATCAGCGGTGGTGAGAACATGGATGTGGATGTAGTGACGCAATAAGGTTGATGTCGGCATAGTTTGGGCTGGCAGATTGGCGGATGGAGGAGAAGATGACAAAGAAATTGACGATATCAGCGCTGCTTGTGGCGCTGGCAATGATATTTAGTTATATAGAAGTATTAATACCGTTTAATTTTGGCATTCCAGGGATTAAACTGGGATTGGCCAATCTGGTTGTGGTTGTGGCAATGTATTTGCTGGGGGCCAGGCAGGCTTTCATGATTTCCATGGTCAGGATTATTCTGATTGCATTTACTTTTGGCAATCTGGCGGCATTGCTGTATAGCATTGCCGGCGGTATTCTGAGCTTTGCGGTTATGATCCTTTGTCGAAAAATCAAGGGGTTGTCAGTGATGGGAGTGAGTGTGGCAGGAGGTGTCAGCCATAATATTGGACAGATTATTGTAGCTGTATTTGTGGTAGAAAATTTGAATCTTCTGTTTTATGTGCCGGTTCTGATAATTGCCGGAGTTGTTACGGGTTTTCTGATCGGTATGGTGGCAGGACTTGTGCTGCCGGCTGTTAAAAAAGCCTTTCATTTATATTAAGTTGGCCTTGATTGCATCCTTACAATGGGGTAAAATAAATAAAAATATGAAAAAAGAGGAGATTTGTGTGATGAGTAAGACAGTTAGGACAAGATTTGCTCCGAGCCCGACAGGCAGAATGCATGTTGGTAATCTGCGCACGGCTTTGTATGCTTATCTGATTGCAAAACATGAAGATGGACAATTTATTTTAAGAATAGAGGATACAGATCAGGAACGTGAAGTCGAGGGTGCCGTTGATATTATTTACCGTACATTGGCTGGCACAGGTCTGGTGCATGATGAAGGTCCGGATAAGGACGGCGGTGTCGGTCCTTATGTTCAGAGTGAACGTCAGGCCCAGGGAATTTATCTTGAATATGCAAAGAAGCTGATTGATAAAGGAGAGGCTTATTATTGCTTCTGTGATGAGGACCGTCTGGCAGGACTGCATACAACAGTGAACGGCAAGGAGATATTCCATTATGACAAGCACTGCCTTCATCTGAGCAGGGAAGAAGTAGAAGCGAAGCTGGCAGCAGGTGTGCCGTATGTTATTCGGCAGAACAATCCGATGGAAGGTACGACCACATTCCAGGATGAAATTTATGGGGATATCACTGTTCCGAATGCGGAGCTGGATGATATGATACTGATTAAATCAGACGGGTTCCCTACCTATAATTTTGCCAATGTGGTGGATGATCATCTGATGGGTATTACGCATGTAGTCAGAGGTAATGAGTATCTGTCTTCTTCTCCGAAATATAATCGTCTTTATGACGCTTTTGGATGGGAAGTTCCTACTTATATTCACTGTCCGCTGATTACGAATGAGGAGCATAAGAAGCTGAGTAAGAGAAGCGGACATTCTTCCTATGAGGATCTGCTGGATCAGGGATATCTGACTGAGGCCATTATCAATTTTGTGGCCCTTCTTGGATGGAGTCCGGAAGACAATAATGAATTCTTTACGCTGGAAGAGCTGGTGAAGGAGTTTGATTATCATCATATGAGCAAGACACCGGCCGTATTTGATATGGTAAAGCTGCGCTGGATGAATGGTGAATATCTGAAGAAGATGGATTTTGACCGATTCTATGAACTGGCATTGCCTCATATGAAGGAAGTTGTGACGAGAGATGTGAATTTTGAGAAGCTGGCAGCCATGATCAAGACACGTATTGAAATCTGGCCGGATATAAAGGATCAGATTGATTTTGTCGAGCAGGTACCGGCTTATGACATCGATATGTATGTTCACAAGAAAAATAAGACCAATCTGGAAAATTCTCTGGAAGTTCTGCAGGAGGTTCTTCTGATCCTGGAGAAACAGGAGGATTACAGTAATGACGCTCTGTTTGAAGTGCTGAGTCAGTATGGTAAGGATAAGGGTAAGAAAGTTGGCTTTGTTATGTGGCCGATCCGGGTAGCTTTATCCGGCAAACAGATGACGCCGGGCGGCGCTACAGAATTGATGGAAGTACTTGGCCAGGAGGAGTCTTTGAACAGAATCAGAGCAGCCATTGACAGATTGAGCAAAGAAGTTCAGGAGAGATAGTTTATGGAGTTAAACCAGTCTCAGAAGCAGGCGGTCTGCCATGACCGCGGACCCATGATGGTTCTGGCCGGTCCGGGATCGGGCAAGACCATGGTTATTACGCATCGGGTTCAGTGGCTGATCGAGCAGGCCGGTGTCCATCCGGCGGGTATACTGGTTGTGACCTTTACAAAAGCTGCCGCAGATGAAATGCGGCAGCGTTTTGTTTCTCTGATGAATGGAAAAGTACTGCCGGTCAGTTTTGGCACATTCCACGCTGTTTTCTTCTCCATATTGCGTCATGCATACAATTATACGGCATCCAATATCATCCGGGAGGAACAGAAACAGCAGTTTATGAGGGATATTATAGAAGATATGCCTGTGGAGCCGGATAATGTCAATGAATTTATCAATGATGTTCTTGGAGAGATTGGTCTGGTAAAGGGCAGTATGCTGGATGTTGATCATTATTATGCCACAAGCTGTTCCACATCTGTATTCAGGGATATTTACCGACAGTATGTCATGCGGATGGAGAACAGCCGTCTTATTGATTTCGAAGATATGATGGTCTATACCTATGAATTATTTACAGAACGGAAAGACATTCTGGCGGCATGGCAGCAGAAATATCAGTATATCCTGATCGATGAGTTTCAGGATATCAATCCTTTACAGTATCGGTTAGTGCGGATGCTGGCTCTGCCCCAGAATAATATTTTTATTGTGGGGGATGATGACCAGTCAATCTATGGATTTCGGGGAGCCAAACCGGAGATCATGTTAAATTTTGAGAAAGATTTTCCTAAAGTAAAAAAGGTTTTTCTGTCAGTAAATTATCGAAGTCAGGCAGCAATTGTCAGGGGAGCCGGATGTGTTATTAAGAATAATAAACAGCGTTTTGCAAAGGAGATACGGGCTGCCAGGACGGAGGAGAAGCCCATTGATATCCGGGTGTTTCAGGGACCGGCCGATGAGAATGCGGCGGTGATTCGTGAAATCATGGATTATCACCAGAAAAAACAGATCCGTTACGGGGAAATGGCCATTCTGTTTCGTACAAATACCCAGGCGCGGATGCTGCTTGAAAAGATGATGGAGTATAATATACCATTTAAAATGCAGGATGCTATGCCTAATATCTATCAGCATTGGATTGCGCAGGATATCATGGCGTATATCAGGATAGCCCTGGGCAGTACTGCAAGAGGGGATTTTCTTCGCATTATTAACCGGCCAAACCGGTATGTGAGCCGTCAGGTTTTTGATGAACGTCAGGTGGCTATGGACGTGCTTATGGAAAAATATAACGGCAAAACATGGATGCAGGAGCGTCTGTCAAAATTCATGTATGATATGAAGATGTTAAAGAATATGCAGCCTTTTGCCGCTATTAATTATATCCGTCACGGAATAGGTTATGAGGAATTTCTGGAGAAATATGCTGAAGAACGTCGCCTGGAGGGTGGCGAATTGCTGGAGGTGCTGGATGAACTTCAGGAAAGTTCAAGGAATTACAGGACTTTCAGTGAATGGTTCGAACATATCGAAACCTATACAGAGCAGCTGAAGCAGCAGGCCCGGAATCGGCGGGAGGATAAAGGTGATAGTGTATCACTGGCAACGATGCATCATTCCAAGGGTCTGGAATACGAAATTGTATTTATTGTGGATGCTAATGAAACAGTCACACCTCACCATAAAGCTTTGCTGGATTCGGATATCGAAGAAGAACGGCGCATGTTTTATGTGGCCATGACCCGTGCAAAATCGGAGTTACATATATTTTTTCTGAAGGAAAGATATGGGAGACCTTTGGCTATGTCTCGTTTTGTTGGAGAAATTCTTGTGGACAGAGATATTGTTAAGCCTGGTATGAGAGTTGCCCATCAGACTTATGGACTGGGTACCATACAGGAAGTTACGGGCAAAGCCATTATCATCCGGTTTGACAAGATGAAGCAGGTCAAAAAACTGGATATTCAGTTTTGTCTGTCTAATCAGCTGCTGAAAGTTTTATAATCAATGCGGTACGGCTATTGAAAAAAAAACGGAAATATGATATATATGTAAATACATTGATATAATTTTATGAAATGAGGTAAATGAATGGAACAGCCAAAAGACTCTGAGTTTATGGACAGAGATACAATGACATTGGATCTGGATGACGGGGGAAGTTTGGAGTGTATCGTATTATCCGTTTTCCCGGTGAATAACAAACAGTATATCGCACTTCTGCCGATGAATGATGAAGGTAAGGTGGAAGAAGATGCTCAGATTTATCTGTATCGTTTCGAGGAACTGGGTGATGACGAGATTAATTTAGAGAATATCGAAGATGACGATGAGTTTGAACTGGTATCTGATTACTTTGATGAGATGCTGGATGAGCAGGAGTTTAATGAACTGTTTGACGGCGCAGAATAGCAGAATACAATGAAATATATATGACCAGACGAAGAGAAGTACCTTAAAGGTACTTCTCTTCGTTTAAACTTTCGATAAAATATTTGGCAGCTTCGGAGACAGGGAGTTTATCATTATAGCCAACGACAAGCTGGCGAGTTGGAAAAACTTCGGACATAGTCAGCCGGAAGAGATGAGGGTCATCATCCGGAAGGCAGAAGTCAGGAATAAAAGCAATACCGAGGCCTATTCGCGCCAGATCGATGAGAAGATCATTGCTGCTCAGCTCTACTTCAGGCACCAGATCAAGCTGTCGCTGCTGGCAGAGACTGTGCAGGAATTCACTGGTCATACTGTTTTTGTCAAGCATCAGGATAGGGTACTGCAGCAGTTCCTCAAAACTCAAAGGATGATTCTTCAGGTGAGTGAAATTGTGATTGGCAATAAAGATATCCTTGAAGTCTTTAACTTTACGGATATTGCCTACGGTATTAATACGGGGATTAGGATAATTGGTTACAATGAGATCCACCTGTCCATTTTCCAGATAATCCACACATTTGCTGGAGGTACCATTCGTTACCTTGATATGAACGTTAGGAAAATGTTCGTGAAAAGCTTTCAGATAGGGTACGAGATAGTAGCGACAGATGGTGTCACTTGCACCGATGCGCAGTTGTCCGCCGTTTAATGCATTGGCATCAAGAATCTGGTTTTCACCGCGCATGATGAGATTCACTGCCGGTTCAATGTGCTTGAACAGAACTTCTCCTTCCGGTGTCAGTTTTACTCTTTTGGTGCTGCGGATGAAAAGATGCTGGTTCAGCTTCTTTTCGAGAGCTTTGATTGACTGGCTTACAGCTGACTGAGAGATGAACAGACGCTTGGAAGCATCAGAAAAACTCAGCGTCTTGGCAACATAGTAGAAAACCTTGTATAGTTCATAATTAATATCCATAAGTCCTCCGGTATTCAGAATTGGCGAATTATTAATACAACTAAATCTATTTATTAATTATTTTAAACTATAACATATATTGTATGGAAAGTAAATGAAAATTCAACTCATGTTTCATGTTTCGAAATTTATGAAAAAAATGCATCACAGTGAATCTTTTTTATTGGGGGTTGGGGACGTTGACAAAGAATTGTGTGAGCAGTATAATTTCGTTGTTGTGTGTTTACATTAAGTTTAAGAAATATATGCGAAAGAGTAGGTAAAGAAATGAATTTTAATACTGTAAAGCTGACAGGAAAGGCGAGTGTTGACAAACCGTGGCTTAAGTTTTATCCGGAGGCATTTCAAAATCTGGAAGTTCCTAAGATGACATTGGAAGCTTTTCTGAAGATGAAAAATCCGGATGAAAGTAAAGATGCATTCGAGTATTATGGAAATAGATTTACATGGAAAGAATTCTGGCAGGAAGTAGAAATTGCCGCAAAAGCCCTGAAAGTTATCGGTTTTAAAGAAGGAGACAGAATTCCTGTGTTTTTACAGGGGGTTCCGTCACACTACATTCTGCTTTTAGCAGCTGAGAGAATTGGTGCTGCGTTGATCTGCCGTGATGATATACCGGAAGAGCTTTGTTTTGCCATTCGTAAATCAAAGGCATCAACAGCTTTTGTACATGATTATCTTTCAAAAGAGGATGAAGAATTATTCCGGACGACGACACCGATGACCCGTATGATCAAGGTCTCTCCTTATGAATATGCTGATAAGAGCAGTATCCCGGATTATATTATTAAGGAGATTGAGTCTCGTTATCCTGCTAAGACAGGGATGACGGAGGGAGATCTTACATGGGATGAATTTATGAATCTGGGTAGAAATTATGTTGGTGATTATGCCGTAGCATCCGATTCCTCCAGACCATTATTTGGCGCCTATACCAGTGGTTCAACAGGTATTTCAAAATTAGTCATTCATTCAGGTGCCAGTATGGTAGCGGTTGCCTATCAGATGTCTATTTTTGTACAGCCATCTGACATACAGGAGTCCTGGTGGATTTCGGGATTAACACCGGCACTTGTGGCAGTAACAGTTGCAATGACCATCTTTCCATGGTCTACTGGCCTGAGAGTCATTTTTGATCCATTCTGTCCGATCGATGATATTGATATTCGATTTATGGAACTGAAGCCGAATTACTGGGCCATGATCCCGATGATGTGTGATATTATGATGAAGAGCAGCAGGATCCCGGAAGACTATGATATGTCTCATTTGAGAAGCATCGGACCGGGTGCAGAGCAGATGAGTGAAAGAAAATACCGTGAAGCGGAAGAATTTTTCCACAAACATAACTGTCTGCAGAAAATCAGTGCCGGATATGGTCAGAGTGAAGGCGGATCATGCTTTACTTTGCCGAATCCATTGTTCCCTCTGAAGGACGGATGTGTGGGAATGCCATTGCCTGCAACGGTACTGTCTGCTTTTGATCCTGTTACTTTGGAGGAGAAGAATTACGGAGAGATTGGCGAGATCTGTATGAACGGGCCTTCAAAAATGCTTGGATACAGTGGCTATATGGGTGAAGAAATGACAGAGAATACGCTGATTCCTCATCCGGATGGTCAGGTATGGTTACATACAGGGGATTATGGATATATTACAGAACAGGGTATTGTTCATGTCCTTGGACGTGGACTGGCAGAACGTTTTGGCGGCGGTTATCTGTTTATGATGAGAATGGAGAGCCGTGTTGTAGAAGCAGACGGTGTGAAGGACGGTTTCTTCTGTTGTGTACCGGATCAGGATCATGAGGGTTATTTTGTACCATATTTATTTGTGATTCTGGATGAAGGCAGGACGCTGGATGAAGTAAGACCGAATATTCTTGCAGCTCTGGAGAAATATGAATATCCGGTTGAAATTACTGTCATTAAAGAAAGGCCATACTTCCATTTCAAGACAAACAGAAAAGAACTGACAGCAGCCATTGTTGAAAGATTAGCTGAAAAAGGAACCGGAAAGATGAAAGTTGTCTGGTCGCAGAATGAGATGGCATCCGGATATCAGATTTGCTACAGTACCAACAGCGCATTTGACGAATGCAAATCCATCGATGTTCCATCTACACAGAAGCTTCAGAAAGTAATAGGCGGACTTAAAAAGGGAGAACGTTACTATGTAAGAGTACGTGCTTTCAATTCATCCGGCGCAAATACATATTATTCAGGCTGGTCAGAGACAGAATCGATTATTCATACAACGGTTGAACTCAGCAATTCAGCAAATGGTATTGAAATTGAATGGACGAAGGTAAATGAAGCAAGTGAATATAGAATTTACCGTAAGAAATTCAGTGAAAGCAGTTATACCAGGATTGCAGTTGTGAAGGATTGCACGACTTATGTAGATACGACTGTAGAAAATGGTGCGCGCTATTGTTATTATGTGGCACCGCAGGTTACAGATTTTAAGGCAGTGACAAATGTTGCTGCACAGATGTTCCTTGCTGCTCCAAAGATTGAGAAATTATGGAATAATTGATGATTGACAATTGAAAAGAACAGGTATATCATATTGGTATCAAATGGTAAAGGCGCCTTATGCAGGGCGCCTTTTTCTTTTTTTATTTTATACGGCGAATCTGACGAGAGAGGAGCCGTTATTCTGAATTTATAAGGATAAGGGGGAGAGCAGGAATGCAGAATTTATTGGACAATATGGATTTGGTAAATGGTCTGATGGCGCGATACGGTGTCCGTTTTGGTATTTATAAAAACGGAACTTTCAGAGAACAGATATTTCCATTTGATGCTATTCCTAGAATTATTCCAAAAGAACAGTTTGATTATATTGAGCGTGGCCTGATTCAGAGGGTGACAGCGCTTAACTGCTTTTTAAATGATGTTTATGGAGAGAAGAGGATCATTAAAGATGGGGTTGTGGCTGAGGAATTTGTTTTCAGTTCAAGCGGTTATCTTTCGGTTTGTGAGGGAATTCGCCCGGTGAAAGGCATTTATACCCATATCAGCGGTATTGATCTGGTGGAAGGAAAGGATGGTGAATGGTATATTCTCGAAGATAATTTGAGGATACCTTCCGGTGCATCCTATCCGCTGATCGCCAGAGATATCTGCCGAAGAGTCAGTCCTGAGACCTTTGTAGAAAATAATGTGGCAGAGAACAGAGATTATGCGGCTTTGTTAAAAGAGACGATGGATAATTGTAATTGCGGCGGTATTAATGTTATTCTGACTCCTGGACGCTATAATGCAGCATTTTTTGAACATTCCTATCTGGCAGAGAGAACAAAATCGGTTTTGGCCATGCCGGGGGATCTGTATGTTGAGGATGATATTGTTTATTATAAAGATTATTCCGGACATCCGAAAAAGGTTGGCACTATTTACCGTCGTTTGTCTGATGAATTCCTTGATCCAATGGCTTTTAATCCGGAATCTCTGATTGGTGTTCCTAATATTTTTGATGCCTTTAAGAAAGGAAATGTAGCCTTGATCAATGCCCCGGGTAACGGCGTGGCTGATGATAAGGGTATTTACTATTTTGTACCGAAGATGATCAGGTATTATCTTGGCGAAGAACCGATTCTCAAAAATGCGCCTACTTATCTGCCGTTTTATGAAGAGGACAGAAAATATGTGCTGGAGAATTTGGGGCGTCTTGTTATTAAGGATGTGGCAGAGGCCGGAGGGTACGGTGTTGTATTCGGCAGAGATCTGGATGCAGAAGAATTGTCCCATATGAAGCAGCTCATTAAAACAGAGTCAAGACGATTTATTGCCCAGGAGGTCATCGATTTCAAGGATCTTGATATTATTGATAATGGTGAAATGGTTCCAAGAAAAGCAGATCTGCGTGCTTTTGTACTCTATGGTAAAGAAGTGAAGGTTTGGAAATGTGGTCTGACCAGATTCTCAAGAAACCCGGATTCATTTGTAGTTAATTCATCTCAGGGGGGAGGCTTTAAAGATACATGGGTATTATCTCGATAGTGAAAGCAAATAATTTATTATGGTTGGGAAGGTATACAGAGAGAACCTATACTACGTTGCGACTTTTTAATCAGTATTATGACCAGATGATTGATTTCGATCCGGCGGCCTATCAGAAGTATTGTGAGCAGCTGGGAATCCCGGACATCTATGGTGACAAGAATACCTTCAGCAGAAATTATATCTTTGATGCAGCAGATCCAAATTCTATGGTATCCAATCTTACAAGGGCTCATGACAACGCCATCGTGATTAGAGATACCATCAGTTCGGAGACATTATCCTATCTGGAAATGGCACTTAACATTCTGAAAGAAGGTTATAAAGAGCATGCGCCTCTTCTGGAAATGCAGAAAGTGCTGGATTATCTCATGGCTTTCTGGGGATGTATGGATGATTATGTAGATGATGAAGAGTCAAGAAATGTTATTAAAGTTGGCCGCTATCAGGAACGGCTGGATCTGTATTTTAGATTTTCAATGCCATATGATAAAAAATTAAAAGAATATTCAAAACTGGGTAATCGCCTGAATAAAAGTCATCTGCAGTATAAAAGAGAGAGTATGCTGCATCTTCTGGATATTATCGAAGCAGACAGTGACGAGCAGATTGCCAGATTTGATGCGATTAGCTGTATTAATCATTTACTGGAGGAAGGGTTTTAATGAAGAAGCTTCGGTTTGTATATCGCACAAGCCAGATTTTCTCCAATGATATTACAACACATTATTTTACTCTGCGTTGCCTTCCAAGGCAGGAAGCAAGACAGAAAACCATTGAAATGAATTATAAGCTTTGGCCCCAGGCAGGAATTGTAACGACGAAGGATAATTTTGACAATTTTGTTCAGAAAGGTGAGATACTCTATCCGCACCGGGAATTTGGCTTTGAAGTATCCGGTATTGTACAGGTGGATCATAGCAGAAAAAGGACCGGATGGCATCCGTGTTATAAATATGCATCTGGGTATACGGCCGTGTCCACTGTGCTCTGGGCATATTATCAGGCGCATCGTCCAGATCAGGGAGATGAGCTGGCAAGAGCCCTGTATCTGATGAATTGCCTGTACAGTGATTTTAAATATGTTCAGGGTGTCACGGATGTTCATACAACGGCTGAGCAGGCCATGACTCTTGGGCGGGGAGTGTGTCAGGATTATGCCCATATACTGATTGCTCTTTGTCATCTGGATGGTATTGGTGCCAGATATGTAGCCGGATTTATGATTGGTGAAGGGGTGACTCATGCCTGGGTGGAAATAATGTGTAATGGATATTGGTATGGACTGGATCCAACCAACAATCTGATGGTCGATGAGACCTATATCAAATTATCACATGGCAGAGATTACAACGACTGCGCGGTCATCAGAGGTTCTTTCTATGGCAGTGCAAAGCAGGAACAGACCGTATCGGTCATAGTAGAAGAAGTACATTAGAATGCATAGTTGGGAAATAGAATGGAGGCAACAGCAATGATTGAAACCGTCGTATCGTCCGCTCTTCCGGTGGATGAATTGCTGAGTATCAAAAAGAACAGGCTGGGTCCGGAGCATCCCACCGGCCAGGAGAAAAGAATCTGTATCGTTACAGGTACTCATGGTGATGAACTGGAAGGACAGTTTGTATGTTATGAGGTGAATCGTCGTATACAGGAGAGTATGGAATGTCTGAAGGGGATTGTGGACATTTATCCGGCGCTGAATCCTCTTGGAGTTGATTCTATAACCAGAGGAATTCCTAAGTTTGATCTGGATATGAATCGGATCTTTCCAGGTAATAAAGACGGCAGTATGGCAGAATATATTGCTTCTGAAATTGTCGAGGATATCGAAGGGGCAGATCTGTGTATTGATATTCATTCCAGTAATATATTTTTAAAAGAAATTCCGCAGGTGCGTATCAGCGAAATCACAGCTGAGAAACTTGTTCCACTGGCCAGGTTTCTGAATGTGGATTTTATCTGGGTTCATTCGGCAGCCACAGTGCTTGAAGCAACGCTGGCTCACACCATGAATATGCGGGGAGTTCCAACGCTGGTTGTAGAAATGGGAGTGGGCATGCGCATTACCCGACATTATTGTGATCAGTTGGTGGAGGGAATCTTTACATTGATGAAGGAATTGGGTATTTGGGATGGATATGCAACGGAACCAAGGGAACCGGTTATTTCAACGGATGGTGAAGTCAGCTTTATCAATGCGGAAGCTTCAGGTATTTTTATTCCGACGGTAGGACACTGGAAAAATGTGAGAAAAGGAGAACCTATTGGTGATATTGTAGAGCCGCTGACGGGTCAGATTCTGCAGCATATTGATTCCCCGGTAGATGGAGAGGTATTTACGCTGCGTGAATATCCTGTTGTCTATGAGGGATCTTTGATTGCAAGAATTCTGGGAGGTATCATGAAATGACAAAGGAAATCATATTCAGACTTCAGGCTCCTTATCGCGATGAATTGAGAGTTCACGGTTATCGTTTTGGAAAAGGAGAAAAATCAGCCTGTATTGTTGGTGCATTGAGAGGCAATGAGGTTCAGCAGTTATATATATGTTCCCAGATCATCAATACGCTCAAGGAATTGGAACGGCGGGGCTGTATCAGTGCCGGTAAGGAGATTCTTGTTATACCGAGTGTCAATCATTTTTCGATGAATATTGGAAGACGTTTCTGGCCTGCAGATAATACGGATATCAACCGCATGTTTCCGGGATATAGCGAAGGGGAGACGACCCAGAGAATTGCTGCCGGTGTTTTTGAAAATATTAAGGATTACAGCTATGGCATCCAGTTTGCCAGTTTTTATATGCAGGGTGATTTTATTCCCCATGTGCGTATGATGGATACAGGCTATCAGAATCCGAGTCTGGCCAATCTCTTTGGTCTGCCTTATGTAGTTATCCGTAAACCGAAACCTTATGATACAACGACACTGAATTATAATTGGCAGATATGGGAAACCAATGCATTTTCTGTTTACACCAATGCCACAGACAGAATTGATGTGGCATCTGCGGATCAGGCGGTGGCATCGGTGATGCGTTTTCTTACAAGAATGGGCATCATCAAGTATTTTGGTCACAGCGGTTATATAGCCAGTGTTATCGAGGAAGGCGATCTGCTTTCCATCAGGACCAATGCCGCCGGAATATTCAGACGTCTGAAAGGGCCCAATGATCCTATACGCATGGGTGAAGTTATGGCGGAAATCATTGATCCTTATGAAGGCTATGTCACCATGCAGATCGTGGCACCGACAGATGGTATTGTCTTCTTTGCCCACAATGAACCGCTGGCACTGGAAAATACGGTGGTATTCAAAGTTATCAAAAAATTACATAAGTAACAAATGGAATATAAGAAAGGCTGGCCCATGTGGCCAGTCTTCTTTAATGGGCAGTTTTTCTGATCAGTCGTTCGTGCATAACAGCCATACATAAAAGGATTGTCAGCAGATAGACCGGGTACAGGCCGATGCTGATATGGTTGGCAATGAGGCCGAACAGCGGGGGCATAAGCAGTACACCGATATAAGCACTGGCCATCTGGACGCCGATGAGGGCCTGGGATCTGTCAGCACCGAAGTGATCCGGGGTGGAATGAATGATACATGGGTAGACCGGTGCGCAGCCGAGACCGATAAGGATGAGGCCGGTCATGGTGGAACCGGTTCCAAATGGCAGCAGTATGATGACGATTCCTATGAAGATAATGGCCAGACCGAGATGAATCATCTGTGTGTCGTTCAGCTTCATGGTCACAAAACCGCTGATGGCCCGGCCTATGGTAATGCCGATGAAGAAAAGGCTTGCCAGGCTTGCGGCTTTTTCTGTTGTCAGACCGTTTTTCATGACCATATAACTGCTGGCCCACAGTCCGGCGGTCTGTTCCAGTGCACAATAGCCGAAAAACGTGATCAGCACTTCCTTAGCGCCTGGAATCAGGAAAATCTCATGTAAACTCAAGGGCTTTGAGGAATTGTCCGTATCACCATCTGCTGCGGCCAGACGGTTTTTCCACAGAGGAAGACTGAAAATAAGAATGACTGTTAAAAATATCTGAAGAACAGCAATGCAGCGATAGCCCATCTGCCAGCTCTGTCCGCCTGTAAGGGCATAGCCCATAATGTAAGGTCCGACAGAAGCTCCCACACCCCACATACAGTGCAGCCAGCTCATATGGCGGCTGGCAAAATGCAGTGCCACATAGTTGTTCAGGGAAGCGTCCACGCTTCCGGCGCCAAGGCCATAAGGAATGGCCCACAGGCAGAGCTGCCAGAAAGAATGGCTGATGGAAAATCCAAAAAGAGCCAGGGCCGTTGTGGCAACACTGATGGCAGTTACTTTGCCGCTGCCGAGTTTCCTTGTCAGACGATCGCTCTGCAGGCTGGAAATAATTGTGCCTGCGGCAATAATCATGGAGATCATGCCGGCATAGGATACCGGTACGGCCAATTCCGGGTATATGGAAGGCCATGCGGAGCCAAGCAGAGAATCCGGAAGACCGAGGCTGATAAATGATATGTATATAATTAACAGTAGCAAGTGAGTCATAGCTTTCCTCCTGTATCTTGTAAAATAAAATCTGTTTGATGCATCAGTCATTATATCACAGAAGAATTCAGGAGACTATGAGAATTTAAAAATATAGACAAAAAAGGCTGCTGCAAAAGATCATGCGGCAGCCTCTGGATCGGTTATGGATGATCAGGTTTTTTTGCCGGTTCCGGCTCAAAGGGATAGATGTCGTTCAGATTGTCAATTTCTTCGTCGGTCAGCAGGCCGGTGTAGACCATACCGGTACAGTCAGTTGCGGAAGCAGCTGTCTGGAGATAATCCAGGTGGTCTATCTTTTCATTTTCTCTGGTAATGGATTTCTTTTTCATGAAAGGACTCCTGTTTGTTTTTTATTATGATAGAAATTCTTATAATAATAGTGTGCACAATGTCAGGATCTTTATGTATAGAACAATACTTCTGATACCGAATAATCATAAGTATTGTTAATAAATGAATTTAAATATATTAATTTTATTAATAAAATCATTTGTGTTATAGTTAAGATGTAATTATACCATCAGTGGATAAGAGGCCATTTTCTTGTCCGCCGACGCTAACCGATACAGGGGAGGTTATTATGAGCAACGTTAGAAGAATTTATGTGGAGAAGAAACCGGCTTACGCCGTTGCAGCCAAGGATCTTTTTGAGAATATCCGCAGTTATCTTGGCATCCACACAGTGACAGGTGTCCGTGTACTGATTCGTTATGATATTGAAAATATTTCTGATAAGACCTATGAGGAGGCAAAGATTACGATCTTCTCCGAGCCTCCGGTGGATGTTTTATATGAGGAAGAACTTCCGCTGCAGGAGGGTGAAACTGTTTTCGCCGTAGAAGCACTGCCGGGTCAGTTTGATCAGCGTGCAGATTCTGCAGAACAGTGTGTGAAGCTGTTAAATGAAAATGAAGAACCGGTGATTCGTTCCGCAACAACCTATGTCATTGCGGGAACCTGTACAGAAGAAGAATTGAACCATATTAAGAATTTCTGTATCAATCCGGTGGATTCCAGAGAGAACAATGCGGCAAAACCGGAGACTCTGGTGACAGAATACGAAGAACCGGCCGATGTGAAGATTTTTGACGGCTTTATGACTATGCCGGAGTCAGAACTGAAGGCCTTATATAATTCTCTGGGACTGGCTATGACATTTAAAGATTTCCAGTTTATCCAGACTTATTTTGCAGGTGAGGAGAAGAGAGATCCTTCCATGACAGAAATCAGAGTGCTGGATACCTACTGGTCTGATCACTGTCGTCATACAACCTTCCAGACAGAGCTGAAGAACGTTACATTTGAAGACGGCGATTACAGGGTTCCGATGGAAGCAACCTATCATATGTACCAGGAGCATCGTGCGGAGATTTTTGCGGGACGCAAAGATAAATATGTATCTCTTATGGATATTGCCCTGATGGCCATGCGCAAGTTAAAAAAGGACGGCAAGCTTGACGATCAGGAGGATACAGACGAGATCAATGCCTGCAGTATCATCGTGCCTGTTGAGATAGACGGTGTGACTGAGGAATGGCTCATCAACTTTAAAAATGAAACGCACAATCATCCGACAGAAATCGAGCCTTTCGGTGGTGCGGCCACATGTCTTGGCGGCGCTATCAGAGACCCGTTGTCAGGACGTACTTATGTCTATCAGGCCATGCGTGTGACAGGTGCTGCGGATCCGACAGTACCGATGGAAGCTACTCTTGAGGGCAAGCTGCCTCAGAGAAAGCTGGTGACAGGCGCAGCCAGCGGTTACAGCTCCTATGGTAACCAGATCGGTCTGGCAACAGGTCTGGTCAATGAAATCTATCATCCGGATTATGTGGCTAAGCGTATGGAGATCGGTGCGGTTATGGCTGCCGCTCCGAGGAAAAATGTCATCAGAGAGACATCCGATCCGGGCGATATTATTATTCTCCTTGGCGGACGTACGGGACGTGATGGCTGCGGCGGTGCAACAGGTTCCTCCAAGGCCCATAATTCCCAGTCCATCGATACATGTGGTGCTGAGGTTCAGAAGGGTAATGCTCCGACTGAGAGAAAGCTTCAGCGTCTGTTCAGACGTCAGGAAGTATCCAGTCTGATCAAGAAATGTAATGACTTTGGCGCCGGCGGCGTGTCCGTTGCCATCGGTGAGCTGGCAGCAGGTCTTCAGATCCAGCTGGATAAGGTTCCGAAGAAATATGCAGGTCTTGACGGTACAGAGCTGGCTATCTCCGAATCCCAGGAGCGTATGGCTGTAGTTATTGATCCAAAGAATGTGGAGAAATTTATGGCTTATGCAGATGAGGAGAATCTGGAGGCCACCTGCGTGGCTGAGGTTACAGAAGAACCTCGTCTTGTTATGCACTGGAGAGGCAAAGAAATCGTTAATATTTCCAGAGCTTTCCTTGATACCAACGGTGCTCACCAGGAAACAGATGTTATTGTCGGCTCTGCTTCAAAGGCAGACAGCTATTTTGATAAAGAGACGGATGTCAGTGATGTGAAGGCTGCATGGCTGAAGGATCTGGCAGACCTCAATGTATGCTCACAGAAAGGTCTCGTGGAAATGTTTGATGCTTCCATCGGTGCAGGTAGTGTATACATGCCTTACGGCGGACGTTATCAGCTGACACCTACCCAGTCCATGGTGGCCAAGCTTCCTGTGCTGAAGGGTAAGACAGATACTGTAACCATGATGAGCTATGGTTTCAACCCGTATCTCTCCAACTGGAGTCCATATCACGGTGCAGCCTATGCAGTTGTTGAATCCGTTGCCAAGATCGTTGCAGCGGGCGGTGATTACAGCAAGATCCGTTTCACCTTCCAGGAATATTTCAAACGAATGACAGAGGATGCAAAGGGCTGGGGCGAGCCAATGAGCGCACTGCTTGGTGCCTATACAGCACAGATCGGATTCGGTCTGCCGTCCATCGGAGGTAAGGATTCCATGTCCGGTTCCTTCAATGAGATCCATGTACCTGCAACGCTGGTTTCTTTCGCGGTGGATGTGGCAAAGCAGCAGGATATCATTACACCGGAATTCAAGAAGGCCGGCAGCAAGATCGTTAAATTTGACATTGCAAAGGATGCTTATGATATGCCGGATTATGAGCAGGCGAAGGCCATGTATGCGGCTATCCATGATCTGATTCAGAATAAAGTCATTGTATCTGCCTATACGTTAGGTTTTGGCGGTATTGCGGCAGCAGTATCCAAGATGGCCTTCGGCAACAAGCTGGGAGTGACCATTGATGGTGCCATGAAGGCAGGAGAACTGTTCAGATCCGGTGAGTACGGCAACATCATTGCTGAAGTAGCTGCTGAGGATGTGGCTAAGATCGATGTCGCCTACACTGTTGTCGGTGAAGTGACGGACGATGGCTGCTTCAGATATGGCGATGCAGTTGTAACCATGGATGAGGCGCTGGCTGCATGGACAGGTACTCTGGAAAAGGTATTCCCGACCCGCTCCGGTGTTGAACAGAAGAAGATCGATACACCGGTCTACAAGAACGGCAGCATCGTTATCTGCAATCATAAGATCGCACAGCCGAAGGTATTTATTCCTGTATTCCCGGGCACCAATTGTGAATATGATTCCCTGAAGGCATTTGAAAAAGCCGGTGCGAAGGTTCAGACACAGGTATTCAGAAACCTGAGCGCTGATGGCATCAGAGAATCCGTAGATGCCTTTGTTAAAGGAATCAGTGACGCTCAGATTCTCATGTTCCCTGGCGGTTTCTCAGCCGGTGATGAACCTGATGGCTCCGGTAAATTTATCGCCACAGCTTTCAGAAATGAGAAGATCAAGGAAGCGGTTATGAAGCTTCTGAACGAGCGAGACGGTCTGGCTCTTGGTATCTGTAATGGTTTCCAGGCACTGATCAAGCTGGGGCTTGTACCTTACGGCGAAATCACACCGCAGCAGCCGGATTCTCCGACTCTGACAACGAATAATATCGGCCGTCATATTTCAAAGATTGCCTATACGAAGGTTGTATCCAACAAATCTCCATGGCTCTCCAAGGCTGTTCCGGGTGAGGTATATTCAATTCCGATTTCCCATGGCGAGGGACGTTTTGTAGCCAGTGACGCATGGATTAAGAAGCTGTTCGCAGAGGGCTGCGTTGCCACCCAGTATGTGGATATTGACGGCAATCCGACCATGGATGAGGACTTCAATCCGAATGCATCCTATGCAGCTATTGAAGGTATCACAAGTCCTGACGGGCGTATCCTTGGTAAGATGGGACATTCCGAGCGAATCGGAGAAGCCGTTGCCAAGAATATCTATGGTAATCCGGATCAGATGATCTTTGAGTCCGGTGTGGCATATTTTAAATAAATGATAAAATGATCAGAAGCCTCCTTCAGATTTGCGGAGATAGTATCCGCAGTCTGCAGGAGGACTTTATTTTTTGCCATGATTTTTAACAGAAAATGGGCGTTTTGGTTAAGGAGGGTTGGTGGAGCAGATGTTATTTCTTTGCTATAATATGTTAAAAAATATAGCAAAGGTGGTATAAATATGAGAAAATACTATATAGACAATATTCGCTGGATGACAATAGTGCTGGTGGTCATCTACCATGTGATCTATATGTTTAACGGAATCATCGTGGAAGGTGTGATCGGACCGGTTACTGAAGTCCGGTGTCAGGATACAGTACAGTACCTGTTGTATCCATGGTTTATGGTCATTTTATTTATCATCAGCGGGATGTGTGCCAAATATTATCTGGATGATCACAGTGACAGAGAATTCATCCGGGTGAGAACTAGAAAGCTTCTGGTTCCGTCAACCATCGGGCTGTTGGTATTTGGATGGATTCAGGGATATTTTAATATGGCAGTCAGCAATGCCTTTGATACCATGCCGGATACAATGCCGGGGATTGTCATGTATCTGCTCATGGTGGCTTCGGGCACCGGGGTTTTATGGACCATTCAGGTTATGTGGGTATTGTCCATGGTTTTGATCCTTGTACGCAGGATAGAGAGAGGGTGCTTGAATGAATTGGGCAAAAAGACCAATATCGCAATCATGATTGCACTGGTGATTCCGGTGTGGGGAGCGGCACAGATACTGAATACACCTGTCATCTGCGTTTACCGGTTTGGCATTTATGGTGTCTGCTTTCTGCTGGGATATTATTTGTTTTCGCATGATACGGTCATCAGTCAGCTGGAAAAATATCATATACCACTGCTTATTGCAGCTGCTTTTGCGGGACTGTTCTATACATATTGCTATTATGGAGAAGATTACGCCCAGTCGCCGGTTGTCAATTGTCCGCTGGCCATTCTGTATGCCTGGCTGGCCTGCCTGGCAGTCATCGGCTGTGTCAGGCGCTGGGGAGACCGGACGGGTGCTCTGGCACAATTCATGACAAAGAAGAGCTTTGGTCTATATGTGTTCCATTACCTGCCATTGTCAGCTTCCGCTTATTTCCTGACAAAGTATACGCAGCTGAATGGTGCTGGAATTTATGCTATGACAGCGACAGCAGCTTTTGGGGGCGGTCTGCTCTTATATGAGATCATTTCCAGAATACCGGTTTTGCGGTGGTGTGTACTGGGTATAAAAAAGGAGTCGTCAAATGTTTCGGGATAATCTTATTTCACTTAGAAAAATCAATCATTTATCACAGGAGGAGCTGGCGGATAAATTGAATATCAGCCGCCAGACTCTGTCAAAATATGAAACCGGTGAATCACTGCCGGATATTGAGAAATGTAAGGCAATGGCAGAAGTATTCGGCGTTTCACTGGATGATCTGGTCAATTATGAAAGCGATACCTATGGACTTAATGTGCCTCCAAAGGGAAAGCATATGTTCGGAATGGTGAAGGTGGGAGATAAAGGTCAGATTGTTATTCCGTCAAAGGCCAGAAAATTATTTCATATAGAACCCGGTGACAGTTTAATCGTGCTGGGTGATGAATTTCAGGGACTTGCCATTATCAAAGAGGAGAAATTTCTTGATATGGTCAATGAAATGAGACGGGTATAACAACAAGGTTATTAGAATTAAAATATCAGATAATGAAAAGGAATGGCATGTGCTGTTCTTTTTTTTTCGAAAAAACCATTGGGATGATGAGGAGTTGTGCTTGTTTATAAAGAGGATAGATGGTATTCTATTATTGTCAATGAAAGGGGAACACATATGGAATTAAAAAAGAGCTATAAAGGGTTTATGATCTGGATGCTGAGTTTTTGTGCGATATGTTTTGGTACTGTTTTTCTGCCTGTGAAAGATACAGGGATGGAGATACGCATTATAGATAATATTTGTACGATGGGAATAACTGTACTGGCCCTCATCATCTATAAAACAGAATATGTCTACTGGTATAACGGGACAACCTATGAAGAAGCGGTAAAAGCAGGATCTGAGAGGAGAAAGGCATTTGCCTGGCAGCACTTGAAGCGGTTTGGATCATTTGCACTGGTGTTTCTTGTTTTTTCAATTGTATCTCAGGTGACAGGTATTAGTTACTGGATTGATATTATTGTTGCTGTCATAGGGCTGGTGGCCGCTGCCATCAGTACAATTAACATTAAATTGTAGATTTTTATTAACAGCCCTGGAAATTGAGTAGGAATATGGCAATGGAGAAAGATGGATCAAAACGTCTGAAAGCTTTTGAAGAGATGCTGACGGCTGTTCAGAATCATTATAGTGATACGGTGAGACAGATGGATAAGCTTAAATCAGCAGGCAGAGAAAAGTCAGCAACTTACAGGCAGCTTTTCGCCAATAAGATGATGTATCAGAATATGCTGTCATTATACGGGATTTATGGATTGATCGATGAAGAAGAACAGTAAACAATAATAGAGATTGTTTCGAGGAGAAGTAAAAAGGTGTTTTGAGAGTGCTGGATTTAAGGTTTATGAGAAAACTGATAAGGGGAAAAAATATGTCCTGATACTGGAGGATGAGGAAAATGAATGAAACCGTAAAGTGTGAGGCAGCTATTTTGATCGGCGGCAAAGCCTTGAGAATGAATGGTATTCCTAAGTTTTCTCTGAAAAATGCAGATGGAGTCAGTTATCTTCAGCTACAGCTTCAGGCTCTGTGTTCATTTGACAGAATCTATCTTTCAGCGGCCAGAGAAGATCAGCTGATGATGGCGATGGAGCTTACGGGCGAATATATCCGGGATAAGGATATGCCCATAGATACCAATGCGAATGCCCCCATTTATGGGCCCCGCCTATATGGTGTCCCTGATGGTGTCCCTGATGCCGGACCTCTTGGCGGTCTTTATTCAATACTTAAAGCAATTCGGGGAGAATGGGTCTTTGTGACGGCATGTGACATGCCGGCAATATCACAGGAGCTTCCGGAAGTATTGGAATCTTATCTGGATGCAGAGAATTTGTATGATTGTGTGGTCTTTCAGGACAGTAAGGGTCGCATTCACCCGTTGTGCGGTTATTACAGAAAATCCATTCTGCCTGTAATAGAGGAAATGCTGGTTAAAAAGGATTATCGGATGATGCATCTGTTGATTCACAGCCGGTGTAAAATAATTGATTCTGTGCAGGCGGGAATACAGGACGAAGTATTTCAAAATGTGAATACTGTAGAAAACCAGAAAATTCTCTGCATCTGTGGTGTTAAGAATTCAGGAAAGACGACGTATATTGAAAAGCTTGTGAGAATTCTTGTTTCCAGAGGAAAGAGAGTTGCTGTCATCAAGCATGACGGTCATGATTTTGAGGGAGACAGGCCGGGAACAGATACCTTTAGGTATCATGAGGCCGGGGCCATGGGGACGGCTGTTTTCTCATCTCGACGATATATGCTGAATGTTGATGTGAAAACAGGTGCGGATAAGCTGGTGCGTCAGTTTCCGAAGGCGGATATCGTATTGATAGAAGGCATGAAGCAGAGCAGTTTTCCAAAGATAGAACTGATACGGTCCGGGATATCTGATGACATTTCCTGTAACAGAGAGAATCTAAAAGCGGTGGTTACGGATCTGGATAAGGACTTTGATGGAATAGAGAAATGGCAATTTGACAATATGGAGAAAATAATTGGAATTATTTCAGAAGGAAGATGATGAAATGCCAAGACCAAGAAAGTGCAGAAAAGTGTGCCATTTGCCGGAGACGGCGGAATTTGTCCCTGCCCATGGGAATGATAGAGATGATGCTGTCGTTATGACTGTTGATGAGTATGAGACTATTCGGCTTATTGACAGGGAGGGCTTTTCTCAGGAGGAGTGTGGACAGTATATGCATATTGCCAGAACGACGGTGCAGCAGATTTATAATACGGCGAGAAAAAAGATTGCTCAGGCACTGGTTGAGGGCAGGGCATTGAAAATTGAGGGCGGAGATTACAGACTGTGTGATGGCAGAGAACAATTCTGCGGCTGTGGAGGTTGTCAGAAACACCGCTGAGAATGACAAAATTGTTTCATGTCGGTGTTGAGGTGATTGAAGCCAGGCAGGACAAGCAGGAGAAAGTATTAAAAAAGCTTCACAGAACCAATGTTGGATGATTTGTTCTGCGAAGCTTTTTTAATGTGATGCTTATTTGTCTGTGTCGGATAATTCTGATGCACAGTGAGGACATTTCACGGCATCAATATGTATCTCTGATTTACAGTATGGACAGATCTTTGTTGTCGGTGCAGCAACAGGAGCCGGCTTTTTCAGCTTATTAACTGTTTTTACAAAGAGGAAAACAACAAAGGCAAGGATGATGAACTGAATAATGTTCTGAATGAAATTGCCATATGCAAAAACAGGCGCGCTGACGGCTTGTGCATCAGCCAATGTTGGATAATCTACACCGTCCAGAGAAATATAGAGCTCTGAAAAATTGATTTTACCGGTTAATAATCCAAGAACCGGCATAAAAATATCGTTGACGAGGGATGATACGATGGTACTGAAAGCACCGCCGATGATAACACCGACTGCCATGTCGATGACATTGCCTTTCAGGGCAAACTCTTTAAATTCTTTTAACATTTGTCTTCTCTCCTTTGAAAAAAATTAGTTTTTAATAAACATATCTGTAGTCTAGTTCTCGATATCGCTGTCATCGATTGCATTTTCAGGTAACAGAATATGAATCGTCTCTATTCGATTTTTGTCCATTTCCTTTACTGTCAGTCGAATATGATCAATATCGATATATTCACCTTCCACCGGGATATGGCCCAGTTCATGAATCATATGGCCTGCAATGGAATCATAGTCTTCTGATTCCAGATTAAGATCCAGTAATTCATTGATATCATCCAGTTTCGTATTGCCTTCTACGAGATATTCTCTGTCTTTCACTTTACGAATATTATCTGTTTCTTCTTCGTCATATTCATCTCTGATTTCGCCGACAATTTCTTCCAGCAGGTCTTCCAGAGTAATCAATCCGGCAATGGCGCCGTATTCATCAAGAACCATGGCCATGCTGATGGAATTCTTCTGCATGTCGACCATAAGATCGGATATTTTCTGAAATTCATAGGTAAAATAGGATTGACGCAGGATTTTTCTAATAGAGAAATCTTCAGGTTGTCCACTGTAACAGAAAACGTCTTTCAGATTTAAAACACCGATTACATGGTCTTTGTCACCTTCGTAAACAGGAAGGCGGGAATATTTATCACGGCGGAATACTTCAAGTACTTCTGTATAAGAACTCTCCACATCCATGAATTCAATATCGATACGGGGAACCATGACGTCACTGGCAACAGAATCACCGAAATCTACCACATTGGTAATCATCTCTTTTTCTTCTGATTCAATGACTCCGTCTTCGTGGCTGACATCTATGACAGTCAGTAGTTCTGTTTCAGTCATTGCCTTGGCCTGCGCATCTGAATTCATACCTAAAAGATGCATGACACCCTGAGCCATAAAATTAATAACAAAAATAACAGGTGTTAAAATACGTGTCAGCCAGAAAATAATCGGTACAATATGCAATGACATTTTTTCGGCATTTTGTGTGGCTGCTGATTTAGGGGTGATCTCTCCGAAAATCAGAATCAGAATGGTCAGGAGACCTGTAGCGAGTCCCACAAAAGATGCTGTATTGGCTCCGGCACCTAATTGATTGGCCAGTTTTGTGGCAAGCATGGTAGACAGGGAGGATGCAGACAGATTGACAATATTGTTGCCAATCAGAATAGCACTCAGCATCTTGGATGGGTTGTCTGTCAGTTTCTGTACAAGAAGGGCATTTTTATTGCCCTCTTCCGCCAGACTGCGGATACGTATTTTGTTGACACAGGTTAATGCAGTTTCGGATGATGAGAAAAAAGCAGATAAAGCAAGTAAAATCACCAGAATAAGAAGCTGCAACGCGTCACTGGAATCCAAAAAATCATCTCCTTAATTAATTATAGCTTGTATTAGATTCATTGTATTAGCTCTAATTCTATATGAATGACGGGGGAATGTCAAGAAATATGTCCTGATCGATGAAAAACGCAGTTATATTGAAATTTTTTCTATACCGTCAGACGAACATTACAGGTTAAAATAGTAAAAACACCAGACAGATTTTTATAAAATAATCCTGTCTGGTGTTTCCGATTACATCTGGCTGATAAAGTCTTCAATTGTATTAGCGCGGGCGGCAAGTTATTGTGCCTATGGCAGTCTCAGTCTTGTGGAAGAGTAGACATCGAGGCCGGCCTCATCAATATAGTTGCTGAATAACTGTTCAGCATGGAATCAATGAGAAATGAGACATCATTCTTATATCCCATAAAAAGGATGCCGCCAAGGGTTGTAATGTTCAGCTTTGTTTCGTCCGTGTAGTCTGTACCATTGATTGCATTGTATAAAGAAAGAGCTTCTGATTTGGAATTGAAAATTTGTTCGAACAGGCTTGATTTATATGTCCTGTTCAAAGTTTGCAGGTTACTTTCTTCTGCCGGTTCAAAAGGATTCAAAATCTTACTGGCAGATTTATCTTCTGTAAGCGTCTCAGGTTTAAATCTTGCCATTGCATATTCTCTTCGGTATTATACCATTTAACGTTTACATACTCAATAATTGTTCTGTTGCATAATACGATGCGCATCGTCTATATCTATTATAAACCGTCATAAAAAGTATTTCACTCATTATTTATCGCAAATTTCGACAACATTCGACAATATGCATAATCACCAGACAGATCCTGCATTAAATAGAAGAATTTGTTAGTAAAAAACATGTAAATGATATTGATTCTTGATTACCGTTGGTGTACAATAATGAAGGAATTAAAAACAAACAGTACGGGGGACCGTACTCAGACTATACATGGAGGTATTGATCTTGAGAAAGAAATCGCATTTATCTCTGGCGGGATATATTGTGGATGTCATTGATAAGGATATGATAACTCATCCGCTGGCTTTCCGGTTTGGAAGTCTGGAGCCGGACCTTGTACCGACATTTATTACAACAAAGCATAGAATAGATTTAACATTTTATAAATTGGAAAAGAAAATTAAAAAGGTACTGGAAGAGTATGACAGCAGTAAGGGTCTTACTATAGGTTTATCCAAGGATCTGGGAGTGATCACCCATTATTTGGCAGATTATTTTACATTTCCGCATAACATAGAATATCCAGGCACCATGTCGGAACACATCCATTATGAAGCTGAGTTGAAGGTTAATTTCAGAAATTTCATTGAACATGTAAAAGAAGCCCAGATACAGTTTCAGAATGTAGTGCTGAATTCTGCAGAGGAGATTTGCAATTTCATCAGAAAATGCCATGATGAATATATCCATGCCGTGAAATCTATTCAGAATGACTGCAATTATATCCTGAAAATCTGTGCTCAGGTCATAGGCGCAATCCTCCATCTGCTTCAGCAGGGAACAGGAACCCTCGGAAGCCGGATAGCATAACAACAAAGAAGGGACATATGGCAACAGGGGAGCTATGAGGAACATCCCCCTGGAAACGATTTGCGATGAGCATGTTTCCAGGGGGATGTTCCTCATAGCTCCCCGTCTTTTTTTTAATCGTTGATTTCCACTTCCATGTTGAGTACCTGACGTTTTCTTGCCATTTCATCATTTTCCAGATATTCATCATAGGTGCAATGTTTATCGATGAGACCGCCTGGTGTTAATTCCATAATACGGTTGGCGACAGTCTGTACGAACTGGTGGTCCTGAGAGGTAAAAAGGATCACACCCGGGTATTTGATCAGACTGTTATTGAGAGCCGTGATGGATTCCAGATCCAGATGGTTGGTCGGTTCATCCATAATCAGGCAGTTGGCACCGGACATCATCATTTTTGAGAGGATGCACCGGACACGCTCACCACCGGAGAGAACATTGAGCTTTTTCAGGCCGTCATCGCCGGAGAAAAGCATACGGCCGAGAAAACCGCGAACGTAAGTGACATCCTTTTCCGGGGAATACTGCATGAGCCAGTCCACAATACTGTCATCGCTGGTGAATTCCGATGTGTTATCCTTTGGGAAATAGGCCTGACTTGTGGTGACGCCCCACTTGTAGGAACCTTCATCCGGCTCCATTTCACCGGCCAGAATCCTGAACAGGGTGGTGGTGGCATTAACATTCGGGCCCACAAAGGCAACCTTGTCATCGTGGCCAAGAGTAAAGGAAATATTATCAAGCATTTTTACACCGTCAATGGTTTTGGAGATTCCTTCTACACGCAGCACTTCATTGCCAATTTCACGGTTCGGTTTGAAGTCAATATATGGATATTTACGGCTGGATGGACGGATCTCATCCAGCTGAATTTTTTCCAGTGCACGTTTCCTGGAAGTTGCCTGCTTCGATTTTGAGGCGTTGGCAGAGAAACGCTGAATAAATTCCTGCAGCTCTTTGATCTTTTCTTCCTTTTTCTTATTGGCTTCCTTCATCTGCTTGATCATCAGCTGGCTGGATTCATACCAGAAATCATAGTTTCCGGAGTAGAGCTGGATCTTGGCATAGTCAATATCGGCTGTATGTGTACAGACTTTATTTAAGAAATAACGGTCATGGGATACAACAATGACTGTATTATTAAAATCAATCAGGAATTCTTCAAGCCATGCGATGGCATCCAGATCCAGATGGTTGGTAGGCTCGTCCAGCAGAAGGATGTCAGGGTTGCCAAAAAGGGCTTTTGCGAGAAGAACTTTGACCTTCTGACCGCCGTCCAGCTCACGGACATAAGAATAGTGGAGATCCGTATCGATTCCAAGGCCATTGAGCAGAGTAGCTGCGTCACTTTCTGCTTCCCAGCCGTTCAGATCGGCAAACTCTGCTTCCAGTTCGCTGGCACGGACACCATCGGCATCGGTAAAATCTTCTTTGGCGTAAATGGCATCTTTTTCCTGCATAATTTCATAGAGACGTTTATTGCCCAGGATAACTGTGTCCAGTACCTGATAATCGTCGTATTTATAATGATCCTGTTCCAGAACCGACAGACGCTGTCCCGGTGTAATGGCAATACTTCCTTTGGTAGGTTCGATGGTACCGGCGAGAATTTTCAGGAAAGTGGATTTGCCGGCTCCATTGGCTCCGATGAGACCATAGCAGTTTCCTTCGGTAAATTTAATATTCACATCTTCAAAAAGCGCTCTCTTGCCAAGGCGCAGCGTTACATTATTTGCACTAATCATAGATAAACCTTTCTGTAAACAAATTTGTTGGGTTAGTATATTTAGTAGACTGCACACACTATTGTACCGTATTTACGCTATTTTGCAAGCTTTTCTTTAATTGACGTACAGAAGAAAATCATTTATGATAAGGGGAGTTATTATGTGTATGGTGAGGGGTGTTCCTGATGAATATCATGAATATTGAACATATTAGTAAGATTTTTGGTGAAAAGACAATTTTTGATGATGCTTCCTTCGGTATTCAGGAAGGAGATAAGATTGGTATTGTCGGTATAAACGGGACAGGAAAAACAACACTTTTGAGGATGATTGCCGGGGAAGAAGAACCGGATGCGGGACAGATTATCCGTCAGAATCAGATTAAGATTGCATGGCTTCCTCAGAATCCTGTATTTCCGGAGCATGCTACGATTTTATCCTATGCGGGCGAAGATGAGACGGGCTGGCGGGTGCAGAGCAATCTGAGCCAGCTGGATATCACGGACTACAGTGTCCCTCTTGATGAATTGTCAGGCGGTCAGAGAAGAAAAGTGGCACTGGCCAAAGTGCTGGCTTCGGATTTTGATGTGCTTTTGCTGGATGAACCAACCAATCATCTGGATTCGGCCATGATCAGCTGGCTGGAGGATTATCTGAAAAATTATAGAGGAACAGTTTTGATGGTCACACATGACCGGTATTTTCTGGATCAGGTAACCAATAAAATACTCGAGATCAGTCACGGCAAAATGTACAGCTATGATTCCAATTATTCCGGTTTCCTTGAATTAAAGGCAGAAAGGGAGGAGATGGCGCTCGCTTCTGAGAGAAAACGTCAGAGTATTCTGAGGATGGAACTTGAATGGGCCAAACGGGGCTGCAGAGCAAGAACAACAAAGCAGCGGGCCAGACTGGAACGCCTGGAGGCTTTAAAGAATGGAAAAGCACCGGTGCAGGTCCAGAATGTGGAGATGGATTCCATCGAAACAAGAATGGGAAAAAAGACGATAGAGCTTGAACATGTGAGTAAAAGCTTTGGAAATAAGAGCATTCTGGATGATTATAGTTATATTTTTCTGAAGAATCAGAAAGTAGGCATCATCGGTCCGAATGGCTGCGGCAAGTCTACGTTTATGAAAATGCTGGCTGGTCTGCTGGAACCGGACTCAGGCAGTATTGAAATCGGAGAGACTGTCCGCATCGGTTATTTTGCCCAGGAGGAGCAGGAGATGGATGAGCGTCAGCGGGTCATCGATTATGTAAAAGATATCGGGGAATATATTATAACCCGTGATGGCAGAATCAGCGCCTCTCAGATGCTGGAACGTTTTCTGTTTACACCGGAGATGCAGTATTCGCCCATTGGGAAATTGTCCGGCGGTGAGAAACGGCGGCTCTATCTGCTGGGGGTTCTGTCGCAGAATATCAATGTACTTCTGTTGGATGAAGCTTCCAACAGTCTCGATATTCCGACTTTGACCATTCTGGAGGATTATCTGAATTCGTTTGTAGGTATTGTTATTGCGGTATCTCATGACAGATATTTTCTTGATAATGTTGCAGATCGCATTCTCGAATTTGACGGATATGGTCATATATGTCAATATGAGGGCGGCTATACGGATTATCTGGAAGCCTGCCAAAAACGGACAACTACTGCGATGGAGGGAGGAACCGGGGCCAGGACGGTAGAGAAAGCAGCGGGGCGGAACAGTGAAAAAAAGACTGTTTCTAAAGACTGGAAGCAGAATCGTCCGGTGAAATTAAAATTTACTTATAGTGAACAGAAGGAATTTGAGACAATTGATGATACCATAGCGGATCTGGAACTTCAATTGGAGGAGCTGGACAGTGAGATGATGAAAAATGCCACCAATTCGGGAAAGCTGAATGAATTGATGAAGGAAAAGGAAGCGACAGAAACGATGCTGAACGAAAAAATGGAGCGCTGGGTGTATCTTAATGATCTGGCAGAGCGCATAGAGGCGCAGAAACGGGAGGATAAATAAAATGGAGATGAGTCTGGCGGCATACCGGAAGCTGGATGGAAGGATGCTGAAAATAATTGCTGTTATCTCTATGTTCATTGATCATGTGGGAGCTGTGCTTTTTCCCAATATCATTCTATTCAGAATGATCGGCCGGCTGGCTTTCCCGATTTACTGTTTCCTTCTGGTGGAGGGAGCACGTTATACACATCATATGCTGCAGTATATGATGCGTATGGCGGTATTTGCTCTGATATCGGAATTACCTTTTGACTGGGCTTTTTATCACCGGTTTGTTTACACTGCACATCAAAATGTATTTTTTACATTATTCATCGGACTGGTCATGATATGGTTTCTGGAGCATCCAATGAATGATATAGAAATACCTGATATCGTCAATAAATTGATCATAGTGGCTCTGGCCGGTACAGCGGCCGAACTTCTTTCAACGGATTACGGATTCTCAGGTATTGCCATTATACTTATATTTTATATATTGAGAGAAAGAGCATTATTAAAGTATATGATCGTGGCTCTGATCTGCATCGGTATGGGATGGCTTGAGGCATTTGCCATTCTGGCCCTGATACTGATTGCCCTTTACAACGGACAGCGGGGCAGCCAGACAAAAATCATGCAGTATGGTTTTTATGCATTTTATCCGGCTCACCTGCTGTTGTTGGCAATGATATATCAGATTATCAAATAAAATTTATTGACAGGACACATCTTTTTTGGAAGAAGGTTCCGGCGGAAAATCACCGATATATGGAAGGTGATGGTTGTTCCTTACCTGCATGGAATCGATGGTCAGATCTTCTGTGATATGGTTATCAATCATATTGTCTGTCCTGTTCAGGCAATTTCTCTGGTGCAGATTGATCTGCGGTTCAATCATAGGAAAACCTCCTTGTCGTTTTCCTATAGTATGCGGTGAAATTGTCGTTTTATGTGTGAAAAATATTGCATCAAAGAGTTATTCAGGATAAACGAGGCGGTTGTCATCAATCTGATAAAGTACTTCATTCAGATAGCGATTGGCTAGATAATTTGCCATTGACAGGTTCATATCCAGATAATTACCGCAGTCCTTTGGACTTGCCCCCGGTACATCATCGTGGAAATCCCGGATAAATTCAAACATTTCAATGATTAATGGGATGATCTCTCTGGAAGTCAGATCACCGGCAAGCAGCAGATAGAAGCCTGTACGGCAGCCCATTGGTCCGAAATAGACAGTACGGCTTCCATAGACAGAATGGTTGCGTAAAAATGTGGCTCCCAGATGTTCAATGGTATGGATTTCGGCAGTGTTCATGACAGGCTCATCATTAGGACTGGTCATACGAAGGTCAAAGGTTGTGATAATTTCCTGACCGATTGTATCTTTGCGGGACACATAAACGCCCGGGACCAGCTTAATATGATCAATTGTAAAACTTGCTATTTTTTTCATATTTATTCAAATCCTTTCGTAAATTTAAACGTTTTATCAAATGTCACATTGCGCAAAAGCAGACTGACACTGGGTTCATTATATCATACAGGGGGAGTGAAATGCATTATAAAATTTTGGTTGTAGAAGATGAAACAGATATTAATGCTTTGTTGGCAGATATTCTGAGAACTGAGGGGTATGGTGTGATGCAGGCTTTTTCAGGGACTGAAGCAAAGCTTCTGATAGAAAAAGAATTACCAGATCTTATATTGTTGGATCTGATGCTGCCTGGGCTTTCGGGAGAGACATTTTTGCGCTGCATCCGGGAGGATATGCATATTGAAACCCCGGTGTTGATACTGTCGGCAAAGAGTGCTTTGAAAGATAAAGTGGAACTACTGAAGGCCGGGGCCGATGACTATATCACAAAGCCTTTTGAGCCGGAGGAAGTGACAGTCAGGGTTCTGGCTGCTCTCAGGCGGTCAGGAAAAAAATCCGGGTCTTGTAATGTGCTGAGATACAAGCAGATGAAACTGGATGCTGATTCGAGGGTAGTAACGGTGAGTGACAGGGAGCTTATATTGACTGCCCATGAGTATGACATCCTTTATCTGTTAATGCAGACTCCGGGAAAGGTCTATTCCAGAGAGAAGATTTATGAACTGGTATGGAAAGGCGGTTATTATGGTGAGAATAATACAGTCAATGTTCATGTCAGCAATCTGAGAAAGAAGATCAAAGAAGCCGGTGCAGATGAGGAATATATTCAAACGGTTTATGGAATCGGATTTAAGTTAGGATAAATCTTTATGATTTTTTTAAAAGTTCTTTATGACTTATTAAAAGCGAATAAATTATACTATGCCTGTTAGTAGAAAACGGAGGTAAGAGGATGAAGAAATATGTCATAGAGACGAAACAATTAACAAAGGATTATGGCTCTGTTCTGGCACTTGACCATGTGGATATACATGTGAAGCAGGGGAGTATTTATGGTCTGATTGGGGATAATGGCGCCGGTAAAACGACCCTTTTAAAGCTGCTGGTGGGACATGCTTTCCCGACAGACGGAGAGATATGTCTGCTGGGGCAGTATAAGATAAAAGAGCTAGAGCGGTGCCGCAGACAGATTGGTGCCATCGTTGAGCAGCCAGGACTGTATCCGACCATGACAGTGGAAAATATTCTTGAATATTATCGTATTCAGAAAGGCGTTCCTAGTAAAGGCAAAGTTGAGGAAATGCTTCGGCTGACGGGAATCTGGGAGAAGCGAAAAAGCAGATGCGGTACATTGTCTCTCGGTCAGAAGCAGAGACTGGGGCTGGCGGTGGCCATAATCGGAGAACCCCGGCTTTTGATTCTGGATGAACCAATCAACGGTTTGGATCCCAGCGGTATTATTGAGGTCAGATATCTTTTGAAGCGATTGAATGAAGAGAAGAATATTACGATTCTGTTGTCCAGTCATATTTTATCGGAACTGCAGCAGCTGGCAACAGATTTTGGCTTTTTATACCGGGGAAAGATTCTGGAGGAAATTACAGCAGAAGCGTTATTGGAAAAATGCACAGACTATCTGTATATGATGGTTTCTGATGCGGAAAAATATGCAGCCCTTCTGGATCGGAATTTTCCGGATGAGAGTTTTAAATTATTGCCGGACGGGAGAATCCAGATTACAGATCCAAAACAGGAGGCAGAAGTCTATAGCCGTCTTGCGGGTGGACATGGCATTTATATTACGGGAATGGAGAAGCGGCATGCTTCTCTGGAAGATTATTACATGGAATTAAAGAAGGAAGGAGCAGAGAGATGTTAAATTATATTAAAAGCGAATTTTACAGATTTTCACGCAACAGAGCGCTTTACATGACTGTAGCTGTATTTTCCGGACTTATCCTTGTATTTAATTTGATTTTATATTATTTTGCCACATATACAGGCGGTTTTCACTATGGAATTACTTCTTTTTCATTTTCCATGTTGGCGGGAAGCCCAATCATGTATTGCTATATGGCGTTGGTTATGGGAGCCATTCTTTATGAAGCGGACAAAAAGAGTGGCGGTATAAAGAATACGATTGCCTTTGGTATTTCAAGAACAAAGATTTTTGCGGGCAAATGTATCGTTGGTCTGGTTATTTCAACTATTGCCATGGTTTTTATACTGGCTGTGTATGTGATCAGTGCCTTGGTTCTTTTGGAACACAGGGGACCGGTGACGGCCGGAGATATGATGATGGAAGTTGTGGCAGTATTTCCGATTGCAGTGGCAGCTCTGATCCTGGGCATTGTGGTGATGGATATTTTTGACAGAACGGCGGTGGGAATTGTTGTATGGATAATGATATTTTCCGGAGTGCCGACAGTACTTTTTTACCTCAGTATAAAAATAAAAGCCTTGTATGAAATTGTCATGTGGATGCCGTCCATATTCTTTAAAACAGGTGTATAAGCGGATATGAAACAGTATATGGCTCTTTGGGATTCACCCGAGGGGCTGGCCAAATGTTATATAGCCGGTATGATGGGAATAATCATTTTCAGTGCCTTTGGTGTGGCAATGCTTAGAAAAAAGGAGATCTAAATGATAGTGTATCTGCTTCTCGCTGCAGCGGTTTTGATTGGAGGATATTTTGCTTTTCGGTTTTACTCGCTGAAATCAGCCCTGCGGGAAATGGAAAAGGAATTGAAGATGGCGAAGGAGGATCTTACCCAGAATCAGATTCTTCACACACCATTGCCGGATAGTGATCTGGAAAAACTGATCTGTCTGGTCAATGATACTTTGGAAGCAGTGCGCAGGGAAAGACAGAGTTATGAAAAAAGAGAGTTGGAATTTCAGCGTCAGATAGAAAATATCAGTCACGATCTGAGAACACCACTGACAGTTATTCTGGGCTATTTGGGGTTTATGAAGCAGATTGATGAGAAAAATGCGGTAAAAACAGGGAAGGGGGAAAAGAATACAGGTGAGAAGTCAGAGATTCTGGTAATTATCGAAAGAAAGGCCAGATTCATGGAAAAGCTGATCGAGCAGTTTTATGCCTTTTCAAGACTGAATGCCGGAGATTATGAGCTGGAGATGCAGGTGACGGATATTGGACGGGTGTTGAGGGAAACATTGCTGGATAATTATCAGATTCTGGAGGAGGCGAATTTGACAGTTGAGGCCTGTTTGCCGGAATATGAAGTGCCGGTCATGGGAGATAAAAATGCATTTGAAAGGATATTATCCAATCTGTTTCAGAATTGCGGGCGCTATGGCAGGGATGGGCTGAAAATTTCCCTGAGAGAGGAAGAGGATATGGCAGTTATTTCTTTTTTAAATAATACGGATGCCATCTCTCAGAAGGATATTAATCATCTGTTTGACAGATTTTATATGCAGGACGATTCCAGACATCAGGGAGGTACCGGATTGGGGCTTACCATTGCCAGACAGCTTGCAGAAGCGATGGGTGGAACATTGACTGCGGAAATTGTGCATACTGCTTCAGAAAATGGAAGGGATGCCATTTGCTTTTCGTTAAAGTTTAAACTATGGACATCCCACAAAGAATATGATAAACTTAGCCTGATAAAATAAAATACGAATCAACCGGAAGGCTGGATGTTACGGACTTTGAGAGGAGTAAATTAAATGTCAGACAAATATGTTGCATATGTGGGATCTTATACAAGAGGTGAAAGCGACGGTATTTATATTCTGGATGTGAATCCGGAATATGCTTACTTCCAGGTCAGAGATTCTTTTAAGATCAACAACCCGTCATTTTTGACATTATCCCATGATGAACAGTTTTTATACAGTAATTGTGATGAAGGTGTAGCTTCCTTCAGAATACAGGAAGACGGCAGTCTGGAGCTGATGAATAAAGCATCCGTCAATGGGCTGAGACCATGCTATCTGTCCGTAGACAGAGCGAATAAATATCTGATCACGGCCGGCTATCATGATGGTAAACTGACTGTCCTGAGGCTTAACGATGACGGAACCATTCAGGGTGTAACGGATGAAGTATTTATGAAAGGGCTGGGCAGCATTGCAGGCAGGAATTACAGATGCCATGTAAATTGTGCAATTTTCTCGCCGGATGAGAGATATATCATGGCTGTTGACCTTGGTATGGATCAGGTGAAGATCTATGAATTTAATGCTGAGACCGGCAGGATCAAACTTCATGATATTCTTCGATGTGAGCTGGAATCGGGACCGAAGCATATGCTCTTTACATCAGATGGTAAATATGCGTATCTGACTCATGAGAATAAATGTTATGTAACGAAATATGCTTATGATGCGGAAACGGCACACTTTACCAAGATGCAGACTTTATCTACGCTGCCGGAAAAATATGATAATTACAATAGTGCTATCACACTTAAGCTGACATCAGAGGACCGTTATCTTTTTGTTACTAATTCAGGTAATAACTCGGTGGCTATTTATGAGATCGATCAGGAAGATCAATCTATGAATACATTATGTATTCTGCCTGTCAGTGGGGAATATCCGAGAGATCTGGCCATTATGGCGAATAACAAAATGATTGCTGCAGTGAATCAGGAAGGGAATTCTATTACATCCTTCAAAGTAAACTATGAGAAAGGTTATATCGTGATGAGCGGTGCGCCTCTGAAGCTGCCGTCTCCGACATCCATCAGGATGAGAAAATTATAAAAAAATAGACAGAAAAAAGCGGGAAAACTTCATGTGTTCCCGCTTTTTCTGTTTATATAATACCACATTTTGGGCAATTTTTCAAGTCTGGTAATCAACGAATTCCAGGCGTATAATAGTCCTTCCAGAGGAGGGATTTTTATGGAAGATGCAAAAAATAACGGAAACTGGCTGGAGATTATGTTGGAACAGACACAGCTGCAGAAGCTGCTTGAAACAAACCAGTATACGGAGCAGTTTGGTCTGGAATTAAGTAAGCAGAATACGGAACTGCTGGTTGCGGAGCGAATGAATACGTTGAAAAAGGAGCGAAGAGTGGAGTTTGGACAGAGTATACTGCCCGCAATTATTTATGCTTTCTGTGACTCTGCTTATATCCAGCAGGAGAATTATGTAGATACATTGATCCGGCTTCAGGAGATTTTCTTTATGTATAAAAATGAAATGGAGGATGAGCTAACCGATGAAGAACTGCTGAATTTTATGAAGGAGCAGTTTGAGACTGTCTGTTATGGTGATCTGGATTATCTGGAAGGTACCTGCCTGGAAATCTTTGGGGAGGCTGTGCGGGCGGGTTACAGGGATTACTACTGTTCAGAAGGAAGAGAAGAATTCAGAAAAATGGATATAGTGACCCGCTGGGACAGAAGGCTTTTTGATGCTGCTTTGAAAGAAATGATAGAATAGAAGATGAAAAAGGAGGCATGGGATGGATAACAACGGGGGGAGCATTTACCGGAAAGATGAATTGTTGGAAATTGTGGCCGGGCTGGCTAACAGATTTGTCAGTGGTGACAGTACATCCATTAGCTATGAACGGGCGGAGGCATTGATGGATGGGGTATTGTATTGTCTGAATGAATATGAGAAATCTGCAGGAAATAATAGTTGTGTACGAAAAAAACTGGCGGCTGGAGAGGCTTATGAGCTTGGCTGTCAGATGATATTGAATAAGGTCTGTCAGTTGAAAGAGATTTATAATCGGATGACGGAAAGTTTTGATGATTATGGTATGGTATGTCTGTGGGATACAGCTATAACAGGAATAGCTGAGTTCCTCAAAAGATACGATGTGCGGTTTTTACCTCAGGAAACTTTGCTGACTCTGGATTATCCGGTGCTTATGGATATCTCCGGATTGTCAGGAGTGGATGCGGTTCTTGAGTATATCCGTTGTATAGAATATGAACAACAATTTCTGGGGAAATTTGATGACCGTTATATAAGAACAATCCTTCGGCAGTATCATCAGGATTATGAAAGTTTATTTGAAAATATCTGTCACATCATTACAATGAATCTGCTGGGGCATATCATCCTTCGAAAGCCATTAAACGACCGGGGATTCACAGAAGCAGAACTGCAGACAATCTGTCGGATAATTATGGAACAGACGGAAGAAGATACAGAAAAATATATAACCGGATGTATACAGTCTCTTATAGAGAAATACTACAGCGGCAATTTTTTGCTGAAAAAATATCTGAATGGAGATGTCCATGCTATGACCATAAGAATTCGATTTAACCTGTCAATCGGACATCCGGAAAAAGTTTTTTTACTATAAAGAGAAAAGTACAGAATCAGGAATATATGGATCGGATAAAAAGATGGTCGTATTCTGATTCTGTACTTTTTTAATCTTTATTTCTTATTGGCACGCATTCTCTGTTTTGGATCCAGAATTTTTTTACGGATTCGGATGTTCTTCGGAGTGATTTCCACTAACTCGTCATTTTCAATAAAGTCAAGTGCCTGTTCCAGACTAAGTTCTTTGTGAGGAACCAGCTTCAATGCTTCATCAGAGCCGGATGCACGGGTGTTGGTCATCTGTTTGCGTTTGCAGACATTCAGCTCAATGTCGCCGCCCTTCGGGTTTTCACCAACAACCATACCCTGGTAAACTTTTTCGCCAGGTCCGAGGAAGAGGGTGCCGCGTTCCTGCGCATTGAACAGACCGTAGGTGATGGTCTCGCCGGCTTCGAAGGCAATGAGAGAGCCGGTCTGACGGTAAGCGATGTCACCTTTGTATGGACCATAGCTGTCAAATATTGTATTCAGAATACCATTGCCTTTAGTGTCAGTCATAAACTCGCCGCGATAACCGATCAGTCCGCGGGATGGGATCATGAATTCAAGACGGGTGTAACCTCCGCTGGATTTGGACATGCCCTGAAGTTCGCCCTTTCTGAAGCTCAGCTTTTCGATAACAATACCGGAGAATTCATCCGGAACATCGATGATGGCCTGTTCCATTGGTTCAAGCAGATGGCCTTTATCATCTTTTTTGTAAATAACTTCAGCTTTGCTTACAGCAAATTCATAACCTTCACGGCGCATGTTTTCAATCAGAACGGATAAATGCAGTTCACCTCGTCCGGACACTTTGAAGCAGTCAGTGTTCTCAGTTTCTTCAACACGGAGGCTGACATCGGTATTCAATTCTCTGAACAGACGGTCGCGAAGATGTCTGGATGTGACATATTTACCCTCACGTCCGGCCAGAGGGCTGTCATTAACAATAAAGTTCATGGAAATGGTTGGCTCGGAGATTTTCTGGAACGGAATCGGTTCCACAAAATCAGGTGAACAAAGTGTATCTCCAATATGAATATCGGAAATGCCTGAGATAGCGACAATAGATCCGATACCGGCTTTTTCAACTTCTACTTTGTTGAGTCCATCAAATTCGTATAATTTGCTGACCTTAACCTTGCGGTGTTTTTCCGGGTCATGGGCATTGACAATGATGGCTTCTTCATTGACCTTGATGGAGCCGTTGCTGACCTTGCCGACACCGATACGGCCCACATATTCATTGTAGTCAATGGTGCTGATGAGTACCTGTGTACCCTTGTCCGGGTCACCTTCCGGTGCCGGAATATGCTCAATAATTGTTTCAAATAAAGGCTGCATATTGTTGCTGCCATCATCAAGTTCAAGCATGGCAACGCCCTGCTTGGCGGAAGCGTAAACGAACGGGCAGTCCAGCTGATCTTCGCTGGCATCCAGATCAATGAGCAGTTCAAGTACTTCATCGATGACTTCATCCGGTCTTGCTTCCGGACGGTCGATTTTATTGATACAGACAATGACGGAAAGGTTCAGCTCCAGTGCTTTCTTAAGAACGAATTTTGTCTGTGGCATTGGACCCTCAAAGGCATCGACTACAAGAACAACACCGTCCACCATTTTCAGTACGCGCTCAACTTCGCCGCCAAAATCAGCATGTCCCGGTGTATCAATGATGTTGATTTTGACATCCTTATAAAAGACTGCCGTGTTTTTGGACAGGATGGTGATGCCACGCTCACGCTCAATATCATTGGAATCCATGACTCTTTCCTGTACGACCTGATTGCTCCGGAAAACACCGCTCTGCTTCAGCAGCTCATCTACCAGCGTTGTTTTACCGTGGTCAACATGGGCAATGATAGCAATATTTCTTATATCTTCTCTTTTTATATTCATATGAATCCTTCTTTCTAACAAAAGACGTTGTTTTACAACGCTATTTATCATATCAATTACTAACGGGTTTTTCAAGTTTTTTATTTTGGAAATAGAGAATAAAAGGAAATAAAAGCGCCGGACAGGGAGAAAAAAGTCGGAGTGCTTTAACAAATACCGGAATAAGGGGTTTTCTGTCAATGAATAATCATTTCTTTTGTGAGGGAATCATGGTAGATTTGTAACAGTCGGATTGCTAAAAGAAATAGCATAATTCAAAGATGTTCAGAATACATATAAAATGAACATGAAAATCATGATTTACCAGGGACATGTTTTGACCGTCCGAAAAGAAAGAGTTGAAAGGGGATTAGAAAATGGCAGATAAAGCAATGGATAATAATCAGGTGACAATTGTAGGTGTGGTTGACTCTGAATTCACATATAGCCATGAAGTATTCGGAGAAGGATTTTATATGCTGGAGGTTGTAGTGAACCGGCTGAGTCATATGGAGGACAGGATACCTCTGATGGTGTCTGAAAGGCTGGTAGATGTTACTCAAAATTATAAAGGCAGGGTTGTGGAGGTTCATGGGCAGTTCAGATCCTACAATAAACATGAAGAAGGAAGGAATCGTCTGATATTGTCCGTATTTGTCAGGGAATTTGGATTTGTTGAAGAAGGAGGCAGTTCTGCCCGGCCAAATAGTGTCTATCTGGATGGCTATATCTGTAAACAGCCGGTTTACAGAATGACACCGCTGGGAAGGGAGATTGCTGATCTGCTGCTGGCAGTTAACAGACCTTATGGAAAATCAGATTATCTGCCATGCATCTGCTGGGGCCGTAATGCGAGATTTGCCGGGAAATTTGAGGTGGGCGCCCACATTCATCTTTGGGGAAGAATTCAGAGCCGTACATATCAGAAACGGTTGGAAAATGATGAAGTAGAGAAACGGACGGCTTACGAAATTTCAGTCAGCAAAATTGAATGTGTGGAGTAGATCAGAAACTGTAAAAACAGGCTTGACGTTTGCCTGGGAATATGATATTTACTATACTTGTATCTACTATTAAAAATAAAGGTTAAACGGTTCGTTTACTGAACCGGAGGTAAATGATGTGGAAAAAGGATTGGTAAAGATTTACTGTGGTGAGGGTAAGGGCAAGTCTACTTCTTCACTTGGACGTGCGCTGGTTTGTGCCAGTGAGGAAAAAGAGGTTTTTGTAATACAGTTTTTGAAGGGAAAAATGACTGGTAAGCTTGATTATCTGAAGAGGCTGGAGCCGGAGATTAAGGTTTTCCGTTTTGAGAGGGAAGAGGCTTTTTATGAAAATCTGACCGACGATGAGAAGAAGGAAGAAAGCGTCAATATACTCAATGGTATTAATTTTGCCAAGAAAGTACTTTCTATTGGGGAATGTGATGTATTGATTCTTGATGAGGTCCTTGGACTTGTAGATCTTGGGATTATTAGCTGTGAAGATGTCATTCATCTTATTGAGCTGAAGGATGAGAGAACGGAACTGATTTTGACAGGACGTAATCTGCCGGAGGCATTGATTCCTTATGCTGATTATATATCCTGTCTGGATATTATCAAGAATGATGCATGTGAGAAACCATCGGGCATTTAAAAGAAAAAAGGCATCTTTTGAAAACACACAGTTCAGAGTGTGTTCCGGGAGATGTCTTTTATTTGGGTGTTGACAGTTTGAATGTTTGGTGCTACTATGAGAACGTAATTGAGTAGAGGCGCATATTATATGAGTAGATTCCGGGATGCAGTCAGGTGCAGGCGAACGGGAAGGAAAGGGTAATATGCCGAAGTTTTATATTTCCTGGAGAATATATTGCTGGGCATGCAGTTAAGAACTGCATGACTGTCATCTTTTTGATGGAGTGCTGCTTGAAGAATTTTCATACAATCGAATGGATTATTCTTGTGGGTCGGCATTGCGTCGGCTCTTTTTAGTGCGGGCACTATAGAATTATTGGAGGAAGAGGATATGGCAATTTTTAAAGGCGCGGGTGTTGCAATTGTTACACCGATGCATGCAGATGGTTCTGTGAATTTTGAAAAACTGGAAGAGATCATTGATTATCAGATTGAACAGGGTACAGATAGTATTATCATCTGTGGTACAACCGGTGAGTCTTCAACCCTGTCAGAAGAAGAACATATTGAATGTATCAGAGCAGCTATTTCCCGTACAGCAGGACGGGTACCGGTTATTGCGGGTACGGGATCCAATAGTACAGAGACAGCGATCTATTTGACAAAAGAGGCTGAAGAAGCGGGTGCTGACGGAGCTCTTATTGTTACACCATATTATAATAAGGCGACACAGAAGGGTCTGGTTGCCCATTATACTGAAATAGCAAAGCATACGGATCTGCCTATTATTCTGTACAATGTACAGAGCCGTACCGGTGTGAATATTGCACCGCAGACTGCAGTGACGCTGGCCAGAACATGTGATAATATTGTTGGTATCAAAGAAGCAAGCGGCAATATTTCCCAGATTGCCACATTGATGCAGCTGGCGGAAGGATGTATTGACCTGTATTCCGGCAATGATGATGAAGTTGTGCCGCTGCTTTCTCTGGGTGGTATTGGCGTTATTTCCGTATTCTCCAATATCTGTCCTAGGGATTCTCATGAAATCGTAGCCAGATATCTGGCAGGTGACACAAAAGGAAGTCTTGAACTGCAGCTGAAAGCACTTCCTCTGATGCATGAATTGTTCAGTGAAGTGAACCCGATCCCGGTTAAGACAGCCATGAATATGCTGGGTATGGAAGTGGGACCGTTGAGAATGCCATTGACGGAAATGGAGCCGGAACATAAAGCCCGTCTTGCCGAGGCAATGCGTGCTTATGGATTAAAGCTGGCAGAATAATCTTCTGCATATATAATAGAATACGCGGTTACAGACAAAGACTTTTTTGGAGCATTTTATAACAGCATCTGAGAAAGTCTTTGCCTGTTTAAAAATTAAATATGTTAAATAATTAATCATATTGCGGGATAAGCAGATGTAGGGTACAATAAAGTTAGTATTATTGAACATATATATGGAGGATAAAGACATGTTGAAAATAATTATGCATGGCTGTAATGGCGCCATGGGTCAGGTGATTACCAATCTGGCAGCGGAAGATGATGATCTGGAAATCGTGGCCGGTATCGACCGGAATGACAACAGAGAGAATACATATCCGGTATTCACTGCATGCGAAGCATGTGATGTGGATGCAGATGTGATTGTTGATTTTTCCGTTGCGCAGGCTGTTGACGGGGTACTGGCTTACGCTGTGAAGAGAAAACTGCCGCTGGTTCTCTGCACGACCGGAATGAGCGAGCAGCAGCTGGCAGACGTTCAGGAGGCTTCGAAAACAATTCCTGTTTTACGGTCTGCCAATATGTCTCTTGGTGTTAATACGGTATTCAAGCTGGCAGCGATTGCAGCAAAGATTCTTGGAGAATCGGGCTATGATATTGAGATTGTGGAAAAGCATCATCACAGAAAAATGGATGCACCGTCGGGTACGGCACTGGCCATTGCTGATGCCATCAACCAGGCCATGGACGGACGTTATTCCTACAAGTTGGACCGCTCTGCTGAGAGAGCAAGGAGAAGCCCTGACGAGATTGGTATTCAGGCTGTCAGGGGCGGCACCATTGTTGGAGAACATGAAGTTCTGTACTGTGGGCCGGACGAGGTAATTGAGATTAAGCATACGGCTTATTCCAGAGCTATTTTTGGTAAAGGTGCCATTCAGGCTGCGCATTTTCTGAAGGGCAAAGAGCCTGGTTTGTATCAGATGAGTGATGTGATTGGATAATATGATTCATGGGGGGAGCTTATATTATGGAAAAAATGGATGAATTGCAAAAACGTTATCTAAAGCTTTTGTCTGAAAAATATCCTACCATTGCTGCAGCTTCAACGGAGATTATCAATAAACAGGCTATTTTGAACCTTCCAAAAGGAACAGAACATGCTCTCAGCGATATTCATGGGGAGGCGGAACAGTTTTTCCATGTATTGAAGAACGGATCCGGTGCGGTCCGCGCCAAGATTGATGAGGAGTTTGGCAACAGCATCAGTATCAAGGACAAGAAGCAGCTGGCAACGCTGATTTATTATCCGGAGAAGAAGCTGGATCTGATTGAGAAGGCAGAAGATGACATAGAAGATTTTTATAAAATGACGTTCCATCGACTGATTCGTGTCTGTAAGAGATCTCAGACCAAGTATACTCGTTCCAAGGTCAGAAAAGCGCTGCCGCCGGATTTTGCCTATATTATCGAAGAGCTTCTTTATGAGAGAGAGGATATTCACAATAAGGAAGCTTATTATAATGAGATCATCAATACGATTATCCGGATCGGACGTGCCCGGGAATTTATTGTGGCCATGTGCAATCTGATCCAGCGACTGGTTGTAGATCATTTACATATTGTGGGCGATGTCTTTGATCGTGGTCCGGGTGCGGCAGCTATTATGGACAGACTGATGGCGTATCATTCGGTGGATGTACAGTGGGGCAATCATGATGTTCTATGGATGGGAGCTGCCAGCGGACATCCGGCCTGTATTGCCAATGTTATCCGCATCAGTGCCAGATATGGCAATCTGAATACTCTGGAGGATGATTATGGCATCAACCTTATGCCGCTGGCCAATTTTGCCAATACTGTTTACGGCGATGATTCCTGCACACTTTTTGGTATCAAACATGTGGAGCGCGAGGATGCCAGCATCAGCCAGGTGGAGGAAGAGGTCGAGGTGAGAATGCATAAAGCTATCGCTATCATCCAGTTCAAGCTGGAAGGGCAGCTGATGATGCGCCGGCCTGAATTTAAGATGGCTGATCGTCTTCTTCTGGATAAGATCGACTATGAAAAGGGTATGATAACTATAGAGGGTAAACAGTATGATCTGCTTGACCACCATTTCCCGACCATTGATCCGGCCAATCCTTATGAACTGTCTCCGGAAGAGGCTGATATTATGGAGCGCCTTGAAACTGCCTTTATGAGCTGTGAGAAGCTGCAGAAGCATATTCAGTTCCTTTTTAAACATGGCAGTTTGTATCTGTGCTATAATGACAATCTTTACTATCACGGATGTGTACCATTTAATGAGGATGGCACTTTCAGAGATGTTACGCTGAAGGGAAAGAAATATGCCGGTAAGGCGCTCTATGATTTCCTGGAGAGCTGGACCCGTAAGGGCTATTATATGGACAGTAATCCTGCAGTGAGACTCTATGGACAGGATATTATGTGGTTTATCTGGTCCAATGTGGATTCGCCGGTCTACGGAAAAGAGAAAATGGCCACCTTTGAACGCTATTTTATCAATGAGCCGTCTCTGAGAGAAGAACGAAAGGATTATTATTATCAACTTATTGAGCGGGAAGATATTTGCGACATGATACTTCGTGAGTTCGGTCTGGATCCGAAGAAAGCGCATATTGTGAATGGTCATATGCCGGTGAAGTTCAAAAAGGGTGAGAGTCCGATTAAGGGCAACGGCAAGCTGCTGATTATTGACGGCGGTTTTTCCAAGGCCTATCAGTCAACGACGGGGATTGCAGGTTATACGCTGATCTATAATTCCTATGGTCTGCGGCTGGTTACGCACGAACCATTTGAAAGCCTCGAAAAAGCTATTATAGAAGAGACAGATATCCATTCCAATATTACTGTTGTTCAGCTGGTCAATGAACGGCGCCTGGTGGCTGACACGGATATCGGCAAGCAGATCAGGAAGGATATCAAAGACCTGGAGCAGCTCCTGGATGCATACAGGAAGGGTCTGCTCAGAGAAAAACGATGATTTTGGAGGCATCATTTTATGTATGATGGATTTTTGAGAGTTGCGGCTGCTACACCGGATATCCGGGTAGCGGACTGCAGTTTTAACAGGGCATCGGCAGCAGCATTGATAAAAGAAGCACATAAACAGGGGGCAAGTCTTCTTGTATTGCCTGAGCTGTGTCTGACTGGATATACCTGCAGTGACCTTTTTCTGCAGGAAAGTCTGCTGACAGGTGCCGAGGAGGCATTGATTGAGCTGACGGCGGTCACCAGAGGTATGAATATGGTGGTACTGGTGGGTTTGCCATTGACTGTGAATGGTGTCCTGTATAACGTGGCAGCTGTACTGCATGAGGGAGAGATTCTTGGTTTTGTGCCAAAATCTTTTATTCCGACTTATTCGGAATTTTACGAGGGACGTCATTATCACAGTGGGGCTTCTCTGCAGACAGAGATATTCTTCCGTGGAAGAATGTATCCTTTTGGAACGAAGCTTTTGTTCCGGTGCCGCCAGATGCCGGAGTTTACTCTGGGTATTGAAATCTGTGAGGATCTGTGGGTGGCCTGTCCGCCGAGTATTGCCCATGCTCTGGCTGGTGCTACGGTTATTGCGAATCTGTCAGCCAGTGATGAGACAACAGGCAAGGATATTTACAGGAAAGAGCTGGTGGGCGGACAGTCGGCAAGACTGGTTTGCGGTTATATTTATGCTGATGCGGGGGAAGGGGAGTCTTCGACAGATCTCGTATTTGGTGCCCATAACCTGATCTGTGAAAATGGAAGCTTCCTGGCTGAATCGGAGAGATTCCACAATCAGATGATCGTTGCGGACATGGATCTGGCAAAGCTTGTCAGTGAACGGCGAAGGATGACGACATGGCAGCCGGAGCTGGATGCCGGCTACAGGATCATTGATTTTGATCTTAAAAAAAGACATCTGGAATTAAAGCGATGGATTGATCCACATCCTTTTGTGCCGGATGACAGAGCAGACAGGGAGAGACGCTGCGAAGAGATTCTGACGATTCAGGCCATGGGACTGAAAAAACGCCTGGCTCATACGCATTGCAGACATGCTGTTGTGGGTATTTCGGGAGGACTGGATTCGACGCTGGCACTGCTGGTGACTGTACGGGCTTTTGATATGCTGGAAATGGACAGGAGACAGATCATGGCTGTGACGATGCCATGTTTTGGCACCACGGACAGAACCTACAATAATGCCTGTGAACTGGTGCGGAGACTGGGGGCGACTCTTGAAGAAGTAGATATAAAAGAAGCTGTTACGCTGCATTTTCGTGATGTTGGGCAGGACATGAACTGTCATGATGTGACCTATGAAAACGGACAGGCCAGAGAAAGAACGCAAGTGCTGATGGATATTGCCAACCGTCTGGGAGGTATGGTCATCGGTACGGGAGATATGTCGGAACTGGCTCTTGGCTGGGCAACCTATAATGGCGATCATATGTCCATGTATGGTGTCAATGCGTCCGTACCAAAGACGCTGGTACGTCATTTGGTACGGTATTGTGCGGACACTGCCGACAGTACGATCCTTCAGGAAACATTGCTGGATATTCTGGATACACCTGTAAGTCCGGAACTTATTCCTCCGGAAGATGGTAAGATATCTCAGAAAACAGAAGATCTGGTGGGACCTTATGAATTGCATGATTTCTTTTTGTACCATGTCATGCGTTTTGGAAGACGTCCGGCTGCGGTTTACCGGCTGGCTTTGAAGGCCTTCGGGAATGATGCCGGGTTTGACGCTGTGACTATTCTGAAATGGCTGAAAACATTTTATCGGAGATTTTTTTCACAGCAGTTCAAACGATCCTGTCTGCCGGATGGTCCAAAGGTTGGTTCTGTGGCCGTATCACCAAGGGGCGATCTGAGAATGCCAAGCGATGCCTGTGCCGATTTGTGGATGAAGGAGCTGGAAGAGCTGGAAGCTTAATGTGCCTTTTCCAGGGCCTGGGCGATGGCACCGAGGAGAACCTGGGAGGTGTAGCGGCTGGAGGAAGCATAGGTGATATCATCGAGGGCGACTCCGGCGGACAGCTGTGAGGATATGTCAGCCATGCTGGTTTCCAGCAGCGGATACATGGCGGCGACGGATTCTTCCAGATTGACAATGGCAGCGGATTTAATACGGTCTTTATCGACGACCACCTGAATGTCGACAGTCTGATTGTTGAGTGTAATAGAGGATGTGTAAACGCCTGCGGTATAAATGGATGCCGGGGTGGCTGGCGCGTCCTCTTTTTTATTCCCCGGACGGACCAGAAGGAAAAATGTCAGTATCAGGACAGCGATTATGATGAATGCGGCTATGATCAGCTGTCTTAGTCTGAAAATAAAAATGCGGGTATTATTTCTCATGGGAATCCCTCCGTAAAAGGTTATTTTATTTTATGAAAACGGTGCAGGGAATATGAGTATCAGTTCACCTGCCGATCAATTCAAACGGGCGAAAACTTATGTTGGATGAGACGTTTCAAAGAACTGAAAAAAAGAACATATGTTTGAAAAATGTGTTGATTGATATTTCATTCTATGATAAAATAGGGGAAAATACCCTGAGGAAGGAGATTTGTATGGCTTTGCAGTTTATTTTAGGTGGCAGCGGCAGCGGTAAATCTACACAATTGTACAGGATGATTATAGAACGATCGATGTCCCGCCCTGATGAGAAGATTCTTCTGATAGTGCCTGAGCAATATACGATGCAGGCCCAGAGACATATTGTGGAAGCGCATCCCTGTCATGGTGTGATGAATGTGGATATTCTCAGCTTTGAGCGGCTTGCTTACCGGGTTTTTGATGAACTGGGCCGGGATCAGAAGGAGATCCTTGAGGATACTGGCAAGAGTATGATAATTCGACGAATATTAAATGAACATGAAGAAGAATTATATGCATTCAGGGGCAGTATCAGGAAACAGGGATTTGTTGAGCAGGTTAAGTCCATGATGTCAGAATTGTTACAATATGGGATTGAGCCGGAGACACTGGAGGAGAAGCAATTTGAACTGGGAACGGAATCTCTCCTTTACACGAAGCTTCAGGATATTTGTGTGATTTACAATGCTTTCCTTGAGACGATCCATGGGAGATATATGGCAATGGAGGAAGTGCCGGACAGACTTTGTGATATTATCGATGATTCGGAGCTTATTAGAAATTCTGTCATATTTATGGATGATTTTACTGGCTTTACGCCAATTCAGTATAAACTGATGGTGCATATTCTGAAGTTGTCACCACTGGTGGTTATGGCTGTAACTGTGGATGCCGCAGCAGATCCCTATCAGAAGGCTCAGAAGGAAGAGCTTTTCTATCTGACAAAGGATACGATTTCACATTTGGAACAGATCTGCAGTCTGTGTTATGTCCGGCGCGAGAAGGACATACTGATGACCGACAGTACTGAAACCAGATTTACGGGAAGCAAAGAACTGGATATATTGGAGAAACGCATTTTCAGGGAAGGACAGATACCGTATGAGGAGGATGTACATGATATTGAAGCATGTCTGCTGTCCGATCCACGCAGTGAGATGCAGTATGTGGCCATGAGGATTCATGATTATGTTTCCAGAGAAGCGTACCGGTATGAAGAGATTGCTGTTGTAGCCAGCGATATGAGCCGTTACCGGAACGGAGCAGAATACTGGTTCGGACGCTACGGTATTCCATGCTTTTTTGATGGACGGAGGAATGTATCGGGAAATATGCTTATGGAATGGATGCGTTCTCTGCTGAATATGTTTATCAGGAATTTCAGTTATGAATCCGTATTCCGTTATCTGCGATGCGGACTATCCGGCATTACCATGGAGGAGACCGACAGACTGGAGGACTATGTGCTGGCTCTTGGAATACGTGGATTTGCCGGGTGGCAGCAGGTTTGGACTGCACGGCAGCAGGGAATGACGGAAGAGATGTTGGCTGAATTGAATCAGGTGCGTGAAAAACTGATATATCCTTTGAAAGAATTGTACCATGTGGTTCAAAACAGGGATATGCGTATTGTTGAATTGATTCGGGCAATATACCGGTATATGTGCGAGCTGGGGATCAGACAGCAGATTGAGACCTGGAGGAGAATATTTGAAGACAGGGGAGATCTTGCCAGAGCGAAAGAATATGAACAGATTTATGAGGTGATGATTGATCTTCTGGAACAGGTCAATCTTATCCTTGGTCAGGAAAATATGACAATTCGTGAGTTTTCTGATGTTTTGGAAGCGGGGATGTCTGATGCCCATATGGGTATCATTCCGCCTGGTGTGGATCAGGTGACGTTTGGAGATATCAGAAGAACACGTCTAGACAATGTGCGTATTTTATTTTTTGTGGGAATGAATGATGGTCTGGTACCTCTTGTGGGGAAAGAATGCGGCATGATTACCGATATGGAAAGAGATATTCTGGCAGAGCATCAGATGAAGCTGGCGCCTACTGCCAGAGAGAATACCTGTACAGAACAGTTTTATCTTTATGCCAATATGACAAAACCATCTGAAAAGCTTATATTGACCTGTTCTTCTCAGGATCCGTCGGGAAAGGAGCAGAGAATATCACCGATTCTGGACCGTATCCGCAAAATTTTCCCACAGTTGACAGTGCGGCACATTTTCCGGGAAAAAGGACAGCTGGAATATCCGGATGTCAATCATGCATATCAATATTTAATAGAAGGACTCAGGGATGTCAGCGAAGGTGGACATGTACGTGATGAGTGGATCGATGTTTATGACTGGTTTCATGAAAACCCACAGCACAGAGAGCAGACAAATCGGCTGGTTGAGGCGGCCTTTTATCGGCACTGGGACGAGCGATTATCCCAGGCAGCGGTAAGAGCTGTCTACGGAGGACAGCTGACAGGCGGCGTGACGATGCTGGAAAAATATGCGGCCTGTGCCTATGCCCATTTTCTGACATATGGTCTAAGGCTGAAGGAACGTAAAATTTTTCAGGTGCAGGCACCGGATATAGGCATGATTTTTCACCAGTCTATTGAGAGGTTTTCGATGCGGATTACTCACAGCGGTTATCAGTGGCGGGATATTCCTGACGATAAGAGGGATCGGATGGTGGAAGATTGTGTTCAGAGTGTGGTATTGGAATACAATCATTCTGTGATGCGGGACAGCATGCGTGCGCATTATCTTACAGAGAAGATTTTGCGTATGACAAAGAGGACCATCTGGGCACTGCAGCAGCAGCTGAAGAAAGGCGATTTTGATCCGGTGGGATATGAAATACGGTTTACGACGGAGTTGGAAACGGACAGTATGCATTTTGAATACGGAGATCAGGGTGCGCTGTTTTTAAACGGTAAAATAGACAGAATGGATATATGTGAAGAAGACGGACAGATATATCTGAAGATTATTGATTATAAATCGGGTAATACGTCCTTTGATTTATCATCTGTTTATCATGGCCTGCAGCTGCAGCTGCTGGTGTATATGAATGCTGCCCGTGAGACCGAACAAAAGAGGCATCCGCATTGTCTGGTTATTCCGGCAGGTGTGCTGTACTATCACATTGATGATCCGCTGACTGAGGCGAATGACTTCAGGGATTTTTATGGACAGACGGACTGGAATACGTCGGAAGAGTGCAGGAAAAGAGAGGAGGGAGAAGCCTCCGGTGAGGATGAGATCGGGATCCTGGAACTGTTGGCAGTGGATGGTCTGGTTGTAGATGACAGAGATATCATTTATCATATGGACAGGAGTCCGGATGAAGCACCGAAGGTACTGCCGGTTACATTTAAAAAAGACGGCACATTGACGGCTTATTCAAGTGCGGCGCCCCAGGAGAATTTTGAGGTACTGGCATGGCATGTGAGGAAAAAAACGCAGCAGCTGGGACAGAGGATATTTTCAGGGGAGATTCCTGTTGATCCGTATTATTATGGACAAAGAAAAGCCTGTGATTTTTGCAATTACAAAGCAATCTGCGGTTTTGATACGACGATTGGCGGCTATAGTTATCACAGAATGAAGAAACTCAAAAAAGATGAAGTGTGGGAGGCTATTATGAAGGAGGCGGGACAATGGGATTCGAGTGGACTGAAGAACAGCAGGCAGTTATAAATACACGGCAGCGTTCTGTCCTTGTATCAGCGGCAGCGGGTTCAGGCAAGACGGCGGTCCTTGTGGAACGACTGCTCCGGCTTCTGACGGATGAGGAGCATCCGGTGAAAATTGAGAAGCTTCTTGTAGTAACATTTACAAATGCAGCCGCAGCGGAGATGCGTGAGAGAATTGGAAGAGGATTGGAAGAAAAGCTTCAGGAACAACCGGATAACTCCATGTTGCTGAAACAAAAGCTTCTGCTTCCAGGTGCTCAGATTTCAACTATTCACAGTCTTTGCCTGAAGCTTATCAGGCAGCATTTTGATATACTGGATATAGATCCATCCTTTCGAATAGGAGATGATGCGGAACTGAAGCTTCTTAAGGCGGATGTGGCTTCAGATGTTATGGAAATCTATTATGCATCCGGGAATACAGCGTTCAGAAATTTTGTAGAACGTTATGCCAGTGGAAGAACAGATCAGGGAATAGCGGAGATGATTGTGCGCCTCTATGATTATTCCCGGGGATTTCCCTGGCCGGATTACTGGCTTGAACAGTGCTGCCGTCAGTATTCTCCGGATAATTGGCGGACTACTGATCATCCAGTATTGCTGTATGGTATGGCACAGCTGAAGGCAGCGCTGCAGAAATTTTATCCTTTGCTTGATGAGGCGGAAAGGCTGTGCAATAAGCCGGATGGTCCGGGCGCCTATCTTGCTGTTGTACAATCGGACAGGCAGTGGATGGATAAGCTGAATACAGCGAAGGATTATGAAGAGGTACGCACTGTTCTGCAGCAGATCAGCTGGAAACGCCTGTCCAGAACTTCTGCTTCTGTGGCTGAAGATTTAAAGGAAGAGGTTAAATCAATCCACACGGAGTTAAAGACTGAATTGAATGCTCTCAGGGAGGACTTTTTTAGTGAGCCCGAGGCTGAACTGAGAGAAGAAATGGCATATATTCTGCCATCTGTGGAGACATTGTGTGAGTTGGTGAAAAGTTTTGCTGACAGGTATCTGGAAGAGAAAAGGGACAGAAATATGATGGACTATTCTGATCTGGAACATTGTACACTTCAACTGCTGGTGAAATTTTTCAGAAAAGAAGACGGAAGCATAGGGGTGGAACCGACATCTGTGGCTGATGAGCTGAGCCGATTTTATGAAGAAGTGGTGTGTGATGAATATCAGGACAGTAATCAGGTGCAGGAGATGATTCTGAATGTGTTGTCAGGAGAACGCTTCAACCATTTTAACCGTTTTATGGTGGGGGATGTCAAACAGAGCATATATCGTTTCAGAATGGCAGATTCGTCTATTTTTATGGAGAAGTACAACAGTTTTTCTTACTTTAAAAAGAACGGCAGCCGGATAAGAATTGATTTGCATCAGAATTTCAGAAGCCGTGCCTGTGTTCTTGAGAGTATTAATTTTTTCTTCAGGCAAATGATGACCCGGGAACTGGGAGGAATTGTTTATGATGATCAGGCAGCCCTGTATCCGGGAATGGTTTATCCCGATGCGGAAGGGTATAATATTTCATGCAGCACAGAGATTCTGCTGGTTACACCTGATGAACAGATGTCAGATGAGGAGACGTCGGAGTTGTCTGCTGTTGAGATTGAAGCAAAGGCTGTGGCGGTCAAAATACATGAATTGACAGATCCTGTTACCGGTTTGGATATTTACGATGCTGATCTGGGCAGCTACAGGAAGGCAGGCTATAAAGATATTGTGATTCTTTTGAGGACTGTGTCAGGATGGGCAGAAACCTTCGTGGAAATAATGGGGCAGGAGAATATTCCTGTGTCTGCAGAGATGTCAGAAGGCTTTTTTGATACTCTGGAGATCAGAACGATGACAGAATTTCTGTCTGTGGTGGATAATCCGGGGCAGGATATACCTTTGACGGCTGTGCTGAAATCTCCTATTGCAGGCATGTCATCAGAAGAACTGGCCATGGTTCGCAGCAGCAGTCCGGAAGGCAGTTTATATTCTGCCTGTTTATGCTGCAGGGAGGATATTCCAGGATATGAGAAGCTGAAAGTATTTTTACCTTTGCTGTCTGATATCCGTGAGGCTGCCGGTTACATGGAACTCTATGAATTAATTCAATATATTTATGATAGAACGGGCTATTATGATTATGCGCAGGCTTTGCCGGGAGGGCAGCGAAGAAGAGCCAATCTGGATCTGCTGATAGAGCGGGCAGTCAATTATGCTTCGGGCAGTTACAGTGGTTTGTTCAATTTTGTCCGATACATTGAGCAGCTGAAGAAGAATAATATTGATTTTGGTGAAGCAGCCATACCTGAAGATGGTAAGGGACGTGTCAGCATCATGAGTGTTCATAAAAGTAAGGGCCTTGAATATCCTATCGTGATTCTTGCAGGTATGGGTAAAAAGATGAATTTTCAGGATGCATCGGGCAATCTGGTGATTCATCCGGAATTCGGTATAGGTCTGGATGCAGTGAATCTTCAAAACCGGAAAAAGAAAGTGTCTGTTTATAAGAAGTTTATTTCTAAACAGATTATCAGAGATACACTGGCAGAAGAATTAAGGATTCTGTATGTTGCCATGACCCGTGCAAAAGAAAAGCTTATTATGACAGGGATGCTGAATGGGAAGAAGATGGATGAACAGCTGAAAACATGGTACAGGGCATCGGCAGATACAGGGAAAGTACTGCCGGACTGGGCGCTGACGGGAGCCAGATCTTACCTGGACTGGCTGATGCCATGTTTGATGAGAACAGATGCTATGGAGTTTTTGATGAAAAGGAGAAATCTGCCATTTGTTCATTATGGAGATAAGATCAGTGATCTTTTTCAGGTTCATACAGTGGATATTCGAGTTCTTCTTGGCCGCGAAGTCAAGCGTACTATGGAGAAGCAATACTATAAAGAAGAACTGCTTCAACGTAAAGCTTCTTCAGGGAAGAAGGATTTATCAGCTGTGGGAGAACTGCTTCAGCAGGATGGTGACTGGCAGTATCCGGGGCAGGCACTTTTATCTGTCAGAGGAAAATATACGGTATCGGAGCTGAAAAAAGGGGACGGTCATCAGAATGAAGGGGATAGTCTGTTCAATTATGATGGAGGAATGATTTCGGAGAACCCTGAGGATTCGGAGAAAATGCCGGATTTTATGAAAGAATCTGAGAATATAGAAGAGCACGCAGAGGATGCATTGCCTGCAGGCGGAGCGTTTCGGGGAACTTCTTATCATCGTGCCCTTGAATTGCTGGATTTTGGAAGCTGTCCTGAAGAAGCAGACATTGGATGGGTCAGAAAACAACTGTTGTCAATGGCAGACAGAAAAAGACTTACGAAGGATCAGTATGATAGAATAAATCCTTATGATATACGTGATTTTGTTTTTTCAGATCTCGGCAGAAGAATGGAGGCCGCAGACAGGAAGCATCTGTTGAAGCGTGAGGTTCAGTTTATAATGGGAGTTCCCGTGTCAATGATATATTCTGAACTGCAAAGCAGTGAACTGGTGGTTATACAGGGGATTATTGATGCTTATTTTGAAGAAAACGGGGAACTGATGCTGATAGATTATAAAACTGATTGTGTTCCAAAGGAAGGTGGGGCGGATATTCTGAGACAGCGCTACAGCCGTCAGTTGGATTATTATCAGTATGCATTGGAAAAGATGACAGGGAAAAAAGTGGCAGAGCGGCTTATCTATTCCTTTGCTTTAAAGGAAACAATATTTGCCTGAAAGGGGTATTTTTGCATAAAAAATGCCGAAATTGGTCATTTTTTGCCCTATAAGTGGGGACTCAGTGCACAATCAGGGGGAGTTTTCTTGACTTTTTGGTAAAATAGATTACAATGGAGAAAAGAGATAATGAAAGGAATCTTGATATGAGAAAACGTGAGGTATTATCTTTTCTGATTGTAATCATGATTGGTATGATGCTCGGCGCCATTTATTTTGTCAATTTCTATTATGAGAAGCCGGAGCGTGTGGTAACAGAAGCCATGGATAGTGTGATTGCACAGGATGCAGACACAGCAGAGAAATATCTGGATTATTGGAAGCTGTATGGCGGGAATAATGAACAGAAGATATATCAGGCAATTATGAAAGATTTCAGTTATGAGGTCAAAAATGTCAGTCAGAGTGGAGCAGAAGCCACTGCTGAGCTTATTGTAAGCAACCGGGATATGGAAACAATTTATGGGCAATTTGTGGTGAGTGCTTATCAGCTGGTTATTTCTGATGCTTACCAACCGGAAGAAAAACGGATGGGGGAGGACATGCTGAAGCAGGCAATTGATGAGATGCTGCTGGAAGCTTTGACGGAAAGTGAAACAGAACCGCGCCTGGCAGAAATCAGTGTGGATATGACCCGCAGGGGACGGTCATGGTATATGAACTTTGACCATGATGATCTGGATGCCATTTATGGTGGGTATTTATCGGCTCAGGAAGCAGCAGATAATGTGCTTGGGGACAGGAGTACAGAGGCTTTAGCTAATCTGGAGAAGGCTTATCAGAGCAATATTGATGATGCACGTCATGTGCTGAGAAATGCCGTACATTATATGGTAGATGACATATGGAATGGGGTCCTTTGTAATATTGTCAGCTGTATCAATGCCGGAACTGATATTAAAGGAGAAGAATATGATATAGAGGCAGGTATGGCGGAACTGGCGGAACTGTTGAAGGATAGAGAGCAGTATGATACATATATTGATGCCCTGGATGATGTGAATTATGGGGATATTAAAGATGGATGGAAGCAGTTGACCGATGCCTGTGATGCATTGATCCAGGAACTGGAGGAGAAACAGCCGGAACCTGTCGATTTTGACTATATACCCGATACAGCGGAGATCGAGAAGGCTATATACTGTTTTGTAGATCTGGTTTATCCCGAAGAATGGAACAGATGATACGAAAAATGCCAAAGCGGCAGATAAAGAAGGAATAATATGGAAGCTTATACGGGATTTGCACAAGTTTATGATACTTTCATGGATAATATTCCCTATGACGAATGGGGAGATTATCTGACATCGCTTCTGGAGCGATATGGTGTGAAAGACGGTTTAGTACTTGATATGGGATGTGGAACGGGTGCTATGACCAGGTATCTGAATGGTCGGAATTATGATATGATTGGCATTGATGTTTCTGAGGAGATGCTTGCTGTTGCCAGGGAGAAATCCTCTTCGGAGATTTTATATTTGCTGCAGGATATGAGATCTTTTGAACTATATGGAACTGTAGGCGCTGTGATCAGCATCTGTGACAGTATCAATTATATATTGGATGAGGATGAATTATGTCAGATGTTCCGTCTTGTGAATAATTATCTGGATCCGGAAGGTATTTTTATATTTGATTTGAATACGGTCTATAAATATCAGGAGATATTGGGTGAACAGACCATTGCCGAAGATCGTGAAGACTGCAGTTTTATCTGGGATAATTATTATGATGAAGATGAGATGATCAATGAGTATGATTTGAGTATTTTTGTCCGGGAGAAGGATGATTTGTTCAGAAGATACCAGGAAACCCATTATCAGAAAGCCTATCCTATAGAAACGGTGAAGAAGCTTCTTGAAAAATCCGGGATGGAAGTACTTGCAATTTATGATGCTTTTACGTATAATAAACCAGAACCTGACAGTGAAAGGGTTTATTTTGTTGCCAGAGAACATGGCAAACGTGATCGAATAGAAAAAGCGGAATTATAATTTCTGTATATTGTAGGACATGCAGATAGATGGAGGAATGATCAATGTCAGATTATATCGTGCATGCAGTGGGTGCTGGCAAGCAGGTCAGAATATTTGCTGCATCAACCAGAGATTTAGTGGAACAGGCACGACAGATACAGAATACAAGTCCTGTAGCAACGGCGGCCCTTGGACGGCTGCTGACAGCAGGAGCCATGATGGGAAGCATGATGAAGGGGGAGAAGGATCTTCTGACTCTTCAGATTCAGTGCAGCGGTCCAATCGGTGGATTGACGGTTACAGCCAAATCGGATGGAACCGTTAAAGGATATGTCAACAATCCGGATGTCATGCTTCCTCCAAACAGTAAGGGTAAACTGGATGTGGGACGGGCGCTTGATCTGGGGGTATTAAGTGTTATAAAAGATATAGGAATGAAGGAACCTTATGTGGGGCAGACACAGCTTGTATCCGGCGAGATTGCGGAGGACCTGACGTATTACTATGCGACCAGTGAACAGATTAATTCCAGTGTGGCCCTGGGAGTACTGATGGAGAAGAATAATACTGTAAAACAGGCCGGCGGCTTTATTCTGCAGCTGATGCCTTTTACGGAGGAATCGGTTATTAATCGCCTGGAGGAGAATGTAAAAAAACTTCCTTCAGTTACGACTATGTTTGAACAGGGAGAGACCCCTGAGAGTATGATACACCGAGTGCTGGACGGATTTGATGTGGAGTTTTTCGATAAGATTCCGACGGGGTTTGTCTGTGACTGTTCCCGGGAAAGGGTGGAAAAAGCCATTATCAGTATCGGCAGAAAAGAGATACAGGAAATGATCGATGATAAGCAGCCGATAGAGGTTAATTGTCATTTCTGTGGCAAACAATATGTTTTTGGTGTGAATGAGCTGCAGCATCTTCTTAAGAAGGCAGACAGGCACTGATTATAGAATCAATACAAGGAGGACGCGAATAATTGTTTCGCGTCCTTTTTTGTCGTGGGTTGTTTCATATGGCTGAATCTTTGAGCGGGGAGTCGGCGACGAGTTGTGGATAATGTCGATGGATTAAGAGAGATGTCGATGAATGATGATTGAGGAACAAGGATAGCCCTTTTATAATAGATATACAAAAGTTCCCGGCCGGAACCTGTAAAAAAGGGAGGTAAGATAATGAGCCAGTCTGTATTATCATATGAAGAATTTATATCTTATATACGTGAGAATGTTGAAAATAGTCTGGAGAAGGCAGGAATAACCGGCGTTTCGGTGACAGAGATAGTGAAAAATAATGGCGTTGTTTTTGATACACTGACAATAGAACAGGAGGGAGGAGATTATGCACCCGTATTTTATCTGAAGGATCTGTATGGACGCTATCTGCAGGGAGACAGTGCAGATGCCCTGGCAGCGCAGATTGTTTATTTTTACGATAATCATTCAGAGGAACACCGGGGTTTGGAATACCAATGGTTTTTTCATCTGGAGAATGTCTATGAACGAATTATTATGAAAGTTGTCAATTATGAAAAGAATAAAGTACAGCTGGGGAACTGTCCGCATATCAGAGAGCTTGATCTGGCTCTGACATTCCGGGTACTTATGGAGAAGGATGAAGAACAGATTGGCACAGTTCTGGTCAATAATGAGATGATGTGCCAATGGGAGATATCAGAATTTGATCTGTTTGATCTTGCTGTGAGAAATATGCAGAGATTCTGGCATCCAACTCTGGAACCTATGCAGGACGTTTTAGAAAGTCTTATACAGATGGAGAGCAGTGAGCAGGAAGCTGACTATTGGAATAATTATCCTGAATCATGGCCATTGTCTATGTATGTGCTCAGTAATGATCTGCGTTTGAATGGAGCAACTGTACTTTTTTATACAGATTGCCTTAGACAGTTCGCTTCCAGAATAAAGAAGGACATATTTGTATTGCCAAGCAGTATCCATGAGGTCTTGCTCGTACCTGTAACAGAGGACATGTCAGCCTGGGATCTGCGTCAGATTGTAGAGCAGGTTAACCATCAGCTTGTCTCTGAGGAAGAGGTATTATCCAATCATGTCTACCGTTATCTCTACAAAGAGGATAAACTCATCATCGGCGCGTAATAGCGAAAAAACTTTCTAAAATCAAAGCTTGCGGTTCTGTACAATATAGGCTAGAATGTATACAGGCGTTTTTGTGATGAAATAATTGGGAACGCCGGGATTTAAAACCGGTAGAAGGAGTGTAAATGATGAAGTTTATTAAGACACCTGTTAAGGGGATGTGCGATATGCTTCCTGCGGATATGCGATTAAGAGAGCATATTCTGCAGATGATCAAGACCAGCTATGCAGCCTATGGATTTATGCAGATCGAAACTCCCGTTATGGAACATATAGAGAATCTTACGTCAAAACAGGGCGGAGATAATGAGAAGCTTATTTTTAAGGTTATGAAGAGAGGTGCCGACCTGACAAGGGCAATTGAGGCCGGTAAGCAGGAATTTGCAGATAACGGTCTGCGTTATGATCTGACGGTTCCTTTAGCAAGATATTATGCCAATAATAAGGAAAAGCTGCCGACACCATTCAAAGCATTGCAGATTGGCAATGTATGGCGTGCGGATAATCCACAGAAGGGACGTTTTCGCCAGTTTACGCAGTGTGATATCGATATTCTTGGTGATGATACCAATCTGGCGGAGATAGAACTGGTAGCGGCTACATCTGATATGCTGTCTCAGATTTTTAAGGAAGTCGGCATTACGGATTTCACCATTCATATCAATGATCGTCAGATACTCAGGGCAGCAGCATTGCAGGCAGGCTTTGAGGAAGATGATATAGGTGCTGTTCTGATATCGCTTGACAAATTTGACAAGATTGGTCTGGATGGTATCCGAAAGGAACTGATAGAGAACGGATACGGAGAAGATGTAGTGGATCGCTATCTGTCAATTTATGAGTCATTAACCGGTGAAGTAACATGTGGAGAATTCTGCAGGAATATCGGTGAAAATTATCTGAAGCAAAGTGTTGTGGAAGGTGTCGATGATATTATTTCATGTGTGAAGGCTATGATTGATGAGCATGTAAAAATTATCTTTGATCCTACACTGGTTCGCGGTATGGGATATTATACGGGTACGATTTTTGAGATCAGTATCGATGGCTATAATTTCTCCATTGCCGGAGGCGGACGTTATGACAAGATGATTGGAAAGTTCTGTGGACAGGATGTGAGCGCCTGTGGTTTTTCCATTGGATTTGAACGTATTATTACGATCCTGAAGGATAAACTGGATACGGTGATACCGGTGGCAGATAAGAGTCTGGCTATCTTGATCGGTAAAAATGTTTCTCTTGAAAGAAAACTTGAGATATTCAAACGTGCCAGAGAACTTCGTGCTGAAGGAACAACTGTTACTATTCAGCCGATGCGCAAGAATATGAAGCAGCAGATTGAGAAACTGGAGGCAGAAGGCTTTCATGATTTTGAAAAGGTCTATAATGATTAGGATGCTATTGCATAGCAGCAGATCATAAACATATCATTCATTACAAAAGAAACAGATAAATAGAGAGGAGTTTTAATATGGCTGAATCAATGAGCGGTATGAAACGTACCCATCGTTGTGCGGAGCTTGGCAAAGCTCAGATTGGGCAGTATGTGACCGTTATGGGCTGGGTTCAGAAGAGCAGAAATAAAGGCGGCGTTATTTTTGTTGATCTGAGAGATCGTTCCGGTATTTTGCAGATTATTTTTGAGGAAGGCAATTGCGGCAGCGAAGTATTTGAAAAAGCTGGAAAGCTGAGAAGTGAATTTGTAGCAGCTGTTACGGGTAAGGTGTGTGAACGTGCCGGAGCTGTTAATAAGAATCTTGCAACAGGTGAGATAGAGGTCGTGGCAGAACAGCTGAGAATATTGTCAGAGTCTGAGACACCGCCATTTCACATTGAAGAGAACAGCAAAACAAAGGAAGAGCTTCGTCTGAAATACAGATATCTGGATCTGAGAAGACCGGATATACAGAAGAATATTATTATGAGAAGCAAGGCCTGTGCCGTCATCAGAAACTTCCTTTCTGAGGAAGGTTTTCTTGAAATCGAGACACCGATGCTGACAAAGAGTACGCCGGAAGGAGCAAGAGATTATCTTGTGCCAAGTCGTGTACATCCGGGTACATTTTATGCTTTGCCGCAGTCTCCGCAGCTTTTTAAGCAGCTGCTGATGGTATCCGGTTACGATCGTTATTTCCAGATTGCAAGATGTTTCAGAGATGAGGATCTTCGTGCGGACAGACAGCCTGAATTTACTCAGGTAGATATGGAACTGTCTTTCGTAGATGTGGATGATGTCATTGATGTTAATGAACGTCTGCTGGCAAAACTGTTTAAGGAAATTATCGGTGTTGAGGTATCTCTGCCTATTCAGAGAATGACATGGCAGGAAGCCATGGACCGTTTTGGTTCTGATAAACCGGATACACGTTTCGGTATGGAATTGAATGATGTAACAGAGGTTGTTCGTGGCTGCGATTTTGCGGTATTTAAGAATGCCATTGAAGCCGGTGGATCAGTCCGGGGTATCAATGCAAAAGGACAGGGCACAATGCCCCGGAAAAAGATTGATGCGCTGACAGCATTTGTTAAAGATTATGGTGCCAAGGGACTGGCCTATGTGGCTATTCAGCCGGATGGTTCCATTAAGTCTTCCTTTGCAAAATTCATGAAGGAAGAAGAAATGCAGGCATTGATTCATGCCATGCAGGGTGAACCGGGAGATCTGCTTTTATTTGCTGCTGACAGGAATAAGGTTGTCTATGCATCTTTGGGTGCATTGAGACTTGAACTGGCTGATCAGATGGGGCTCCTGGACAAGAATCAGTATAATTTCCTCTGGGTGACGGAATTCCCATTGCTTGAGTGGTCTGAAGAAGAGAATCGTTATCAGGCGATGCATCATCCATTTACCATGCCGATGGAGGAGGATCTGCAATATATTGATACAGATCCGGGACGTGTGCGTGCAAAAGCTTACGATATTGTTTTGAATGGAACAGAGATTGGCGGAGGCAGTGTTCGTATTCATCAGGACGATATTCAGGAGAAGATGTTTGAGGCACTTGGCTTTACTCAGGAGAGAGCCCATGACCAGTTTGGTTTCCTTTTGGAAGCTTTCAGATATGGTGTACCACCACATGCAGGACTGGCTTATGGTCTTGACCGCCTGATCATGCTGATGGCTCAGGTGGACAGCATTCGGGATGTCATTGCGTTCCCGAAGGTAAAGGATGCATCCTGTCTGCTGACCAGTGCGCCGGGCGCAGTTGATGATAAGCAGCTGGAAGAACTGGGTATCTGTGTAGCTGAGACAAAAGAATGATTGTTTTGATCATTTATCTTTTAATTATGAATATGGCAGGTATCATTATCTGTGGTATTGACAAGAAACGGGCTGTCAGACACTGGTGGAGAATTCCCGAGAGACAGATTTTTCTGATAGCTGTTTTGGGTGGCAGTGTTGGTGTATTAATCGGCATGTATTGTTTTAGACATAAAACAAAGCACAGACAATTTACCATAGGAATACCATTGATTCTGCTGTGTCAGATGATGTTGGTTATGATTATAATCAGATTTTTATAATGAAAAGAAGCTGGAGGAGGTAATTCCGATGTACTCATTTGATGAAATTCAGGCAGTTGACAGTGAGATTGCGGAAGCCATTGAGCTGGAGACAGGAAGACAGAACCGCAATATTGAATTAATTGCTTCAGAAAATTTTGTAAGTAAGGCTGTAATGGCGGCTATGGGCAGCCCACTGACCAATAAATATGCTGAAGGATATCCCGGAAAGCGGTATTATGGCGGCTGCCAGTATGTGGATATTGTGGAAAATCTGGCAATCGAGCGTGCAAAGAAGTTGTTTGGTGCCGCTTATGCCAATGTTCAGCCACATTCCGGTGCCCAGGCCAATATGGCAGTATTTCAGGCTTTCCTGAAGCCGGGCGATACATTCATGGGCATGAATCTTGATCATGGCGGTCATCTGACGCATGGCAGTCCGGCTAATTTTTCCGGAAAGGTTTTCCATTGTGTACCATATGGTGTGAATGAACAGGGATTTATTGATTATGACGAGGTAGAGCGTATTGCTCTGGAATGCCAGCCGAAGCTGATTGTTGCCGGTGCCAGTGCATATTGCCGAACCATTGATTTTAAGCGTTTCAGAGAAATTGCCGATCAGGTGGGAGCTATTCTGATGGTGGATATGGCACATATTGCAGGTCTGGTGGCAGCAGGCTTACATCCAAGCCCGATTCCTTATGCCCATGTAGTGACAACAACAACCCACAAAACGCTTCGGGGACCAAGGGGTGGTCTGATTCTCTGCGGTACAGATGAATATGCCAAAAAGCTGAATTCAGCCATATTCCCGGGAACTCAGGGGGGGCCTCTGATGCATGTGATTGCAGCAAAGGCTGTAGCATTTAAAGAGGCGCTGAGTGATGATTTCAAGGAATATCAGAAGCAGATTATTGTGAATGCACAGGCTCTGGCAGATGGATTGACAAAGAGGGGCATTAAAATTGTATCCGGCGGTACAGATAATCATCTGATGCTGGTTGATCTGCAGGAGCTGGGTCTGACAGGCAAGCAGGCTGAGAAGATGCTGGATGAAGTGCATATTACGTGTAATAAGAATACGATTCCGAATGATCCACAGTCTCCGTTTGTAACTAGTGGTTTGAGACTGGGCACACCGGCTGCAACAACCAGAGGTTTTGATGCTGCCGATATGGATCAGATTGCCGAAGCTATTGCAATTACTCTGAAGGATTTCGAAGGCAATAAGGAGAAGGCTGTTGCCATCGTAAAATCACTGACAGATAAATATCCATTATACGCTTAATGATAAAGCCGCTGCAAACATTGATGATGCAGCGGCTTTATTAAAAATCTCTTAGATTAATCCTGCCTTTTTAAGAGCATTGGCAATACCATTGTTTTCTACAGTATCCGTAATGATTTCGGCATATGGATCCAATACCGATGAATGTTCTCCCATGGCAATTCCGTGTGCGGCTGCCTTGAGCATGGCCAGGTCATTGCTGCTGTCTCCGAAGGCCCATGTATTATCCATGGAAATATTCAGATGGTCTGCCAGCAGCTGCATACCTGAGGCTTTGGAGAAGCCCCGGGGAATACATTCATACATACCATTTCCACGATCAATGGCTTCGATATCCTGACTGACTGTCTGAATAAACTGGTTTGTCCGGGCCTCATCATCAGAGATGATGATGAATTTGTCAAAATTAAAATTCTTTTCATCGATGAAAGCGGTCAAACCAAGTCCCAGCTCCCTAAAGGAGAACTTGATCTGGTTGAGAATATTCTGGCGATAGAGTCCCCGCTTACAATAGACATCCTCTGAACCTTCCAGAAAGGTTTCGATATCCAGACTCTCCATCAGATCAATCAGTTCGATGCCGCGTTCCCTGGAAAAAGAGTGAGACAGAAGAGTCTGGCCGTGATAGATAATCCGGGTTCCGCAGCCACACAAAAAACCATCGAAGGAAAGTTTTTTTATCTCATCAGGCAAGGTTCGGAGAGTACGTCCTGTATTGATCAATGCCAGATGACCATTGGCCTGGGCCTGATGAATGGCACGGATGGCACTCTCGGGTATCCGGTGTGTGTGCTCAGACAGGAGAGTACCGTCAATGTCAAAAAATAATAATTGCGGCTGCATTTTAATAACCCAGCTCTTCTCCGACCAGAATGATTTTGATTCTGCCAGGGATATTAGACCGGCGGGTAATAACAGTGTGGGTGCAGATACAGTCCGGACTCAGACAATCACCGCATTTGCCTGTCATGGCACAAGGTGTTTTTTTGTTCAGACGCACGGTATTTGGTGGAGCTGCTGAAAGTTTGACACGTTGATAGGCCTCTTCCACATCGGTACAGACCTTATTCATACCGGTGACAATAATAACGTTTTTCGGACCATGGATCAGTGAGGCGACACGGTTGCCGTTGCCGTCAATGTTGACCAGCTGACCGTCCACAGTGATAGCGTTGGTGCTCATAAAATAGTAGTCACAGATGGCTATTTTGGAAAAAATCTCATCACGTTCGCTATCTGTTTTGGCGGCAAAACGATCAAGGAATATGTAGTTGGAAGACTTGATTGCTTCATTAAAACCAATCTCACCGAGTGTTATGGAACCGCCGCTGGCAACAGTACAGCCTTCGGTAAGGCAGCTCATGGATTTTTCAAGGGCTTCTTTTCTGTCTGTCGCGAAACTTGCTTCAAAACCGCGTTTTTGGAGGGCGGGAATCATGGTGTTGGCCAGGTTGGCATAATATTGTTGCTTAGGTGTCATCATAAACCTCCTTTATGTTCATTAGATGAAGTATAATAAAAAACGTTTAACTTTATGAGATAAACTGCTATAATTATAGCATGAAAGAAAAAAATAGAAAATAAAAGGAGGAACTGAATTATGAAATTTTTTATTGATACTGCAAAGGTGGAAGATATCCGTAAGGCCAATGATATGGGGGTTATCTGCGGAGTGACCACCAATCCTTCACTGATTGCAAAGGAAGGAAGAGATTTTAATGAAGTGATTAAAGAGATTACAACCATTGTGGATGGCCCTATCAGCGGCGAAGTAAAGGCTACGACTGTTGATGCAGAAGGTATGATCAGAGAAGGCCGTGAAATCGCAGCTATTCATCCGAATATGGTTGTGAAGATTCCAATGACTGTAGAGGGACTGAAAGCAGTCAAGGTATTATCAGCAGAAGGCATTAAAACGAATGTGACATTGATTTTCACAGCTAATCAGGCGCTGTTGGCAGCAGAAGCCGGAGCAACCTATGTTTCTCCGTTCCTTGGAAGACTGGATGATATCAGTCAGCCGGGCATTGATCTGATCCGTACAATTGCTGAGATTTTTGATATTTATGATTATGATACGGAGATTATTGCCGCATCTGTAAGAAACCCGATTCATGTGACGGATTGTGCCCTGGCAGGTGCGGATATTGCAACTGTTCCTTATAATGTCATTGAACAGATGACCAAACATCCGTTGACAGATCAGGGAATTGCCAAGTTCCAGGCAGATTATCGCGCAGTATTTGGAGAATAGGGCGTGCAGTCAAAGTCATTATACATAGCAGAAAAGCCCAGTGTGGCCAGAGAATTTGCCAAAGTGCTGAATGTGGGAGGTCGGGCGGCTGACGGATATCTGGAGTCAGCGGATGCAGTTGTCACATGGTGTGTCGGACATCTTGTGACCATGAGTTACCCGGAAGCCTATGATCCGAAGCTGAAAAAATGGTCTCTGGACACACTGCCTTTTTTGCCTGAAGAATTCAGATATGAATTAATAGAAGATGTAAAAAAACAATTTCATATTGTAGAGCGTCTGTTGAATAGAGCAGATGTTGCCTGCATCTACGTCTGTACAGATTCCGGTCGTGAGGGGGAATATATATACAGACTGGTAGATCAGATGGCTCACGTGGGGCAGAAGGAAAAACGCCGTGTCTGGATAGATTCTCAGACAGAGGAGGAAATTCTTCGTGGCATTAAAGAAGCCAAACCATTGTCAGAGTATGATCACCTGGCAGATTCTGCCTATCTGCGAGCAAAAGAAGATTATCTGATGGGGATTAATTTTTCGCGTTTGCTTACATTAAAATATGGACAGTCAATATCTAATTATCTGGGTACAAAATATACAGTTATTTCTGTTGGACGTGTTATGACCTGTGTACTGGGCATGGTGGTTCGCCGGGAGCGGGAAATACGATCTTTCGTGAAGACACCATTTTATCGTGTGATGGCACTGCTGGATGTGAAGGGACGGGAGGCAGAGGCTGAATGGCGTGTGACAGAGGAGTCCGTTGCATGGCAAAAACCTGTACTTTATAAAGAAAATGGCTTTAAAACCGAAGAAGATGCCAGAAAGCTTATTCGATATATTGAAAAAGAACAGCCCATAGAGGCTGAAGTGATTGCTATTGAACGAAAGACGGAAAAGAAGAATCCGCCTTTGCTGTACAATCTGGCAGAGCTTCAGAATGATTGTTCCCGAATGTTCAAACTGAGCCCTGATGAGACTTTAAAAATCGTGCAGGAGTTGTATGAAAAAAAACTGGTTACGTATCCGAGAACAGATGCCAGAGTTTTGTCTACGGCAGTTGCGAAGGAGATATACAGAAATATTGGCGGTCTGAAGCAGGTTCCGGCTTTTGCCGGCATAGCAGAAGAGGTTCTGTCTATGGGAACATACAAAAAGATAGCTTCTACAAAATATACCAATGATAAGCAGATTACAGACCATTATGCCATTATTCCCACCGGACAGGGACTGGGGGCTTTGAAAGGACTGCACCCACAGTCGGTAAAAGTTTATGAAGCGATTGTCCGTCGTTTCCTGAGCATATTTTATCCTCCGGCACAGTACAGGAAAGTATCCATGGAATTAAAGATACGAACAGAAAGCTTTTTTGCCAGTTTTAAGGTACTGACTGAAGAAGGTTATCTGAAGGTGGCCGGGATACCAAGAAAAATACAGAGTACGGCGAAGTCTTCGGAGGAAGATCAGACAGAGGATATAAGATGTGATGCGGCATTTCTTGAGGTACTGAAAGAGCTGAAAAAAGGCATGAAGCTTCCGGTTAATGGTCTGACCATCAGAGAAGGTGAGACATCTCCCCCAAAACGGTATAACTCCGGTTCGTTGATTCTTGCCATGGAGAATGCCGGACAGTTCATAGAGGATGAGGATCTTCGTGCCCAGATTAAGGGCTCAGGTATAGGTACAAGCGCTACCCGTGCGGAGATTCTGAAGAAACTGGTGACCATCCGTTATCTGGCACTGAATAAAAAGACGCAGATTGTGACACCAACGCAGCTGGGAGAAATGGTTTATGAGGTAGTGGATAATTCTATTCGCTCTCTGCTGAATCCTGAACTGACGGCCAGCTGGGAAAAGGGACTGACTTATGTGGCTGAGGGAAGTATAACACCGGATGTGTATATGGAAAAACTGGAGCGTTTTATTTCTGACAGAACCGGGCGGGTCATGCAGATGCATAATCAGTATCAGCTGAGGGAAAGATATGACAGCTTTGCAGATATTTACAGAAAACCGGCAAAAAATAAAAAGGTTAAAGAGCCATAGAAGTGGAGGATATTATGTACGAGGGATTGAAGATAGAGAATATGTATACCCTGTCAGAAACAATGGCAGCAGATCTGCTGACATCAGTGACCTATCCATGGGAAGCCCTGCCAAAAATCGGAGAGTTCATTAAGAAACTGGGGCCGTTGCTGCCTGCAGAGGAATATGATTACAGGGGTGATGATGTATGGGTAGCCAAAGATGCTGACGTATTCCCGTCTGCCTATATTCATGGACCGGCTATTATTGGAAAAGGTGCAGAGATTCGTCACTGTGCTTTTATCCGGGGAAATGCCATTGTAGGAGAAGGCGCCGTCGTTGGAAATTCAACGGAATTGAAAAATGTTATTTTATTTAATAAGGTTCAGGTACCGCATTATAATTATGTAGGTGATTCCATTCTTGGATTTAAGGCACATATGGGTGCAGGATCCATTACATCCAATGTAAAATCTGACAAGAAACTGGTGGTTGTTCACACGAAAGAGGGTAATATTGAAACAGGGCTGAAGAAATTCGGGGCTATGCTGGGAGACCGTGTGGAAGTGGGATGCAACAGTGTGCTAAATCCGGGAACAGTCCTGGGACCGGATGTAAATGTATATCCGACATCTTCTGTCCGCGGTTATGTTCCGGCTGGCCATATTTATAAATCAGCAGAAAAAATAGTGAAAAAAGAGGCTTAGGATGCAGAAGAGAATCACGGAGGCCCATTTGATTCTGGTGGTGACCTTTGGTTTGTACATTGGCTTTCAGTGGTGCCGTCAGTGGCTGCCTTTTGACAGTACGGTTTTTCAGGTGGCGGCGGGCCAGCTGATACTGGTACTTCCGGGAGCCTGCTGGATGAAACATAAAAAGGCCGATTTTAAAGAGCGGTTTAAATTGGATACGTTGTCCGGAGAGAATGTAAAAATGGCTCTTGCCGTACTCTTTTGTGCTTATCCGGCTGCGGTACTGCTGAATATCCTGTCCATGATGTTTGTTAAGAATGCGATGACATCTGTTATTTCGTCCATGGTACCTCTTGGATTATTTCCAATGCTCTTTATAATGGCATTGATGCCGGCCTTCAATGAGGAATTTCTTTGCAGAGGCATTTTGTATCAGGCCTATTCTCCAATATCAAAAGTGGGCGGCGCAATTCTCAGTGCATTTGTTTTTGGACTGCTGCATTTGAATTTCAATCAGATGCCGTATGCCTTTTTTATAGGTATTGTTTTTGCGCTGATGGTAGAGGGTACGGGCTCTATTTATACATCTATGCTGATGCATTTTGTTTTAAATGGCGTGAATGTTGTTCTGAATTTTATATCTTACAGAAGCAGTCCGGTCAGTACTGAGGAAAGTATGGCAGCATCACAGAAAATGATCGGTATGATGACAGAATCTCCGGAAGCTTTTCGGAATAATTTGCTGATGATTGCTGTGCTTTTGCTCATTTTTATTGGAATGACAGGTATTATGATATGGAAAACATTCAAAATCAATGGCAGGAGTATGAATTCTCAAGAGGTTCCGGAAACGGAATTGAAGGCTGAAAGAACGTCCATTGTGGATGTCTGGATCCTGTTTTTTATCGGTTTCGCTCTGATTTTGACATATTTAAATACAAATTTTCTGTGATTTTACGGAAAATTGCACTTCAAAAAATAATCCTTATAAGGATTGATGAAAGAGAATCGCAATTTTGTCATAAAATTATCAAAGATGACAAAATTAAAAATTCGCATAAAAAACGCTGGACTTCGAACCTGAATAATGCGAAAATATAGGCAGACATGATACATATTTTGAAAGGAGTCACAAAATGATTTATTCACGTGAAGTAGAATTAATGTGTCCGGTTGCAAAAGGCGCAAAGCATGAACCTGCTCCAATCCCGGAAGAGGGAAAATGGGTTCATTCCAAAAAGATTGAAGATATTTCCGGTTTTACCCATGGCGTTGGCTGGTGTGCACCACAGCAGGGTGCCTGCAAACTGACACTGAATGTTAAAAATGGTGTTATTGAAGAAGCCCTGGTTGAGACCATCGGATGTTCAGGTATGACTCACTCCGCAGCTATGGCAGCAGAGATTTTACAGGGAAAAACGATTTTAGAGGCTCTGAATACGGACCTTGTTTGTGACGCTATTAATACAGCTATGAGAGAACTGTTCCTGCAGATTGTTTACGGCAGAACCCAGAGTGCGTTCTCTGATGATGGTCTGGCAGTAGGCGCAGGTCTTGAAGATTTAGGTAAGGGCCTTCGCTCTCAGGTAGGTACAATGTACGGAACAAGAGCCAAAGGTGTTCGTTATCTGGAGATGGCTGAAGGCTATGTAACAGGCCTTGCTCTTGACGAGAATGATGAAGTTATCGGTTATCAGTTTGTAAGTCTTGGAAAGATGACTGACTTTATCAAGAATGGCGATGATCCTAATACTGCATGGGAAAAGGCAAAAGGTCAGTATGGCCGTGTGGCAGATGCAGTTAAAATTATCGACCCGAGAAAGGAGTAATCGAAGATGGCTTTATTCGAATCATATGAAAGAAGAATTGACAAGATCAATTCCGTTTTAAATAGCTATGGTATCGCTTCCATTGAAGAAGCTGAGAAAATTACAAAGGATGCCGGTCTGGATGTTTATGATCAGGTAAAGAAGATTCAGCCAATTTGTTTTGAGAACGCATGCTGGGCTTACACTGTAGGCGCTGCAATCGCCATCAAGAAAGGCTGCCGCAAGGCATCTGAAGCAGCAGCAGCCATTGGTGAAGGTCTTCAGGCTTTCTGTATTCCAGGTTCTGTTGCAGACCATCGTAAGGTAGGTCTTGGCCATGGTAACCTTGGCAAGATGCTTCTTGAAGAAGAAACAGAGTGCTTCTGTTTCCTGGCAGGTCATGAGTCCTTTGCTGCTGCAGAAGGTGCGATCGGTATCGCAGAAAAGGCCAACAAGGTTCGTCAGAAACCACTTCGTGTTATCCTGAACGGTCTTGGCAAGGATGCGGCTCAGATCATCTCACGTATCAACGGCTTTACATTTGTAGAGACACAGTTTGATTACAAAGAGAACAAAGTGAATGTTGTCTATGAGAAGCCATATTCCACAGGTCTTCGTGCATCTGTAAAATGTTACGGTGCCGATGATGTTCAGGAAGGTGTTGCTATCATGCATCTTGAGAATGTAGGCGTCTCTATCACAGGTAACTCTACAAATCCAACAAGATTCCAGCATCCTGTTGCAGGTACATACAAGAAGGAATGTATCGAGCAGGGTAAGAAATACTTCTCTGTAGCTTCCGGCGGTGGTACAGGCCGTACACTTCATCCGGACAACATGGCAGCAGGTCCGGCTTCCTACGGTATGACAGATACAATGGGACGTATGCATTCTGATGCTCAGTTCGCAGGTTCTTCCTCCGTTCCGGCGCATGTAGAGATGATGGGTCTCATCGGTATGGGCAACAACCCAATGGTAGGTGCTACCGTAGCCGTTGCCGTTAGCGTAGAAGAAGCAGCTAAGGCTGGTAAGTTCTAAATATTGAACATTACATAAAGAAAGTTTTTCGGGGACTTCTGAAACTGATTCAGAGGTCCCTTATATTCTTTGATGGACAAAACTATAAAAGTGGAGAGGTGTGTATATCTCTCCACTTTTATATGGTCATGTTATTTTATTATATTTCGTTTTCACCGAATGACGGTATCATTTATGGTCATATTCTTCTTAATATTTTCGCAGCATTGACGGAATTCTTCAAGCTCTTCTGTTGGAAGATCATACTGGATGATCTCTTCAATACCATTGGCTCCTATGATGCATGGAACACCAGCGAATACACCGGAAACACCGTACTCACCATCCAGCTCTGTGCTGGCCGGCATAATGGCCTTCTCGTCATGGAGGACAATATCAACGACACGGCAGAGGGTGGTGGAGATACCATACTCTGTGCAATGCTTGCCGCCAAGAACAAGGTAGGCATTCTCTTCAGCCTTTTTGCGGAAAGCCTTATGGTCAAACTGGAAACGGGCATCTGTTTTTTCAAGCTCAGCAAGAGGCTTGCTGTAGAATGTAACCTGGGACCATGGCACCATAATGGAAGCACCGTGCTCACCCATCATACATGCAGAAATGGAACGGTGGGCAACGCCAGTCTGTTTGTACAGAAGTGCAATCAGTCTGGATGTGTCAAGTCCGGTACCTGTACCAAATACATGGCCCTTTGGAAGCTCGGAGAGTTTTGCTACCTGTGATGTGATGATATCACATGGATTGGAAATATTAATAAAAATACCTTTGAATCCGCCTGCCATTACCTTTGGAATGAAGTCATTGACCTGGGCGATGTTGAAATTTAACTCATCCAGACGATCCATTGTTTCAAGAAGCAGTTTCATATTGCCAACACTGTTGACGATAATATCACAGTCACCAAGATCACCATAACCGGCAACATTGATGGAAACAGAATACGGGCAGTAGGACATGGCATCTCTTAAATCCTGACATTCAGCCTGAACCTTCTGTTCATTGGTATCTACCAGAAGTAATTCATCCACAAGTCCCTTTAAAACAAGGGCATAGGCACAGTTCTTGCCCACGGCACCGAGACCGATAATTGCAATTTTTCTTGATTTTATCATCTTGTATTCCCCATTTTTATAATAGATTGATGCTTTGACACTTTAACGTGCTTATATTAGTGTAGCACTTTTGGATTATAATGTCTATATTATTAATTCTATAATTTTGGATTTATGTCAATCATAAAACTGGAACATCAGATCTGCAGCATCATTGGTATTGCGTCGAAGGCGCATGAGTTTATAACTGATCTTTTCACCGCTTGGCAATGGCAGTTTGGCCAATCCGGTACCCTGTGCATCTACAACGAATCCAGGAACAATAGCAACCCCATGTCCGGCACGCACCATCATCAACTGTGCATTGACGGAATTAGTCTGTTCAATCTGTCCGGGAATAAAGCCGACCTCATCACTGAGCAGGTTGTGCAGCATCTGTAAGGAAGAGGGACCATAATCTTCGCAGTTGGTAATAAGACATTCCTTCGACAGCATGGCTTTAACATCATTTTTTTCATATCTGGCGGCAACAGTAGGATCGGCAACCAGATAATTGGCTGATTCAAACAGCGTTCGGGTGCAAAGTTCATTTTTGGCAAAAGCCTGTTCGCAAAATTCCAGTCCAATGATGAGATCCAGTTCACCGGTTCGGAGTTTTTCAGATAACTCACTATAAGGATACTGCATAATATCAACTTTAATCTCTGGATGCAGGGAAAGAAAATTTGAGAAAAAATGTTCTGTATTGCAGTATTCATACACACCAATGCCTATCTTAATATAACCGTGATAACCGGCTGCAATCGTTTTAAGCTGTGCACATGTATCATCATAAATGTAGAGAATGTCTTTGACTTGTTTGTAAAAATAATGTCCCGCTTCGGTCAGGGTGACAGCATGGGGAGAACGTTTGAAAAGTTTAACTTCCAGGCGATCTTCCAGTCCGGCAATATACTGGCTGATGGCTGTTTGAGAGACATTATGCTTTGCGGCAGCCTGAGTAAAATTCAGGCATTCTGCCAGGGTAATAAAATAGACAATTTTTTTATTGATCATTCGTATACACTTCTTCCAATATATATTACTCATATTGTCCGATATCTTTTTATAAAAGTCAATGAAAAACCGAGAATCAGAAAAATGTAATCACTGTTATAATTTATTTATTTATAATACAATAAGTATTGCATTATAATAAAAATGTGGTAAAATGATATAGAACTTGAACGCGTTGAAGCGTTGATGAAAAACGGAGGAAAAAAGATGAAACAGAATGTAAAAAAATTATTAGCTGTCTTTGCAGCAGCAAGTCTTGCGGCAGCAACATTAATGGGATGTGGATCAGGTTCTGACACCAAGCAGACGACAGAAACGACTGCTGCAGAAGCTTCGTCTACAGAAGCAGCAGGAGAAGCAGAAGCTTCTGCCGATGGTACAGTTTACAATATCGGTATCTGTCAGCTTGTACAGCATGACGCCCTTGACCGTGCAACTCAGGGCTTTCAGGATGCTTTGGTAGACTTACTCGGGGAAGATGCTGTGAACTTTGATGTTCAGAATGCCCAGGGTGATTCTCAGACATGTGCAACAATTGCCAATCAGTTTGTAGCCAGCGGATATGATTTGATTATGGCTAATGCAACGGCTTCGCTTCAGGCTTGTGCCAATGCTACATCAGATATTCCTGTAGTAGGCACATCTATTACAAGCTTTGCATCGGCTCTTGATATTGAACTGGATGAAAATGCATGTACAGGCATCAATGTAACAGGTACCAATGACCTGGCACCTCTGGATGAACAGGCGAAGATGCTTGCAGATCTCTTCCCGGATGTAAAACAGGTAGGTATTCTCTACTGTTCAGCAGAAGTGAATTCTGTATATCAGGCAGAGCATATCGCAGAGTATTTTGATGAGATGAATATTAATCATAAAGATTACAGCTTTTCTGATTCCAATGATCTTCAGTCAGTTGTTACTGTAGCTGTATCGGAATGTGATGTTTTATATATTCCGACTGATAACACAGCAGCTTCCAATACAAGTGTTATTGATAATGTAGCCCGTCCGGCAGGTGTTCCTGTCATTGCCGGTGAGGAAGGTATCTGCAAGGGATGCGGTCTTGCTACATTATCCATCAGCTTCTATGATATCGGCTACCGCGCAGGCGAGCAGGCCTATGATATTCTGGTGAATGGTGCTGATCCTGCTACTATGACAGTTGAGGATCCTGCTTCTGTAACACGTATGTACAATGCAGATATTGCTGCCGATCTTGGATTTGAATTTGGTGATGATTACAACGTATTAGAATAATAATTATCCGGTAATTACATAATCAAACATATATGAAAAGTGCTGTAGGCCATTGGGTTTGCAGCTCTTTTCTATGTTTGATATTATACGTCATACATGGTAGAATATTATCAATTAATGATGAGCGAGGCGAAAAAAATGAAGGGTATCATGATTGGGATTGCAGGAGGTACCGGTTCAGGAAAATCAACATTTACGAACCGGATTAAAAATCGTTTCGGAGATGAAGTGACAGTCATTTATTATGACAATTATTACAGGCGACAGGTGGGCGTCCCTTTTGAAGAGCGGAGAAAGGTGAATTACGATCATCCGGAAGCACTGGAGACAGATCTTCTTCTGGAACATCTGCATATGCTGAAGGCAGGGCATGCCATTGACTGTCCGGTCTATGATTACAGTATACATAATCGTTCAGATAAAATCATCAGGATCAGTCCAAGTCCTATTATCATAGTGGAAGGCATCCTGGTTCTTGCGGATGCACGGCTGAGAGATATGCTGGATATAAGGATCTACGTTGATGCAGATGCGGATGAGCGTATTCTCAGAAGGGTTGAAAGGGATGTCCGGGAGCGGGGACGGACTTTTGATGATATTATGGAGCAATATCTGACAACAGTCAAGCCAATGCATAATATGTATGTTCAGCCGACACGTTATCTTGCGGATATTGTCATTAACAGTGGTAAGAATGATGTGGCATTTGATCTGATCAGTTCCAAAATATCGAATATACTGGGAGAATACTATCAGGAAGAATCATAAACGGATTCTTTTGAAGTGAGGGGATATCACATAGGTTTGTGCGATATCCCCTTTATTCGTATGAGCTTATCGAAACATATTTTCTACATAGTTTCTCATCTCATCCCGGGAACGGACCTGTTTGGCACCTTCAATCAGCGTATTCTGTTCCTGTCTGGGCAATTTGGCGAATTGATTAAGCACGTCGGAATGCTGTGCCAGTTCCATGGTAAATCCAATGGGAAGTTCACGGTTGTCAATCATATCATCATCTCCTGATAGTAATATGCGAAAAAGATGTGCATATTATTCGAATTTTGATTATTTTTGCAATACGTCTTTATGAATGCCAAGATTCTATGTTCGATATACTTTGACAAAAAATGGTGCTAAAATAGAGAAACAGAGTATAAGGGTGATGAGAGAACAGGGGGGCACATGAAATGGAAAGGTATATTTATGACTTTACAAAATTAAATGGATTCATACTTAAGTTACTGGAGCTGCGATGGCAGCACGGATATTATGGTGATAAAATTTATTTGCTGTACGGTGCTTTACCATGAGGAGCCGGCAATGCCTTCTGAAACAATTATCATTGTTGAGAATATCGAGATTTTTCTGGGACTGACAGTAACATGCCAGGAATTATTCAGGATGCTGTATGGATGGAAAAAGAGCGGAAAACTTGTGATCGGCACCTGCTCGACTGCGGAACCGCATGATTTTGGATGGAATCATAAAGATTTGTCTATCATTCCAGTCAAGTCACTTCGGATTACAAGATATGTTATGAAAAGGCTGAATGAAGAAGAGGGACTGAATATGTCACTGCAGGAGATTATGGAATTTTCGAGAATTGCCATTGCCGTGGATGTGGAGGGAGCCATTCAGAACAGAAGAAATAAACGCCATATTCTTGAAATGATGGAGAAAAGATCAGCTGTATGTGAAGCTGTACGTGATGGAAGAATATCTGGATAAGGAGGCAAATAGATGGATATTTTAAACTTTCCGAATAGAATGCTTGGAGCGGCCTGCGGTGATATCGCCGGTTCACGCTATGAATTTCACAATATCAAATACTGTCTTCGGGAGGAAGAACTGATTGATGATGACTGCTGCTTTACAGATGACACAGTCATGACCTGTGCAGTTGCGCAGGGATTGGTCAATGGCTTCGTCCGGCTGCAGCAGGATGGCAGACGGAAAGAGGAAGATGTTTTATTAGAAGAAATAAAGAGATCAATGCAGTTATTTGGCAGAAAATATCCGTATGCGGGTTATGGCGGCAGGTTTCGCCGGTGGATCACTGCCAATGATCCCGAGCCCTACAATAGCTGGGGAAATGGTTCGGCAATGAGGGCTTCCTATGCGGGATGGGCAGCGGGAAGTCTTGAAGAGGCGGAATGGCTGGCAGAGATATCGGCGAAGGTGACGCATAATCATCCTGAAGGCATCAAGGGAGCCCAGGCTGTTGCCGGAAGTATTTTCATACTGAGAAATGGCGGCGGCAAGGAGCAGGTGGAACAGTATGTGTCCGGTTATTATGATTTGAATTTTACATTGGATGAGATCAGAGAAGAATACAGTTTTGATGTATCCTGCCCGGGATCTGTGCCTCAGGCGGTGCGTGCATTCCTCGAAGGAGAGAATTTCAGTGATGTCATTGCCAGGGCCATTTCCATTGGCGGTGACAGTGACACGATTGCGGCCATTGCCGGAAGTATTGCGGAGGTCATCTATCCTATCCCTGAAGATTTGAAGAAGAGGACAGTGGAGACACTGGATGATTTTCTGCTGGATACACTTAAGAGGGCGGTGGATGCTCTGACAGAGAATAAGTCCGGGATCGGGTCAAGCGATGACAGTGGCGGCAATGTGAGAGATGTAACTGTCGAATAATGTCGAACAGTTCTCAAAATGAAACGACGGCTTTCGACATACGTTTTCATTTTTTTATGTTATAGTAGATAGTGCTTACAGGTAAGTAGAAAAAAGAAAACGAGGTGAAGGCAATGCGAAAGGAAATTGTTGAATTGAATCAAAAAATGGAGTTGGAAGCCCATCGTATCAGGAACATGGACTGGTGGCCGCAGTCGAATATTTATAAAGAAGAAAAAAGAGCTTCAGAGCCCATATTCAGAGCTTATCGCGAGGTTAGAAGGACGATGAGCAGGGAGACATGTGAATTGCTGGATGATGTAGAAGAAGAGATGTATCTGTTAAAAGAGGCGGAACTGCAGGCCACCTATTTACAGGGTATCTCGGATTGTCTTGACTATCTGGAGAAGGAAGAAGTCTATCAGCGTGTTTCATAAGCATGAAGCGGAGCTGTCACATTTGGTGGAGGAGATCATCAGAGTGATGGCTCCCTTTCTGTTTTATTCTCTGAACATTCCCCTGAGGGCAGGGAGAATAATATCCGGCTTCTGCCGGGAGAGCATTCTTATGAGTAAATTTGCAAGTTTTTATTGGTAAACTTGCAAAAAAGACAAAAATATGGTTGCATTCCTTCTTTGGTTAGGGTTATAATAAGAAAGCAATTGTATCGGAGTGGGGGATTATACGGGGAATAATCATTATTTTTCATATACAGAAAGGAATGGCGCAGCAATGAAAAAGACATATGCATCGATGAGCAGAGAAGAACTGCTTGTTTTGAAGGATGAACTTGAAAAGGAATATCAGGATTATAAAGCTAAAGGATTAAAACTGGATATGTCCAGAGGCAAGCCATCCATTGCACAGCTGAATCTGTCCATGGGTATGATGGATGTGTTCCACAGTGAATCAGATCTGAAATGTGAGGATGGAACGGATTGTCGTAATTATGGTGTCCTGGATGGTATTCCGGAGGCAAAGCGTTTGTTGGCATCCATTGCGGAGGTTTCAGAAGATAATATTATTATTTTTGGCAATTCCAGTCTGAATGTGATGTACGATACTGTTTCAAGAGCCTATACGTTTGGTCTTATGGGCCATACACCATGGTGCAAGCTGGACAATGTCAAGTTTCTTTGTCCGTCACCGGGTTATGACCGCCATTTTAAAATCACAGAGAGCTTTGGGTTTGAGATGATTGTCATTCCGATGACTGAAAACGGACCGGATATGGATATGGTTGAGGAATATGTGAATAACGATCCTTCGGTTAAGGGTATCTGGTGCGTGCCGAAATATTCTAATCCACAGGGATATTCCTATTCGGATGAAGTTGTCAGGCGTTTTGCCGCATTGACACCGGCTGCTGAAGATTTCAGAATTTTCTGGGATAATGCGTACAGCGTTCACCATTTATATGAAGATAAGAGAGACGAGATCCTGGAGATTCTTGAGGAATGTGAGAAGGCAGGCCATCCGGATATGGTATTCAAGTTTACATCAACCTCAAAAATCAGTTTCCCGGGTTCCGGTGTAGCTGCCATTGCGACGTCAAAGACCAATCTGGATGATATCAGGAAGCAGCTGGTTGTTCAGACCATCGGACATGACAAGCTGAATCAGCTGCGGCATGTACGATTCTTCAGAGACCGCTATGGCGTGGAAGCCCAGATGCGCCGTCATGCAGATATACTGAGACCAAAGTTTGAAATGGTTGAGGAGACACTGGAGGAAGAACTGGACGGACTGGACATTGGTACATGGACAAAACCGCTGGGAGGATATTTTATTTCCTTTGATGCCATGGAAGGCTGTGCAAAGGCTATTGTGGCAAAGGCGAAGGAGGCTGGCGTTGTTATGACAGGGGCAGGCGCCACCTATCCTTATGGTATAGATCCGAAAGACAGCAATATCCGAATCGCGCCATCTTATCCTACTGTGGAGGAACTGGCAGTGGCAGCAAAACTTTTTGCTCTCTGCGTCAAGCTGGTCAGCGTGGACAAGCTGTTGGGAGCGTAATAGACAGATAAATTGAAGAGATAATAAAAAAGACCGGATCCGAATCATATAAACGGGACCCGGTCTTTTTCAATTCATTCATGGCCAGATAATATGTGCGCAGGGAAATTTATTTGCTTAATGGCTGGCGGTGTGTTATACTGTAGTGCATAAAAGTGTTAAAACAGGTGATGACAGATGGCGATGGTATTGAGGCCTCAGATTGATCTGAATGATGACAGATGGGAGGATCTGCTGGCCAAATATAAACTGGATTCGGTGATGACAGCTTCGAGAATCAAAGCGCTCTGGAGGCGGATCAGAACCTGCAGCAGTCCGGTTATCTGGTATGAGCTTCAGGATAGGCAGACGGTTGCTGCGGCGGTGACTCTGGGACCGGGAATTGACAGACTTCAGGAGGGATGGTGCGCTCATTCACAGCTATTGGATGCCTATGCCGCAGATTGTATGTCCATGGAGGCTTTGCAATGCCTTTACCGGGTGTTGGAGAAGGAACTGCAGCGGCAGGGGCTTTTTATCTGTCATTATATCTTTGCACAGACAGAGACGGAAGCGGATGGCAGGGCAGGGATGTCAGGAGAGCCGGATGGGGCGGAGACAGTGGATGTTAAAGGTGAAACCGGACAACTGCTGGAGATGCTTTCTGCGGACATTCATCTGACTGCGGAGGGAATGATGCATCCATTAAAAAGTGTGGTTTACCAGGGAATTCTATCGGAGAATGCGGAGAAAAGATGTGGTTCTGTCTGTGGAGGCTGCAGCCGGAAGGGTTGCCCGTACGGTCAATCATTACATATGGACAATTACAGAGAAACAGGAGTTTTAAAATACAGTTATGGATATCAGAGAATATTTGGGCAAAAATAGAATTATTACAGATGGGGCCATGGGTACGTGGTATGACCGTCAGACAGGGTATCGGGGAGAACTGGCGGAAGGCGCCAATCTGACCCGTCCGGATCAGATTCAGGCCATTCACCGTTCCTATATAGAAGCGGGCGCACAGCTCATACGAACCAATACCTTTGCTGTGAATTCTATGTTTTTTGCAAAAGAGGATATTCCGGCAGTTTTGAGAGCTGCCATGGAAAATGCACGGGCAGCTGTGGAAAGTGCCGAAAGACATGAGCCGGTATGGATCGCCGCTGATATGGGTCCCATTCATGAAGATGATGAAAGAACTGCAGAGGCGGTTATTCGGGAATATCTGGAACTTTGCCGGGAATTCATGAATCTGGGAGCCAGAGTCTTTGTTTTTGAAACGCTGTCGGAATTCCGATATATACGGGATGCGGCGGCTTTTATTAAGAAACAGCTGCCAGAGGCCTTTATCATTGCTCAGTTCAGCTTTAACAGGAATGGCTATACCCGTTCCGGCATGGGAGTCAGGGCGATGCTGGCAGAGGCGGGCACCCTTTCGGCCATCGATGCTGTGGGTTTTAATTGTGGACTGGGACCTGTTCATTTGTATGACCTGTTGAAGAATCAGCCTTTTCCTAAGGGAAAATATCTGACGGCTTTGCCGAATGCCGGCTATCCGACGGAGCTTCGGGGACGCACCCTCTATTCTGAAAATGTACCTTATTATGTGGAGATGATGCAAAAGATCGCTGATCTGGGTGTGGATTTTCTGGGTGGATGCTGCGGTACGACACCGGCCCATATACAGGGCATCCGCGATCTGGTGAAGGAAGGGATACGTCCGCCTAAGAAGCTGATGCCGATGGCAGGACGGAAGGTGTCAACAGATGCCGGGATGACGGAGGAGAGAACAGAATTCATGCAGAAGCTGGACAGGGGCGAGAAGGTATTCGCCGTAGAGCTGGATCCGCCTTTTGATGCCAATGATAGGAAATTGATGGAAGGTGCAGCGCTTTTGAAGGAGGTGGGCGTGGATATGATCACGCTGGCTGATTCTCCGCTGGCAAGGCCAAGGGCTGATGCGATTGCTTCTGCCGTTAAGATGCATTATACAGATCAGATGGAGGCCATGCCTCATATCTGCTGCAGAGATAAGAATACCATCGCGCACCGGGCTCAGATCATCGGTATGCATATGAATGGCCTTCGGCATGCACTGATTGTGACGGGAGATCCTGTTGCCAGAGGTGACCGCGAAAGTATTAAGAGCGTTTTTAACTTTAATTCCATTAAATTGATGAAATATGTCCAGACCATGAATCAGGAGGTTTTCGGCAGCACACCTGTTTATTATGGCGGAGCATTGAACCAGAATAATGGTTCTGTGGATAATATTGCGGCCCGCATGCGGCAGAAAATGGAGGCGGGCGCCAGCTGGTTCATGACGCAGCCTGTTTACGGTCAGGAGGATATCGACAGACTCCGTGAGCTGAAGGAGAAATCCGGCGGGAAGATTCTGGCTGGCATCATGCCTCTGGTCAGCAGGAAGAATGCATTGTTCATTAAAAATGAGATGCCCGGTATCCATGTACCGGACGAGGTGCTTGAACAGTATCGAGAGGGACTTGGACGGGAAGAATATGAAGAGATCGCTGTGTCCATCAGTCTTGATCTGATCAGTCGTCTGCAGGATGTCTGTGACGGCTATTATCTGATGACACCATTTAACAGAGCATCATTGATTAAAAGGATTATTTTACAGGCGAAAAAGGAGTTGGCGTGATGAACAGACAGGAATTTCAGAAATTATGTAGGGAAAAAATCCTTTTTCTGGATGGAGCAACAGGGACCAATCTGCAGAAGGCGGGGATGCCGACGGGGGTCTGCCCGGAAGCATGGATACTGGAGCATCCGGATGTGCTGAAGCAGCTCCAAAGAGAATATTTTGAGGCGGGCAGTGATATCGTGCTGGCGCCGACCTTTACATCCAACAGAATTAAGCTGGAAGAATATGGACTGGCTGATGAGATAAAGACCATGAATCATCGTCTGGTGGCCCTTTCAAGGGAAGCTGCCGGTGAGCATGGAATGGTGGCCGGGGATATGACCATGACAGGACGGCAGCTGGCTCCCATGGGCAATATGCGTTTTGAGGACCTGGTGGACATTTACAGGGAGCAGGCTGGTTATCTGGCGGATGCCGGGGTCGATTTATTCATTGTGGAGACCATGATGAGCCTGAATGAATGCAGAGCGGCACTTCTTGCCATTCGGGAGGTCAGTGATCTGCCGGTACTTGTGACACTTTCCTTTAATGAAGACGGACGAACTCTGTTTGGTACGGATGCAAGGACAGCCATGGTGGTGCTGCAGTCTCTGGGTGCTGATGCGGTGGGGGTCAACTGCTCCACGGGACCGGAGCAGATGGCAGGACTGGTAACTGATATGAAGGCTTATGCCAATATTCCAGTCATTGCCAAGCCAAATGCCGGCATGCCGGAGGTAGTGGACGGGAAGACGGTCTATCGTATGACGCCGGAAGAATTTGCTTCTGAGGCATTGCTGCTTCTGGAAGCAGGAGCAGGGATTCTCGGTGGCTGCTGTGGTACGACACCAGCCCATATCCGTGCCCTGAAGGAGGCCGTTAAAGGCCGGAAGGTGCCGGATATCAGTCAGACTTATCACCGTGTGCTGGCATCGGAAAGACAGACACTGGATATTGAACTGGACGGCGGTTTTCTTGTTGTGGGTGAGAGGATCAATCCAACGGGCAAGAAAAAGCTTCAGGCAGCCCTGCGGGAAGGTCAGATGGATATGGTCATGGATATGGCCCTGGCTCAGGAAGAAAAGGGTGCGGCCATACTGGATATCAATATGGGCATGAACGGTATTGATGAAAAAGAAATGATGCTGAAAACCATTGATATTGTGACTCAGACAGTGAATCTGCCCCTTTGCATAGATTCCAGTCATGTGGACATCATCGAGGCGGCACTGCGGGTCTATCCGGGTCGTGCTTTGATCAACTCCATTTCACTGGAGAAGGAAAAATTTGAACGGCTTCTGCCGATTGCAAAAAAATATGGCGCTATGTTTATCCTTTTGCCGTTGTCTGATGAGGGACTTCCGAAGGACAGCCGTGAGAAAACAGAGATTATCCACAGGATCATGGATCGGGCGATGGAGCTGGGGTTCCATAAGGAGGATATAGTGGTGGATGGTCTGGTGGCGACGGTGGGGGCCAACAGGAGAGCGGCTATGGAGACACTGGATACCATTGCTTACTGTCATGACAATCTTGGACTGGCGACCATCTGCGGTCTATCCAATATTTCCTTTGGACTTCCGGAACGTTCCTATGTCAATACGGCTTTCCTGACTATGGCCATCAGCCGTGGACTGACCATGGCGATTGCCAACCCGTCCCAGGACCTTCTCATGCATGCGGCTTTTGCATCGGATCTGCTGATGAACAGACCGGGAGCAGATGTACGTTATATTGAACGAATGAATGAATTTAAAGATCAAAAGGCATCGGAAAGTGCTTCCCCAACGGCGGCTATGACACCGGGTGAGAGGATTTTTGAGGCAGTACTGAAGGGCAATCAGGGGGGGATCCTTAAGCTGGTGACAGAGGGTCTTGAAGGAGGTCTGCTGCCGGATGATGTGATACAGAAGAGTCTGATTCCTGCCATACAGAAGGTGGGCGAATTCTTTGAACAGCAGAAATATTTCCTGCCGCAGCTCATTGCCAGCGCAGAGACCATGGAAAAAGCCATCGATTATCTGGAGCCGATGCTTAAGAAGGATGATGCTGAGGAAAAAGCCACCATCATTATGGCAACGGTGGAAGGTGATATCCATGATATCGGCAAGAATCTGGTGGTGTTAATGCTGAAAAATTATGGCTATCGTGTCATTGATCTGGGCAAGGATGTGTCGAAGGAAAGAATTGTGGCAGCAGCTATAAAGGAAAATGCGGCTATCATCGGTCTGTCTGCGCTAATGACGACTACCATGATGCGGATGCGGGATGTGGTCGAATATGCCGCAGAGCAGGGATGTAAAAGCAAAATCATCATCGGAGGCGCTGTGACGACCCAGAGCTTTGCCGATGAAATCGGAGCCGATGGCTACTCCAGAGATGCAGCGGAGGCTGTACATCTGGTTGAAAGACTTCTGCAGTCTGCTCCATAAAACAGGAGAGAATGAATGGCAGATATTATAGAGATTACGGATTTTATGGCTCCGGAGCTGGATATATATGCCCGATTAACGGAAGGGCAGCTTTTGCGTCGGGATGCACCGGAGAAAGGGCTTTTTATTGCGGAAAGTCCCATGGTTATAGGAACGGCGCTTGATGCCGGCTATGTTCCGGTGTCCTGTCTGGTGGAACATAAATATCTGGAAGGCCAGGCGGGAAATATTATTGAACGATGTGGGGATATTCCTGTGTATACAGCTGAATTGGAAGTGCTGACTCAGCTAACGGGATATAATCTGACCAGAGGAATGCTCTGTGCCATGCATCGGCCGGCCATGCTGTCTGTGGAGTCGGTATGTGAAGGTGCAAGGCGGATCGTCGTGCTGGAAAATGTCATGAATCCCACCAATGTGGGCGCTATATTCCGTTCTGCAGCAGCATTGAACATGGATGGAATCCTATTAACAGAGGGCTGCAGTAATCCTCTGTACCGCAGGTCCATCCGTGTCAGCATGGGAACAGTATTCCAGATACCATGGACATTTCTGGATGATGCTTTTGCATGGCCGGATCCGGCCATCGAACGGCTTCATGATATGGGTTTCAAGCTGGCAGCCATGGCTTTAAGAGATGATTCTGTCTGTATCGATGATCCGGCGCTTATGGCAGAAGAGAAACTGGTCATTGTTCTTGGTACGGAGGGAGATGGCCTGGCAGCGGATACCATTGCAGATTGCAATTATACGGTCAGAATACCGATGGCCCACGGCGTCGATTCCCTGAATGTGGCGGCTGCCAGCGCGGTAGCCTTCTGGCAGCTTGGAAATAGATAATGGAAGAGCAGTCATAAAAATCCCCATATTGGCACAGACTAACGGCATGGAATTTCATGATAAAAGGAGGCTGTGTGAATATGGGGATTTTTTGTCCGATTGAAGATGTGAAAGCAAGGGAGATTCTGGATTCCAGGGGCAATCCTACTGTGGAGGTGGAGGTAGTCTGTGAGGGCGGTATTACGGAGAGGGCTGCTGTACCATCGGGAGCATCCACCGGTCGGTTTGAAGCGCTGGAGCTGCGTGATACGAAGGATGACTGGCGCTACGGCGGCAAAGGCGTGAATCAGGCAGTAACGAATGTCAATGTCAATATTAAAGATATACTGGTGGGGCATCCGGTGACGGATCAGACTCATCTGGATCGTATGATGCTGGCCTATGACAGCACGGATAATAAATCAAAGCTGGGGGCCAATGCCATGCTGGGGGCATCTATTGCGGCAGCAAGAGCCGGTGCCCATACCGTTGGGCTACCTCTGTTCCAGTATCTCGGAGGATGCTATACGCATATCCTGCCCGTCCCTATGATGAATATTATTAACGGCGGTGCCCATACCACGTCTACCATTGATTTTCAGGAATTCATGATCATGCCGGTGGGGGCCTGCTGTTTCCGGGAAGGGCTGCGTATGGGGACAGAGGTTTATCATGCGTTAAAAAAACTGCTGCATGAGGCAGGGCATGTAACGGCTGTAGGTGACGAGGGTGGCTTTGCGCCCGATTTGAAGGATGCAGAAGAAGCTTTTGATTATCTGATGCGGGCTGTTGAGGCGGCAGGCTATGAGCCTGGAAAGGATGTGGTCTTTGCCATGGATGCGGCGGCCAGCGAGCTGTATAATGATGAGACCGGCCAGTATATTTTCCCGGGTGAGAGTAAGCGCAAGGGTGAGAATGTGGTGCGTTCTGCCGATGAAATGATTGCCTATTACCAGAGATTGACAGAGAAATATCCGCTGCAGTCCATCGAAGACGGTCTGGATGAAGAAGACTGGGAAGGCTGGACCCGTATGACAAAGGCGCTTGGTCATCACATACAGTTAGTGGGAGATGATCTTTTTGTCACAAACGCTAAAAGACTGAAGAAGGGTATCAGTTTAGGTGCTGCGAATGCCATATTAATTAAGGTGAATCAGATCGGGACAGTGACAGAGACCATGGAAGCTATTGAGATAGCAAAAAGAGCCGGGTATCATATTGTTATATCCCACCGCTCCGGTGAGACAGAGGATACCTTTATTGCAGATCTGGCTGTTGGGGTCAATGCAGGACAGATCAAGACGGGTGCACCCTGCCGCAGCGATCGTGTGGCAAAATATAATCAGCTGCTGCGAATTGAGGATGAGCTGGGTGCCAGTGCCGTTTACGGAGGGCAGATCCATGAAACAGGCAAAGAGGCCTTTGGGATCCGGAACTGGCGGTAGAATTATTTCTTTCAATATTGTTTTAGCAGGAAAAAAATGATATGATGAATGCTGGCAGATATTTTAGGCTGCCGGCATTTTTCATAGATAAAGAGGATGGATGATGGAAGATCAGAAGAAAAAACAATTGCAGCAGGCTATTTTTATATTTACGATTGTTGTCTGTCTGACAGCTATTGCGACGGGATTAGGTTCAACGACTTTTTCTAATTATTTTAAGGAAGTCTATCATGTGACAAGCGAGCAGCGGGGATTTATTGAGATACCAAGGGAATCTCCGGGAATCCTGTGTGCGGTGATTGTTTCATTGCTGGCAGGCTTCAGTGATGTGACCATTGGGGCAGTGTCCCAGATTCTTGTCATGGTTGGGCTTCTTGTTATGGGTGTCTTTAGTCCTTCCTATGGAATGATGCTCATTTTCCTGTTCATTCAATCGTTGGGTATGCATCTTTTTATGCCGCTCAACGATGCCATCAGTATGGATCTGGCAAAGGAAGGCGAAGTCGGAAAGACACTGGGGCATTTTAAAAGCAGTGCCAGTATGAGTACCATGGTGACGGCTTTTGTCGTATTTGCCGGTTACCGTTTTGGTTTTTTCAGTTTTGGCGATAAGATCCTAAAGCCATTTGTCATTGCGGCTGTATTGTCCGTTGTGGCGGCTGTTTTGCTTATCTATTTAAAGAAGATCATGCCGGAGAGCAGCGGGAAGACGAAGCCGAAGAGCAAATTTATTATGCGAAAGCAGTATATGCCCTATTATCTGACGCTGGTAGCTTATGGCTGTCAGAAGCGTATCAAGCTGGTGTTCGGCCCGTGGATCGTCATTGAGCTCATGGGCAAAGGCGCGGATACGGTGGCCATGCTGGGAATTCTGACTTCATTTATCGGCGCGTTTTTCAGTAAACGTCTTGGAAAGATGCTGGATGAAAAGGGCCTGAAGTATACCATGGTCTTCGAAGGCATCTATATGATGGTGGTAGCTGCAGCGCTGGGTGTGGCTGCAGGTGCACTTGAGAAAGGTATTCTTGGCAAGGACGGATGGATGGTCTTCATCGTCTATGCGATTTACATACTGGCTTATCTGCTGGAACAGTTCAATATGGTACATGCATTCATGATGCGTCAGCTGGCCGTTGACCCTTCGGAGGTAACGGAGAGTCTTTCCATTGGCCTGAGCATTGACCATGTGCTGGCGATTACGGTTTCTTCCATATTTGGTGTCATCTGGGCACGATTTGGAGCTGAATATGTATTTTTCATCTGCGCAGCCACAGCACTGGTGCAGATGGGTGTGGGAATTTATATGGGAAAAAGGATGTTGAGTGATGGAAGTACAACGAGATAGAGGATTGATGACAAGCGGGTCTATTCCGAAAAGAATATTCTGGTTTTCAGTACCGTTGTTGCTGGGCAATCTGTTCCAGCAGCTGTATAATGCTGTTGATTCAGCTATTGTAGGCCGTTTTGTCGGTAAGGAGGCATTGGCGGCAGTGGGATCGTCCATGAGTATGATCAATCTGGTGGTCAGTCTGTTTATGGGTATTGCAATCGGGGGAACGGTCTGCGTGTCTCAATATTATGGGGCCAGAGATAAAGAGGGACTGCATCACGCTATTCACACGATTGCCGCATTTTCACTTGTGGCCGGTGTTCTGATGTCCATTCTTGGGGTGGTTTTGTCGAAGCAGCTGCTGATTGCTATGGGAACACCGGATGAGGTGCTGGAATATTCCACATTATATTTTAACATATTCTTTGGCGGTGCCCTTCCTCTGGTTGTCTACAATATGGGCAGTGGTTTGCTTAGGGCAGTGGGGGATTCGAAACGTCCTTTGTACTATCTGATTGTTTCTTCTATATTGAATATTATTTTTGATCTTCTTTTTGTTGCTGTATTTCACTGGGGAATTGCCGGTGCGGCCATTGCGACTGTCCTGGCTCAGGGAATCAGTGCGGTGCTGGTAGTCAGGGTACTGATTACGACACATGAAGATTATAGGCTGATCCCGAAGGATATACGTTTCTATGGACGGCAGCTGAAAAATATTATTTCAGTGGGGCTGCCAAGTGGTATACAGAATGCCGTCGTATCTTTTTCCAATGTGTTTGTACAGAGCAGCATTAATTCCTTTGGCACATTGGCCATGGCCGGATGCGGCGCTTACATGAAGGTGGACGGTTTTGTATTGCTGCCGGTTATGAGTTTTTCCATGGCTATGACCACATTTACCGGACAAAATATGGGGGCCGGCAATTATGAACGTGTGAAAAAGGGAATTAAAACAGGAGCCTGTATGAGTATGGGAACAGTTATAATCATCGTACTGTTCCTTCAGGTGGCAGCAGAACCTATATTATCCATCTTTTCTACGGATCCTGAGGTGGTGGCTATTGGCATTCAGATGATGCATGTTTTGTCCGTGGGATACATACTTGTGGCTTTGTCCCATGCCCTGGCAGGTGCCCTTCGGGGAGCAGGTCTGACAAAAGTGCCTATGGTGGTCATGATCGGATGCTGGTGTGTGCTGCGTATTCTCTGGATCAAATATGTGGGTAAACCGATGGAAAGGCTGGATGTGGTGCTGATGGGATATCCGGTCACATGGTTGTGCAGTGCGGTTATCATGCTGATCTATATAGCAAAAGTGGATTGGATCCATTATTATGAGAAGCATCTGAAATAAAAGTCTTTGAGCTAAGAGCAGATAAAGGAACTGGGATATGTAAGCCTGGTCAATCGTTATTATAAACACAAAAAAGAAGAGAAATGAACATGCAGAAAACGCAGCCCAATCAAAACCAATGTCATTTAGATAAGATGACAATCCAAGATCTCAGTGTTAGAAATAGCACTGGGGTCTTTTTTTGTAATAAATGCTTGACATACAAGCCAAAATCAAGGAGGTCGCATACATGAACAATTCCACTTTGATCAAGGATAAGCTTCTCTC
>JAEDGN010000087.1 GCA_016297495.1 Coprococcus sp.
TACTGGTAGTACTGATTGTTATAGGAAGTACGATTCTGGGCAGTATGGAAGAGATTCCGAAGGAAGTGCTGAAAAATTTTGCACTGATAGTAGAAGAAAAGATTGGTCAGATCTATCCTCCGTCTTTGTGGCTGAGAAATGCTATGGTCGGAAGCTCCGCAAGAGATTTCCTGGTTTATGCCGGAATATCTATATTTGTATTCATTATTCTTGTTGGGATATTGCAGCATTTCTTCCTAAGTATATGCACAGCTCTTAATGCCACATCAGCGAAAAATAATTATCAGATGGGAAGGCTTCATACCAGTTCAGTGACAGCAGCTCTTTGGAAGAAAGAAGTAAAGCGATATTTTGCTTCCAGTATATATGTCACCAATACAATGATCGGATATGCGCTGATGGTGATTATGGCCATAGCATTGCTTATGACGGGTGTAGAGAAAATGGAGACATTGCTCGGATTTCCGGGGATAGTGACCAGAATGCTGCCTCTGCTGCTGGCTCTGGTGGCCTCTATTTCACCTACCACGGCCTGTTCTGTTTCTATGGAGGGTAAACAGTGGTGGCTGCTTCAGTCTCTGCCGGTGAGAGGAAAGGCTATCTGGGACGCGAAGATTCTGCTGAATCTCACCATTGCCCTGCCGTTTTATGTGATCGCTGTTGTCGTATGTATGCTGGCTGTCCGGCCTTCACTATTTGATGCTTTCTGGCTCATTCTTCTGCCCCTTGTCTATATTCTGTTTACATCGGTGGTTGGAATCACTGTCAATCTTGCCATGCCGGTATTTGACTGGGAGAATGAGACCAGAGCTGTGAAGCAGAGCGCATCGACCATGGTAACCATACTCGTGGGAATGCTCAGTGCGATACTGCCGATGGTTCTTCTGTTTGTTGCGGGCAAGGGACTGGATGTATATGTGTATGGCATAACTGCCCTGATACTCTTCGTCCTGACGGTACTCCTGTATATCCGTAACAGCCGTCAGAGTGTCATATTTTAATAATACAAGTGGCGGAGATGGCGCATGCCTGCTCCGGCAGACCGCTGTAAAATCAGATACTGTCAATGTACAGCTGATTTTATGGCGGTTTTTTGATACAAAAATGATACAGTTTGGCGATATACTTATTTTGGTGTATAATGACAAACGGGGGGATCAAGGATTATGTGGAAGATTCTTATTGCGGAGGATGATGAAGCCATCTCCAATTTAATAAAGGTTAATTTAACGAAGGCGGGATATGCCTGCACCTGCGCTTCTGATGGAAAGGAAGCAGCGGACAGGATGGAGCGGGAGCATTTTGACCTGGCTCTGTTTGATATTATGCTGCCCTATTTTAATGGTTATGATCTGATGGATTATGCATCGGGGCTGGGGCTGCCGGTTATTTTTATTACGGCCATGGACAGGGTGGACCAGAAGGTCAAAGGTCTCAAAATGGGGGCTGATGATTATATTACAAAGCCCTTTGACATTGTGGAGCTTTTGGCTCGTGTGGAAGTGGTGCTGCGGCGTTATCATAAAACCAATGATGTGATGCAGATTGGAGATCTGACGATTAATCTGCAGTCCCATACGGTGACAAGAAACGGGCAGGAAATTGCGCTGACTTTGAAGGAATTTGAATTGTTGGCGTTGTTTGCCCGAAACCGGAATATAGCCCTGAGCCGGGAACGGATCTATGAGAATGTGTGGGAGTCAGATTTTATGGGGCAGAGCAGGACCGTGGATCTGCATGTACAGCGGCTGAAGAAAAAGCTTGGCTGGGATAAGGAGATAAAATCAGTCTATAAAGTAGGATACCGTCTGGAGGTGTAAGGTGAAATTATACTGGAAAATATTTTTACTGACCACATCCATGACCATGATGCTGTTTGCATTGTTTGGCAGCAGTATGATGTATCTTTCTTTTTCCAATTCTTTTGACTATGAGATCGAGCAGGGATATTCTTCCCAGAAGACATGGCATTTGCTGTTTACCACCATGCATTCGTCATCGCTGGACGTGCTGCTGAATCCGGACAGTATTGCTGAGATGGACCGGAATATCAGTGCTTATTTTGCAGAGGATGAGTTTTCGCTCATGACAGAGGAAAATGGCGAACTAGTCTCCGGGGGTGGATATCTGTCAGAATATGAAGAGCTTCGCAAACGTATGGAAAATGGTGAACGGGATGCGGCCTATATGGTCCGGGAAGTGAGTGGGCATCATTTACTGTTTTATTTGTCAAAAATGCAGTTAAGCGGAGAGTATTATTATGTGGGGAGCTGCAGAAATGTCGATAAGCTGTACTTGGACAGAGATCGGCTTTATCAGGAATATCTGATACTGATCATCGTTCTGACAGCAGTGGGCAGCATCATTGTTTTTATAGTGTCAAAATTATTTACAAAAGATATTGAAAAGCTGAGAAAAATGGCCAGACGGTTTGCCGGCGGAGATTATTCCGCACGCTCGCAGATCTATACGGAGGATGAGATTGGCAGTCTGTCCAGGGATATCAATCGGATGGCAGATCAGCTTGAGAAGAATATTATAGAACTTCAGGATTCTCTCAGAAGACAGGAAGAATTCACAGCTGCCTTTTCCCATGAACTGAAGACCCCGATGACAGCCATTGTCGGTTATTCGGAAATGATGCGGTCCATGAAGCTGACGGAGGAAGAGATCATTGATTATTCTATGTATATCTGCAGGCAGGGAAAAAGGCTTGAAAAGCTGTCTCATCAGATGCTGGATCTGATGGGTCTGACACCGGAGGAACTGCAGTTTGAGCATCTTCTGATGCCGATGATTCTAAAAGAGGCTGTACAGGGCGCTTCTTTTTCACTGAATGAAGCGGGCATCGTCTGTCGGGTGCAGGCGCAGGCCGGTTATGTGGCGGGCAGCAGGGAACTGCTGGTCATGCTTTTTGGCAATTTGCTGGACAATGCGAGGAAAGCCTCCGAAAAAGGAAAAAAGATTTTTGTTAAAGGCGGCATACAGGGAACAGAATATGTGGTGACGGTATTCGATGAAGGCCGGGGTATACCTGCAAAGGACATCGGGCGGGTGACGGAAGCGTTCTATATGGTGGACAAATCCAGAGCCAGAAAACAGGGGGGCTCCGGTCTTGGACTGACTCTTTGTAAGCGCATTGTGGACGCTCACCATGGACGGATGTCCATTCGCAGCCGTGAAAGTGTGGGAACCGCTGTCCATGTCAGTCTGCCTGTCGTAGGAAAGGAGGAGCAGCCGAATGAAAATAATCTTTAGAAAGATCGGCATTGTTATGATATTTATAGTCTGCTTTGCTTTGACGCTGATTCTTCCAAAGGTGGTAAACGGTTTTTACGACGGTCATCTGCAGGATAATGTTTCCTATCTTGATGAGAACGAGGAAGCTGTGCTGACGGTCAATACACAGTCCGGCTATAGTACGGCTGAAATCGTGCTGGCATTAAACACTGTGGTCAAAGAGAGCGGAGGATATGCGGAGGAATTTTTTCCATTTATTTATAATACAGAGACCGGATCTACTGTGGAAACGGAAGCAGCCTGGGAAACTGAATACATGAATGGGACAAACGAACCGGATTATAATAACACGGAAGTTGGATTTACCGGCCAGATAAAGATGGGAGAACTATTTACCCAGTCATCGGAGGATTTTATAAAGATTAATTCTGATGTCATACAGCGTCTGAAAAAACAGTTTCAACAGCATGTGAAAAGCGGTCTCTATGAAAAAATACCGGATATCATCTCCCGGCAGTCAATGAATGATACAGATTACCTTTACCTGTATTATGAAAACTCTGATGGAGAGCAGGTTATCAGTACAATACTATGGAAAATGCGTTTTGCATGCGATGATGGGGTACTTCTGGCTGTTGTCAATTCCTATGACTACGGTATACTTGCTGTGCGATATTCAGATTATGAGAATACGGATATTGAGGAGCTTGTTAAAGCGGCATACACAAAACGGGATAATGCGTCTCAAATGACGGAGGAATATGATCAGCTGGCAGGGAATTATGGTGCTTCTTACGCGGGAAATGAGATTGAATGGTCTGATAAACTCCTGGCTGAGAATGCAGATTTCTTAGGAATGGGAGAGGTCGGTTGTTATTTCTTCCTCGGTACGTTGCATTATATGCAGGAGGATGGAGAAGTCATGGTGCCGTTTATGAATATACTTCGCACAAGTACGGTGGATCCGGATTTCATTTATGGTCCTGTCGTTTGTCTGGATTTTCTGAATCCGTGGTCCTGACAGAATAAATGCTACATATCCGATACATTCGGATACCATTTCTGATACACTTTTTATATATCCTCTTTACAGGATGTAAATGATTGTAAGGAGGATATTTTTATGTGCGGAATTGTCGGATTCACAGGAAAATACGTAAATAGAAGAGCAATTGTGAAAAAAATGCAGGACAGGATTATTCACCGGGGGCCTGACGGGCAGAATTCCTATGTGGACGAAGAGGTGGCTCTGGGACATGTGAGACTGAGCATTATCGATATTCAGGGCGGCATTCAGCCTATGCAGAATGAGGATGACAGGCTGACGGTGGTTTTTAACGGAGAGATCTATAATTACCGGGAACTTCAGATGGAACTGATCGCCATGGGACATCATTTCAGGAGCTGTTCGGATACGGAGGTGCTGCTGCACGGCTATGAGGCGTGGGGAACAGAGCTCATGGACCATCTGAGGGGAATGTTTGCCTTTGTTATCTGGGACAGAAAACAGCGGAAACTGTTCGGTGCCAGGGATTTTTTTGGCATCAAGCCGCTTTATTATACATTGATGGGCGGAGAGCTGATGTTTGCCAGTGAGATCAAGGCCTTTCTGGATCATCCATATTTTAAGAAAGAACTGAATGAGGAGCGGCTGGCGGATTATATGACCTTTGGATGTGTGCCGGGGACGGAAACCATGTTTAAAAATGTGTTCAAACTGGCACCGGGTCATTATTTTGAGTTTGAAAATGGTGTTATGACCATTACACAGTACTATCAGGCGGCTTTCCATCCTGACAGGGAAAAATCTTTTGAGGCGTTTCGTGATGAACTGGAGACAGTGATTGGTGAATCCATCAGAGCCCATGAAGTGGCGGATGTGGAAGTGGGGTGTTTTCTGTCATCGGGTGTGGATTCCTCCTATGTGGCCAGCCAGCTGGCCAGTCATCAGCAGATCAATACCTACAGTGTCGGTTTTGCTGATGCAAGATATGATGAATCGACAGATGCAGCCAAACTGGCAGAAGATCTGAATGTGACAAATTACAGGGCAATTATAGATGCCGATGATTATTTTGCAAGTCTTCCGAAAGCACAGTACTATCTGGACGAACCCCTGGGCAATCCAAGTGCCAACAGCCTCTGGCATTTATGTCAATTGGCAGGAGAGGATCTGAAGGTGGTGCTGTCCGGGGAAGGCGCGGATGAAATGTTTGGAGGATACTGTGTCTATCAGGAACCGCTGGCTTTGGAAAAATATCAGCGGCTGCCGCTTTTCCTGCGAAAAAGATTCGCGAATACAGCAAAAAAACTCCCTGATTTTAAAGGAAAGAATTTTTTGATCCGGGGCAGTCAGACGGTGGAGGAGCGGTATATCGGCAATTCTAATGTCTATAAAATGGGAGAGCGGGAACAGTACCTGAAAAAGCATTATGAGGCCAGAACACCTCAATACTATACGCGGCCTTTTTATGAGAAAGCGATCAACTATGACAACATTACGAAAATGCAGTTTCTGGACATCCATGGCTGGATGGTTCAGGAAATATTGTTAAAAGCGGACAAAATGAGCATGGCCCATTCACTGGAACTGCGGGTGCCCTATCTGGACAGAAAAATATTTGATCTGGCCTGCACGATTCCAACCCGGTACAGGGTCAGCAAAGAAAATACAAAACTGCTGTTTCGTGCTGTTGCAGGCAAAAATCTGGATCAAAAGACTGCCCGGCGGAGGAAGAAAGCATTTCCTCTGCCACTGGGAGAATGGATCCGGCAGGATAAATATTATGGCATGATTAGAGGTGCCTTTACATCAGCCACCGCAGAGCGATTCTTTGAAACGGATCAACTGGTGGAACTGCTGGATAACCATAGAAGGGGAAAGCGTCTGTGTCTGTCAAAGATTTGGATCGTCTATTCATTTATTGTGTGGTATGAAAAATTCTTCTAAATATCGAATCTCAGCTGTTATCTACATAGCCATACCTGTATGCCGAAATATTTTTAAAAAAATTAAAATAATTGTTGACAATTAGAACAATTTAAGGTATTATTATTTCTGTCAGGAGAACTGATACAAAAATGGAATCTTAGCTCAGCTGGGAGAGCATCTGCCTTACAAGCAGAGGGTCATAGGTTCGAGCCCTATAGGTTCCATTACGGCGAGATAGCTCAGTTGGCTAGAGCATGCGGTTCATACCCGCAGTGTCGAGGGTTCGAATCCCCCTCTCGCTACTTTAAATTCCGCAAATTTTGTATATAAGGGTTTGCGGTTTTTTTATTGCAATTCTTAGTGTTGTACTTCAAAAACATTAAAAATATTTTTAAAAATTTGCTTGACAAATGATGCTATTCGTAGCATAATAGATGAGTCAGCGGCGTGTGGCTCAGCTTGGTAGAGCGCTACGTTCGGGACGTAGAGGCCGCAGGTTCGAATCCTGTCACGCCGACTCCTTGGCAGGGGCAGCCGGAAACCAGAGTTATTGATGGTTTCCGGTTTCTTTTTTTGTTCTTTATTCTTTCTAATTACCTTCTTGTTTTCAAATAATTCAGTTTAGTTTAGATCTGTATGATTTCATTGTTACACATGAAAACACCTTTTTTACTACATTGCAATAGCAGTTTGATTGAAATAGAACAAGGAATATGATATACTGAGAAAGTCAAAAGATAAATCATAGAATGTACATTCAGATAAGAATAATAAAGAAGGTGGACGAATCAGAAGGGATGGATGTAAAGTATGACAGAAATGACAGAAATGACAGAAAGGGAGATGCTTCAGGCGCTCTTTGTCGGAATGAATGAGATGAAGGCAGACATCAGAGAGTTGAAGTCAGATGTAGCAGAGCTGAAGTCAGACGTAGCAGAGCTGAAGGCGGACGTGGCACAGCTAA
>JAEDGN010000088.1 GCA_016297495.1 Coprococcus sp.
TTACATTCTCCTGCAAGTTTTTCGCCCACTTTTTTGATCAGCTCTGTATCCCATGAAGAAGCAATAGCAGAGCCACTTGGAAAACAAGTGGCTCTGTATGTGCGTGACATGGCTTCCTCATTGTCAAAACTACCGCCCAGGCTGTCATAAAAAGACATTTCCTCCGGCTGGTCAGAACCAATCTGAAATCTTACACCGCTTGTTCCATCACTCATCAGAATCGATGGAATTCCTAATTCTTCATAATCCCTTGTCCTCCAGGAATTTTTACCTGTACACAAAAGAACTTTTTGATGCAGTGTCATTTTGCTGATGATTTCTTCAATCTGTTCTTTGTTCATTGATTAACCTGCCAATTCTGTAAATTATAAATTTTTGTCATTATTTAGAAAGGTTGTCCCAGGCATCCTGAAGTTCCTGAAGGAATTCTTCATTTGTAGACTTACCTGCACCAAGCTTCTGTACTGCTTCACCTGCTGCCTGTGCAAAACCATCCGGATAGAATGTATAATAGATAGTGTCTACTTTGCCTGCTGCAATATAATCAGAAACTGCTTGTCCAAGAGCACCGATACTGTCAGCATCAGCTTCCATATTATTGTATGCAGGAATCAGCTGTAATGTCTTTGTCATGCATTCCTTACCTTCATCAGATGTCACAAGCCAATTAAGAAAATCTTTAACTTCATCCAGATTTTCAGAATCCTTATTTACACCCCAGTATGTACCTACCAGATACAGCTGATCATTTTCTTTTTCATTACTTGAATAAGGAATACCCATCAGGCTGACAGGAAGATCCGGATTCATTGAATCATAAGTTGGCTGTGACCAGTTACCGCCGATTGTAATGGCCATATCACCGGAACCAACTAAAGATGTCTGTGTATTAAAATCTGTTGTTGCCGGATTTGTGTCTAAGGCATATTCAAAAGTGATAAAATCTGCCAATTCTTCAAACACTTTGTTACCTACAAAAGATGTGGAGCCATCAGACAGGCCATCGATAAACGCTTTTGGATCTTCCTGACCTGCAAAGCCAAGATTGATCATAAAGTTACCTAACTGATACCAGTCCATATATGTTTCTGAAATTGGTACAGCTACACCTGCATCTGCCAGTTTCTGAACAGCATCAGCCAGTTCTTCTTTTGTTGTCGGTACTTCTGTAATACCAGCCTGTTCAAAAAGTGCTGTATTATAAACATAACCAGCTGCCTCTACAGAAAGAGGAAAAGCAATGACTTTGCCGTCAACTGTAACATTTTCTGCTGATGCATCAACCATTTCAGATGTAAAAGCTTCACCTGTCAGATCTGCCAGCTGGGACTGCCATACAACTGCATCTGAGTAACCAGTCACACTGAAAATATCCGGTGCATCACCGCCTGAAAACTTTGTCTTTAAACTTGTGTTGTAATTGTCAGATGCAGATTCGCAGACAAATTTAACACCCGGATGGGACTCAGAATAAATTGCACATACCTCTTCAAGGGCATCCTGGATCTCTGTCTTCATCTGGTAGATATAGATTGTTTTTTCTTCACCGTCTGCTGCCTGAGATGCAGCCTGTGTCTCTGTTCCTTCTGCTGCAGTTGTTTCTTTTGCATTGCTGCTTCCGCACGCAGCCATGCTGAGTACCATTGCAGCTGTCATCATGAGAGCTGCCGCTTTTTTCATCTTTTTCATTGTTTTCCTCCTCGATCCTTTTATCAGCTTTTTCTCTATTTAACCTTTTACAGCACCGGCAATCACACCGTCCATAATCTTTTTCTGTAAAAGAATAAATACAATAACAATCGGTAACATAGTCATAATCAGTGCCGGCAGTGCAATATCCCACTTGCTGGAATATTGCCCGAATAATCGGCTGATCGACAGCTGAATCGTCATCAAACGTTCATTATTCATCATGATCAGCGGTACCATAAAATCATTCCAAATCCAGAACATATCCATCAGGATCACACTGACCATTGTCGGTTTTAATAATGGCACAATAATTGAAAAGAAAATTCTTGTTCTTGAACATCCATCTATTCTTGCAGATTCTTCCAGCTCTATCGGAAGACCTTTCACTGCACTCTGCATCATGAAAAATGCGAATGCCAGACCAATTCCCCAATAGGTAAGCATTGTTCCAAACATTGAATTGTTGAGTCCCAGTACCTTCATCACCTGCACAAGCGGCAGCATCAGTGAAGCGAAGGGAATCAGCATGGACAATATAACAAATGTCTCAAAAACTTTGGAATATTTTGTCTTATACCTGAATGTCCAATAGGCAGTCATTGTCGCAAGCAATGTAATACCGGCCACAGAGCCAACGGTCAATATCGCTGTATTTTTCATTACATGCAGTACATTGACTTCCTTGAAAGCCTTCGCATAATTTTCTATCTGAACCACATCCGGCCAGCTTAAAGGCTTTGTCAGAATCTGAGCCAATGGCTTGACTGAATTCATCACAATCAAAAATAAGGGATAGATAAAAATCAATGCCAGAATCAAAACGATAATGAAAATAATCGCTTTTTGCTTTTTCGCTCTTTTGTCCATTACATCAATTCCTCCTCTTTCTTTCTGGAGAAATACATCTGAACAGATGTAATAACCAGGATAATCACAAAAAATACAAGAGATTCTGCCGTTGCCAGACCGTATTTATTGTTTGCAAAAGCATCATTATAAATATTCAATGCCAGAGAGACTGTTGAACCATACGGACCGCCCTTCGTCAGTGAATAATTCAGATCAAACATCTTAAATGCCTGCGAAATCGTCCAGAACAGACACAATGTAATATACGGCATACATAAAGGCAGTTTAAGCTTAAAGAAAATCTGAAACGCATTGGCGCCATCAATCTTCGCCGCCTCTACAAGTTCTGAAGATATACCTGTCAGGGCTGCGATCATAATAACCATCACATATCCCATTCCCTGCCAGACAGATACAATAACAATGGCTGCATAAGCAGTCAGCTCTGTTCCCAGCCACGGTGTCATTAAAGGCTCAAAATTCAGAAGCTTACCAATTGCAGGCACACCGTTGATAAAAATAAACTGCCATACAAAACCAAGAATCAGTCCGCCAATAACATTAGGAAGATAAAAGATTACTCTAAAACCACTTTGCAATGGAATCCTGGTTGTCAAAAGTGCTGCCATTGCAATTCCTGCTATATTCATGCAGATGACATTGCATATAGCTATAATAAATGTAAATTTGAATGCTCCAAGGAAATTACTCTTCCCGGTAAAAATATCTGCAAAATTCCTGATACCTATAAATGAAACATCAGAGGATACACCATTCCAGTCCGTAAAAGAATATCCGATACTGATCATAAACGGTATAATAATGACAACAAGAAAAATAATGGATGCCGGTCCCAGAAACAAAATATGTTCCCATAACGCCGGTTTATTAAAAGATTTTTTCTTCGGCATAAAAACTATTCCTCCCTCACCCTTACCGGTAATTCTATTATAATCAATCTATAGGAATAATCATCGCATTTCTTAACAAGTAAAATACATTTTTTTGATGTTTTACTTCAATATTATCATCATTTTTTTGATGTTTTACTTCTTTTTTTTCTTTTAATTGACATTATTTTCCTGATAAATTATACTTAAATTATATTTATTTATATTTATACATCAATTTTTTGATATTTTTGTGCTATGATTTTTCAAAAGGAGGCACTTATGGATTATTTTCATGAAACAATTAAAGTTCCTGAACAATTTTTAGCATGGGTCTATCTGCAATCAGAAAATAACATCACAGATGTCAAGAAACACTGGCATCGCAGCCTTGAAATTTCATATATTATCAAAGGCTCCTGTCTTTTTGAAATCAATGGGCACGAGATAGAAGTGCATCCCCACGATATCCTGCTGATTAACAGCTGCGATATTCATGGCTGCCATACCAATTACCATTCCGAAAGTGAAATGCTCTCTATCATCTTTCCATACAGTTTCCTAATTGCAGTATTTCCAACTTTTAATAATTATCGATATACCGTTGAACCATCTTCCGAAGCTTACCGCAAACTGGAATCTGCCTTTGCCGAAATTTATCCTATTTTCCGTAATCGCAGTCAGCTTCCCCTTTATCAGCTGAAGTTAAATAGCTTTTTTTATGAATTTCTTTATATTCTCTTTTCCGAATGTAAAGCCCCGAAGCTTGTGCCGCACTCTATCAAATCTCAGAAACATATTGAACGCTGCACGGAAATCATCGACTATATTGACAATCATTATATGGAACCCCTTTCACTGGAAATGCTGGCAGATGTTTTTTCCCTTTCCAAGGAGCATCTGTCCCGCACTTTCAAAACATATATGGACACCACTTTCAAAAAATACTTAACAAGTATCCGCGTCCACCATGCATATCAGGATCTGATGGATACAGATTTATCTATTCTTCAGATTGCATTGGATAATGGATTTTCAGACGCAAGAGCTTTCTCCAGTGCTTTCTATACCTATTACGGCGAAACACCGCTCAAATACCGCAAAAACAGCACCGACTCAGATATGTCCCATCAAAAAAGAGCTTACTTGAGAACTCATGGTTTTTTATAATTGAGAGACAAGGCAGGGGAGGGACAAGGGACGGTTCTGTGTCCCATATTCCGGGACACAGAACCGTCCCCCTGTCCCTGCCCCTGTCCCTGCTTCTATTCCAACATGATCTCTGCTTTCAGCCCATCTATATCTTCATCTCCGTCCATCCACTGTATGCTCATGGATGTAACATCCTGAGGCATATCTCTGATCAATACTTTTGAATAACAATCTACGCTGCCATCGTTATTTTCTATCACACACTCCGGGTATTCTATGTCCTCAATTGTAGCCTGATAATTTAAATCAATCTGATCTGCATCATAGACCGTCCCCTGATTATCTGTTACTTGATATACAGGTGTATCCAGATAGACACCTGCTGAATTTGGCATCGTATTATGATACCCATCTGCATATTGTTCGGCTGCCTCACTGCTCAGATGCCATTTCAGATTCATCCTTATCCCGGCAGCTGTTTTCTTAATATTGGTTGCCGATACGGAAACATCTTCAGATAGATCCTGATACTGATCTTCACAACTGACCACACAATTATCTGCCGTAACATCAAAGGAAATCGTCTGCTCTCCCTTTCTGCCCGTAAGAGCCTCCGTTTCTTCATCTGTCAGAATATCGTAATGGAAAGTATTCAATTCACCCGTAAATGAATCTTCTATCGTATATGCATACTGCCCTTCATTATTAATATGAATCCAATGATTTTCCCCTGCAGTTTCTCCATCCGGCCCTATATCAGAATACACATAGCTTGCATCAAGATTAATATAAATACCCAACGGCAATTCAACAGTAAAATTATTCCCTACCTCTCCGTCCAGATTAAATACGCCGATATACTCATCCTGACTAAAACCATCCATGCTGTACTGCCCGGATGTACGGTGCAGATCGCCTATATACTGCTTTCCATTAATAATCACTCGGCTGGTAAAGACACTGTAATCCTTACCTTCTTCCGTTGCTACCCCATACAGATAGAGATTGACACCATCATAATAGATTTCTGTCAATTTCAAAAGCGACTGATCAAATGCTTCTGATGACGGCATTTCAAATTCCTCCAACGTATCCGGATAACCGTTTTCAACCGTTATATTTTCCGATTCCATGGTTTCCACATAATTTTCTTTTCCATGCGGCACTACATTTGACAGTCTGTAATTCCATGCGGCGAACGCTGTCGTTCCTACAGCCAACACTGTAACAGCAACTACAGCGGCCACTCTCCCCCATCTGAATCTGCGAGATCTGACCACGGTTCTGAATTTTGTTTTTTCCTTCTGCACCTGTTGCTGATTTTTAATCGTCTGCTCTCCCCCATTGAGCTGTTCATTTACCTTTGCCTGCACAAGTTCCTTAAAATGTTCCGGTGTCTTTAAATAATCCTTGTTATCCATCATACAACCTCCTTCTCAAGCTCACTCTTCAGCATCTGCCGCCCACGGGCCAGCTGACTTTTAACGGTATTCTCACTTCTGTCCAGTATCCGGGCTATCTCCCGTATCTTATACCCTTCCAGATAATACAGAACAACCGGCATCCTGTACTTTTCATCCAGCTTCATAACAGCCCTGTAAAGTTCCGAATAATCCTCGCCCTCCGGTGCTGCGTATTCCGCCGGCTCACTGCCATGATCCATACATTTCTTCATATTCAGTATCCTGTAGCACTCATGGATCAGAATCCGTATAAGCCAGGTTCTGGCATATCTGTCATGCAAAAGCGTATCGATCTTGTTAAAACTAATAACAATAGCCTCCGATACCGCATCTTCACAATCCGTATCATTTTTCAGAATTGATTTTGACACCCGGTACAAAGTATCCGTCGAATCAATAATCAACTCCGTCAGCTTCTCTCTCGTCACATCTCATGCACCTCTCTTTTCTTTTGCCTTACACCTGTTAGATAAAATAAAAGCCCAAAAAGTTGCATTTCCATAAAAAAAGCCGTTCAGATATAAAAACATCTGAACGACTTCCAGGGTTTCAGGAGACAAGGCAGGGACAGGGGGCAGGGACAGGGGACGGTTCTGTGTCCCATATTCCGGGACACAGAACCGTCCCCTGTCCCTGTCCCTGCAATATCCTCCACAATTTACTGCGCCTTTACTTTTGTCCACAGTTCTGCAAAAAGCTTCTTGATCTCTGTCTCCTGATAGCGGAATATTTCATCATTCTCATAACCTACTCTCGGCACATAGGCATTGATACCTTCATAATCATCCTCCTGCATCTGTTCGTACACGGACAATACCGGCGAACTGTATCCCACATACTGGGTATTGGCATAAGCCACATCTTCCTGCAGCATGAAGTCTATAAATTCATGAGCCAGCTCCACATTCTGGCAGTCCT
>JAEDGN010000089.1 GCA_016297495.1 Coprococcus sp.
ATCATTATAATCTACCCTGTGCAAATTTGCAATTTTTCAAGTCTATACTGCCGACATTTGTGGCTTTCGTGGTTACTGTTCAGGTGCGAACTTGATTAAGAAAAGCCAGTGGTGTAAACTGTAAGCAGTCAAAACCACTGGCTCTTCTTAATCCAGAATCCTGGATACTCTGTCAAAGAGGTTGCTTTCATTTTGTCGCATCACAACCAGCATGCTCATGCCATTACAGAGATAATCGTGGCTTTGATTACCCCGGAAGGACACGGCCTGCTTTTGCTTAGATATACGTAAAATTTTTAGGCTTACAGAAAAAGAAAAATCAAAAGCTTCAAGGATTATTTCCAATGCTGTTGATGGTGGTTATATTAAGGTAATGGATCCTGATACAGCACCTAGTATGATTCACCCTAAATAACACTATGTTTCGATGGTCTGCTTTCTCGATAGCACAGTTGTAAAAGCCTCAGCGTAGCCCGCTACGCCTGCGTTTTTACAACTGCACTCTCAAAAAAGCATCCTTACCGAAACAGTACGGTATTTAGGGTGGATCATACTAGATATAAAAAATATGTTTCATACTGGGCATAATTTAAGTTCTTCTAAGTTTCATTTAAATTTTTTAGCAATGGGTTAAACTATAAAAAAGATTAAAAAAGCACTGAAAAATAGTTAGTATCCGGAGTTTATCAGGTACTCCTTTCGATGTGATTTTATCTCAATTTTAGCATGTACAAAGATCGATTAATACCTCAAACTTATTTTATAAATGAAAATGAGGAAAAATATGATAAAATAAAGACTGATAATGCGATATACTGGCAGGGGATTGAAAGATGAAGAGATATATTTTTTTGGCGGATTTGCACGGAAATATGCCGGCAACTCTTGCGATGGAAGAAGAAATTAAAAGGCTGCAGCCGGATGAGATATGGTTTTTAGGAGATGCAGTTGGGAAAGGACCTGAAAGTGACAAGACCTGCGATTGGGTACGCAGCCACTGTCACCATTTTGTTGGCGGCAACTGGGATTATGGACTTAGCAGAAGCAGAATTGAGAAGCTTTTTCCCACCGATGTATTTTACTGGGATCAGATAGGTGAAGAACGGTTTAACTGGCTGGACAGCCTTCCAAAAGAGGATTCCGTGTTGATAAGCGGTATCCATTTCAGGTTGATTCACGGGCGTCCTGTGGATCAGCTTTATGCCGGTTACGACAGTGACGAGAAGCTTTCTGCCGGGCTTGTTTCCAGGGATGGCAGCAGGACATATGGAGGACTGATCTGTGCCGACAGTCACAGGCCTTTTGTAAGGTCCATGGGAGCCGGATATGTCATGAATACGGGAAGTGTCGGTAACAGCATTGGTGTCACAAGGGCCCATGCCCTGATGCTGGAGGGGGAACCGGGCAGCGAAACTCCTGCGCCACTTCAAGTGACGGTTCTGAGTGTTCCCTATGATAATCAAAAAGCGGCTGCAATTGCGGAGCAATATCCTCAATTGCCTAATTTGAAGGCGTACCAGAATGAGGTCCTGACGGGTGTGTATTCGAGATAACCGTATTCTGTTATTTTAAAAATTAATACTTGACTCTCCCCTTTAGGGAAGCCTGTAAAATGTCTCCATAGTCAATAAAAGGAGGCATTTTTTATGTGTGAAAAATGTATTGAGGTTCATGAACTGTCAAAATCATTTAACGGGCGCAGGGTCGTGGATAGTCTTTCTTTTTCTGTGGAAAAAGGGCAGGTTTTTGGATTGCTGGGACATAACGGGGCCGGGAAGAGCACGACTATAGAGATGATACTGGGCCTTAAAAAGCCGGATTCCGGTTATGCAAAAATTATGGGCAAAGAGGCGGCCGCAAACAGGAAGGAGATATTTGAAAAGACCGGAGTACAGCTGCAGGCTTCAAGCTATCAGGCTGCAATCAAGGTCGGGGAAGTATGTGAGGAGCATGCAGCCCTTTATAAAAATCCGGGGGATTACCATGAACTTCTGGAGCAGTTTGGAATGGCTTTTCTGAAAAAAAGTCCGGTGATGAAGCTGTCCGGCGGTGAGAGGCAGAAGCTATCTGTTGTACTGGCATTGCTGGGCACTCCGGAGATTGTATTTCTGGATGAGCTGACGACGGGGCTTGATGTGGCGGCACGCAGGGAAGTATGGCGGGCACTGAAGCATCTGAAAGCCAGCGGACTGACAATTTTTCTGACCACACATTATATGGAGGAGGCAGAAAATCTCTGCGACAGGATCCTTTTGATTAAAAACGGGCAAAAGGTTGCAGAGGGCACGGTTGCAGAGATAACGGAAGGCTCACCTTATGATAATCTGGAAGAGGCCTATCTGTGGTATATGGGCGAGGAGGTAGAACTGTGAGGAGATTTTTAAAACTTTACCGGATAGAGCAGAAATTATTTTTCAGATCCGCCGATGTCTTTATTTTTAACCTGTGTATGCCGGTGGCAGTATTGCTGATGATCAGCCTGATCGCGGGCGGAAAGATGGCAGGTGACAGCGGTATGACTTATCTCCAGAGTGCATTCGCTTCTCTGGTGGCTGTGGGTATCTGCTGCAGCGCTTTTATGAGCATTCCGATCGTAGTTGTTGATTACAGAGATAAAAAGATATTGAAGCATTTTTACTGCAGTCCATGCAGTCCGGCCTGGATCCTTGGGGCTAATGTGATCTGCAGTGCTGTCATGGCGGGTATATCTGCAATCCTTGTAACATTGGTGGCTGTTCTGATCTTCGGATATCGGATGCCGGGAAATGCGGCAGCTTTCGTTGGCGCCTGGTTCCTTACGATGATGGCCATGTTTTCCATCGGACTCATGATTGCCAGTCTCTGCCGGACAGTGAAGGCAATGAATGTGGTCACCAGTGCCGTGTATTTTCCAATGCTGTTTTTATCCGGCGCAACCATCCCTTATGAGCTGTTTCCAGCGGGACTTCAGAAGGCTGCCGGTATCATGCCTCTGACACAGGGTATTCAATTGATGAAAGGGGTATCCATGGGCAGCCTTCCGGTGCATGCGGACGGTATTGTGATACTGCTGGTGGCAATAACAGCTGTATGTGGTACAATAGCTATTAAGACGTTTCGATGGGAGTAAGGTGAATGATGATGAGGATGAATGAAGAACACAGACCTTGTAAAGAGAAAAAGAACGGGCATCTTTTTAAGATAGGTATGTTTGCCCAGATGAATCATATGACGGTCAAGACGCTGCGTTTTTACGAAGAGCAGGGACTTCTGGTTCCTGCCCTTGTGGACAGTGAAAATGGCTATCGCTACTACACGATGAATCAGATGGCGATCCTTCATCAGATTACGGCTTTAAAACAGGCCGGATTGACATTGGAGGATATCAGAAAATTAAATGCAGGAATGGATCAGAAGGTATTTCTGATGCGAAAGAAGACGGAGATCATGTCAAAAATTGCAGAGCTGACGAAACAGATGGCTGTCATAGACAGTTTTATAGCGGACAGTGATATATCTCTGGCTGCACCGGTTTTGGTTCGGACCATACCGGCTGTTACAGTAGCATCCATGCAGAAACGGATCGAATCCTACGATGCCCTTTTTGATCTGATGCCTGCCATGGGCGCAGAGATGGAGAGACTTGGCTGTGAGTGCGCGCTGTCGGAATATTGTTTTACCCATTATCTGGAACCGGGTTATAAGGATGAGCAGATATTGATTGAAACCTGTGAGGCAGTCACAGAGAAAAAAGCAGATTCTGAATTAATAAAGTTTAAAGAACTGCCGGAGATACAGGCGGCCTGTATCTTCCATAAAGGATCATACAACGACTTTGGACGCAGTTACGGGGCAATCCTGAAATATATCGAGGATAATGATTATGAGATCTGCGGCAATATCCGGGAAAAATATATAGACGGTGTCTGGAATAAGGAAAGTGAGGATGAGTGGCTTTCGGAGATTCAGATACCGGTTCGGAAGAAATCAGAGACGAAGTATAGTATTTAATGAAAGTAAGAAGAGGGTTGAATTTCACTTTAATGTAAAATTCAACCCTTCTTTTTTATAAAAGTGTGATTTTAATACATAAAATCTATATAATTTTGTGATTTTACATTGTATTTTTGGAGAGTTCCGCATATAATAAAAACGTGATTAAGAAACAAAAAACTCCAATAAAAGAGTTCGGCAAGCGTTACTATGACAATACCGCTTATTTTAACTTTGATGAAAATGAGGAATACAAGCAGTTCTTTGAGACCACCAAGGACGTTGACCGTATCCTGCAGAATCTGATGCTTGCCAGTGGTCAGAAGATCGTACCGGAAAAGACCCTTATTATCTTTGATGAGGTCCAGGACTGCCCGAAGGTCATCAACTCCATGAAGTATTTTTGTGAGAACGCTCCCCGGTATCATATTGCCTGCGCCGGTTCTTTGCTGGGCATTGCTCTGGCAAAGCCATCTTCTTTCCCGGTGGGCAAGGTCAACTTCATGCAGATTGACCCTATGATCTTCTCAGAATTTCTGATTGCAAACGGCGACGAAAATCTTGCTGCATATCTGGAAAGTATAGAAACCATTGAACCGATTCCTGATGCGTTCTTCAATCCTCTGTACGAAAAATTGAAGATGTACTATGTCACCGGTGGTATGCCTGAATCTGTATTGATGTGGACGGAAGCTCGTGATGTTTCCGCTATGCAGGAAGCCCTGGCTGGTATTATCGGTGCCTACGAGCGTGACTTTGCAAAGCATCCTAACATCAGTGAGTTCCCGAAAATCTCAATGATCTGGAAGTCTATTCCGTCTCAGCTGGCAAGGGAGAACAAGAAGTTCATCTATAAGGTTGTCAAAGAGGGCGCAAGAGCCCGTGAATATGAGGACGCTCTGCAGTGGCTGGTAGAGGCACGACTGGTGCATAGGATCTATCGCAGCTCTGCTCCCGGTCTGCCGGTGGCTGCTTACGATGACCTCTCCGCCTTCAAGATCTATCTGGCAGATGTAGGTCTGCTGCGCCGTCTGGCACAGTTGGCTCCTACGGCTTTTGGGGAAGGCAACCGCCTGTTCACGGAGTTTAAGGGAGCACTGAGCGAGAACTTTGTGCTGCAGACCCTAATCACGCAGTTTGAAGTGGTTCCTCGCTACTGGGCGCAGAGCAATCCTCCGTATGAGGTGGATTTCCTGATTCAGCGTGATAATGACATTTTCCCTGTTGAGGTCAAATCCGAATCCAATACATCCAGCAAGAGCCTTAAGAAATTCAAGGAATTGTTCCCGGACAAAGTAAAACTCCGTGTCCGATTCTCCCTGGATAATCTAAAACTGGATGATGATGTACTGAATATCCCGTTGTTCATGGCAGACCAGGCGGATAGACTGATTGGATTGGCATTGGAACAGAGAAATAGGTAAAGAAAGAGGAAATTGAATATGAATAACTGTCAGAATTATAGATGGAATACAATGACCATGGGAACCTGCTATTATCCGGAGCATTGGGATAAGAGCCTATGGGAAAATGATCTGGAGCGGATGCTGGATGCGGGAATATCTGTTGTCCGTATTGCAGAATTTGCCTGGAGCAAGGTGGAGAGAACCGAGGGAGAATTCAACTATGATTTTTTTGATGAGTTTCTCGATCTGTGTCAGAGGAAAGGCATGAAAGTGATCTTCGGAACGCCGTCCGCAACACCGCCGGCATGGCTGACGGAAAAATATCCCGAGGTCTTAAACGGAAGAGAAGATGGCGTGCTGTACCGGCACGGAGGAAGAAGACATTATAATTATAATTCGCCCAAATATCGGGAACTTGTGTCAAGGATCGTGACGAAGATTGCAGCTCATTACGGGCCGCATCCGGCCATTGTCGGATGGCAGATCGATAATGAGATCAACTGCGAGGTCAGCGAGTTTTATTCTGATGCGGATACAGCGGCATTTCGTGTATTTTTACAGGAGAAATACGAGACACTTGACAGATTGAATGAGGCATGGGGAGCGGTATTCTGGAATCAGACCTATACGGAATGGAACCAGATCTATGTGCCGAGAACATTGCTGAATGAAAGCTATAATCCACATTTACGCCTGGATTACTATCGTTTTATTTCGGAGAGTGCTATTTCCTTCTGTAAGATGCAGGCGGATATAATCCGGAAGTATAAAAAAGAAGATGATTATATAACGACCAACGGTATATTCTGGAATCTGAATAATCACCGGATGGAGAAGGAATGTCTGGATGTCTTTACCTATGATTCTTATCCTAGCTTTGCTTTTGGACTTGACAGGGAACCGCTGACGGCCACAGATCTGAACGACCGCCACTGGTCGCGGAATCTGACAGAGGTTCGCTCTGTCTGCCCTCATTTTGGGATTATGGAGCAGCAGTCCGGGGCCAATGGCTGGGTTACAAGAATGGAGGGACCGGCGCCCCGTCCGGGCCAGCTGACACTTTGGGCGATGCAGAGTGTAGCACATGGAGCAGATTATATTTCTTTCTTCCGCTGGCGTACCTGTACGGTTGGTACGGAGATTTACTGGCATGGCATCCTGGATTATGATAATCGTGACAATCGCAAGCTGGCGGAGGTCAAAGAATTTTATAGGAAATTCAAAAAGCTGGATGTGTTATGTGGCTCGGAGTATACGGCTGCCTTTGGTGTGCTGAAGGACTATGATAACGCATGGGATACCAATGTGGATGTCTGGCACCGCCGTGTGGCAGAGACTAGTGAAGAGGCTGTTTTTGAGGCGGCAGAGTTGAATCATACGTCGTACAATGTGATTTATCTTCAGGATGATAGTACAGTGGAGGATCTGATGCCCTATCCGGTACTGTTCTATCCGCATCCGGTCATTATGACTGAAGAGAGAGCGGCACTTCTGGAAATGTATGTGGAACAGG
>JAEDGN010000090.1 GCA_016297495.1 Coprococcus sp.
GATTTTATCATGAAATCCTTGAGAATAAGCTGTCAACTTTTTTTATACCACATCATGAAAGCCTTTGTCTGATTCTTTGCCAACAGACAAAGGCTTTTACTCATGTAACAGCTCAGTTAAGCAATTCTGAGATATTGATATACAGGTCTTTATAGATGCCGCCCTGAACGGTCTGGTCAAATGGCACGATCATAGGCGCTGCATCTTCTTCATAGTAATAGACCGTTGTCCGTTCTCTGTCCGGATCCACGATCCAGTATTCGCGCACACCTGCATCGGCATAGAGTGCGTTTTTGGTGCTGTAGTCCATCTTCCGGCTGGACGGTGATACCACCTCGATAATAAAATCCGGTGCACCTTCGCATCCCCGGTCAGAAAGCTTGTCTTTGTCGCAGATGACGCTGACATCGGGTTCCACATAATTTTTGTTGTTTTTTTTGATGATGACAGCAAATGGTGCGGGGTAGACTTCGCAGGATCCTTCTTTTGCATCAATATAGTCTGCGATGGTTCTTGCCAGCGAAAAAGCGATTTTCTGATGGATACGGGTCGGTGTGGCCATATCATAAATCTGCCCTTCAATCAGTTCCGCCCGCTCTCCTTCGGGGAGGGCATAGATGTCATCAATCGTATAATTCCCTTCAGTAAAAAATAACATAGCAGCACTTCCTTTGTTTGTATACATAGTATTGGTCGGTCCTCCTTCTATTATAATTGAATACTGGTATTGACGCAATTGTTATCAGCCGACATTTGCTGCCTCAGTTTCTTTTCAGGGACTGTGCTCATTTCCAGTGTGATTTCGGCAGTGATTTTTTGAGTAATTCCTTTTACGATTTTATATGTGAAAATGTCTATGAGAATATACTCGTCGGTGAAATCCGAATAAAAGAAATCATAGAGTTCCAGAAGCTGATTTTGCAGGACCAGTATTTCATTGACTGACAGAAGTCCTGCAGATAACTGTTTGTAAAAAATATCCGGGATATCATTCAAAAGCATATGTTTTAATTCATTCAGTGCTTTTGGAGAATGATTTTCTATGATTTGATCGTGCAGCTTCAGGATATAAAAGGGCAGAAAAATGATCATACCGGCATCGGCAATTTCTGACAGAGTCATGGCACTGAAATTATAGATCGGGATATGGCAGCAAATATTGTTCTGACTGCCAATATGGACGTTCAAATCATATGTATCCGGAAGATGGGATTCATCTGCCAAATAAATAATGACCGGTTCAGGAAAAGTGATATGCGGATCACATGGGGATGTATTCAAAAGAATGTGCTGATAATCGCAGTTGAATATCGGGAAAAGTCCCATGCCTGTCTGCCGGAGCTGGAGAAACAGATGATAGCATTGTGTGCCGTTTATTGTAATCATGATACGGGTCCATAATTGATTAAACGGTGTGACAATACCTTCGGCAAACTCACAGTCAACCTGACTGTCCGGCGGATGGTGGGTGCTGAAACAGCTGTTGACCAATGCAATGACAAGTCTGTCTGAAAAAGAAAAACAACGTTTAAAAACATGATGGTAAATTATGTCTGTATTTGGTGTCATATGTGGATAAACCTCCTTTAAAGCAGTATTAACATTGATAATGTAATTATAGGAGAGATTCTGGCAGGTATCAATTATCATCGGTCGACAGGATTGGACAAAGCTGTCGGATAAGATCGAATAATCTGAATACCATGTCAGATGAACATGGGCTGAACTGATATATATCGGATTCAGATTATAAAAAAATATATGGATAGGACTTGACAATTCTGTACTAACTGTATATACTGTTTATATACAGAGATAAAGGAAGTGACAGATTGAATATATTTATTGATAATAAAAGCGGTGCCCCTATTTATGATCAAATTTATTCTCAGATCAAGGCCCAGATTATCAATGGAGCGCTGAATGAGGACGATCCGCTGCCTTCCATCAGGAGTCTGGCCAAGGATCTGCGAATCAGTGTCATTACCACGAAGAGAGCCTATGATGAACTGGAGAAGGAAGGATTTATTTATACCATTGCCGGTAAGGGATGCTTTGTGGCGCCGAAGAATGTGGAGCTTCTGAGGGAAGAGAACCTGAAGAAGATAGAAGCTTATATGCAGGAGATTACGAGGCTTGCAGCTTCCTGCGGTCTTAGCAGGGAAGATATTATTGAGATGTTTACTATCATGGGGGAGGATTAGTCTATGAACGCACTGGAAATCAGAGATTTATGCAAGAGTTATGGTGATTTTAGTCTGGAGCATCTGAATCTTACATTGCCGGGTGGCTATATTATGGGGTTGATCGGAGAGAATGGTGCAGGCAAGAGTACGACGATAAAGCTGATATTGAATATGATTCGCCGGGACGGGGGAACCATCACTATTCTTGGCAAGGATAACCGGGAGAATATGCAGCTGACGAAGGAAGATATTGGCGTTGTGTTTGATGAAGTGGGATTTCCGGAATGCCTGACGGCTGTACAAATCGAGCGTATGATGCAGTATACCTATAAGCAATGGGACAGCCAGCTTTTTGGCGCGCTCCTGAAACGCTTGTCAGTTCCGGAGAAGAAGGCTTTTAAGGAGTTTTCAAGAGGCATGAAGATGAAGCTTGGCATTGCAGTTGCCATGGCCCATCATCCGAAGCTTCTGCTGCTGGATGAGGCTACCAGCGGTCTGGATCCGGTAGTCAGGGATGATGTGCTTGATATATTCAATGATTTCACAAGGGATGAAGCGCATGCTGTGCTGATATCTTCTCATATTGTCAGTGATCTGGAGAAGATCTGTGATTATATTGCTTTTCTGCATCAGGGTCATTTGTTGTTGTGTGAGGAGAAGGATCGATTACTGGAAGAGTATGGCATGATACACTGCACAGTTGAACAGCTGCGTGAACTGGATCAGGAAGCGGTTATCGGGAAGAAGATATCTGCTTATGGGGCAGAGGCTCTTGTCAGAAGAGATGCGGTGCCGGAAGGCATAGCAATCAGCCCGGTGAGTATTGAAGATTTATTTGTGTTTATGGTGAAGGGAGAGAGATAAATGAGAGGATTATTATTAAAAGATTATTATATGGCTATCCGTTACTGCCGTTCATTTTTGTTTGTGTCACTTTTATTTATTGTTATATCCATGGTCGCCGAAAGCAATGTTTTTATGATCATCTATCCGGTTGTATTCTGCGGGATGATGGCGGTGACTCTGATCGGTTATGAGGAGAGAAGCCGATGGACGCTTTACTGTGAAGCATTTCCGTATTCAAGAGCACAGATAGTTTCTTCAAAGTATATTTTTACGGCTATCGTCATTCTGGGAGTAATTGTGCTCACAGCCATTGCCCAGGGAATTCGTTTGACGGTAAACGGAACGATGGAAGTCATGTCCTTTATCAATCTGATCGCTATTTTGTTCCTGCTTGGATGTGTGGCACCTGCTATGCTTATGCCGTTTATTTTTAAGTATGGTGTAGAAAAGGGGAGAATGGGATATTATATTGTGATAGGTGTAGCCTGTGCGGCCGGGGCTGTCCTGACAATGCAAAAACCGGATATGCTTTTTTCGGTCAGTGCGGTGTGGATGCCGCTTGTCTGTTTAGTGGTCGGCACGGTTATATTTGGCATCTCGTGGCGTATGTCCATCCGATTCTATGAGAACAGGGAATTATAGATGAGGCAGGGAAGGGCTTGTCCCTTCCCCTGTCCCGCGCTGTTTCTCTTAATCCAGATAATGTTTCAGCAGTGCCTGTGTTCCCAGATCACCCATACCTTTTTCTGCAAGATCTTCATAAATCTTCAGCACGGTCTCTGACATGGTCAGATCAACACCTGCTTCACGGCCCTCTTCTGTGGCAATTTTCATATCTTTGATATAATGTTTGATAAAGAAGCCCGGATCAAAATCACCTTTGAGCATACGTGGGGCTGTATTGTTCATCTGCCAGCTGCCGGCAGCCCCTTTGCTGATGCTGTCCAGCATGGTCTGTACATCCAGTCCGGTTTTCTTTGCATAAGCGATAGCTTCACAGACACCGGAGATACAGCCTGTCAGGGCGATCTGGTTGGCCATTTTCGTGTGCTGGCCGCATCCGGCAGGACCCTCATAGATAATATTGGTTCCCATGGCTTCAAAAACAGGCAGTGCATTGTCAAAGCTTGCTTTGTCGCCGCCGACCATGATACTTAAGGTACCGGCTTTGGCACCGGAGTCACCGCCGGACACAGGTGCATCCAGAGCTTCCAGTCCATTTTCTTTTGCAGCTTCATAGATGCGTGCCGCCAGCTTTGGACTGGAGGTGGTCATGTCAATAAGAACGGCGTCTTTTTTAGCATTGGCAATGATACCATTTTCTCCAAAATACACTTCTTCCACATCCTTTGGAAAACCAACAATGGTGATGACAGCGTCCTGATCTTTTGCGCAGGCAGCTGCAGTATCGCACCAGATGGCTCCTTCTGCGATGATGTCTTCAGCTTTCGCCTTTGTGCGGGAGTAAACGGATACGTTGAAACCTTTCTTCATCAGATTGCGGATCATGGATTTGCCCATAACACCGGCACCGATAAAACCTATATTCTGAATCATGTCAAAAACCCCTTTCGTGAAATATATAAAATTATACGATATAGCAGGAAAATTGTAAAGGAAAGAAGGTGTCATCTATTCGAGGATGATACCTTTTTTGTGTGAAAACATACTATTCTGGACTTTACTCAGATAAAATATTAATGCGTATCAGTGAAATCTATTGACAAATAAAGGACATATTGTTAGAATAATCGGTGACAGTCATGCCGGTTCTTCCATTATTCTATGATATCGGCATGACATTTGAGTCGGGGAATGGAAAGGATGTAATTGAGCATGAAAGAACGCAAGAAGATATTGACCATGCTGGTAGAGAATAATTATGGTGTTACCAGTCGTGTATCAGGTGTGTTCAGCAGACGTGGCTTTAATTTGGACAGTTTTACCGGATGTGACACGCTGAATCCGAGATATTCCCGGATTACGGTAGTTGTCCGTGGTGATGAACAGTCACTGGAACAGATTGAGAAGCAGGTCAGCAAGCTTGAAGATGTTTTATACATAAAAGATCTCACAGCGGTGGACGCTGTCTGCCGTGAACTGATGCTGGTAAAGATCCGGGTACTTCCTGACAGCCGTCAGGCGATTATGGCTGTGGCGAATATTTTCCATGGCAAGGTTGTGGATGTTACAAGAGACTCCATGATTATTGAGCTGACAGGCAAGCAGGAGAAGCTGGATGCATTTATCAATCTGCTGGATGGCTACGAGATTCTTGAAGTGGCAAGCACCGGTCTGACGGGTCTGGAGCGCGGCTCCGAGAGCGTTGTAACTCTGAAAGAGGAGAGCTTTTAGAGTGGAACTGATAACGGAATAATAGGTATTTATATCCATTATTAATATATTTTTATACTATCAGGAGGTTTCATAACAATGGCTAAGATTTTTTATGAACAGGATTGTAATCTCTCATTATTAGAGGGCAAGACAATTGCAATCATCGGTTACGGCAGCCAGGGCCATGCCCATGCCAAGAACCTGAGTGATTCAGGATGTAAAGTCATCATTGGTCTTTACGAGGGCAGCAAGTCCTGGGCTAAGGCTGAATCAGAAGGCTTTGAAGTTTATACAGCAGCAGAAGCAGCTAAGAAGGCTGATATCATCATGATCCTTATCAACGATGAGAAACAGGCTGCACTGTACAAGAACGATATCGAGCCGAACCTGGAAGCAGGCAATATGCTGATGTTCGCTCATGGTTTCAATATTCATTTCGGTACAATCGTACCTCCAAAGGATGTTGACGTTACAATGATCGCTCCTAAGGCTCCGGGTCATACAGTTAGAAGCGAGTATGTTGCAGGTAAGGGTACACCTTGTCTGATCGCTGTTGAGCAGGATGCAACAGGTAAGGCACAGGAACTGGCTCTGGCTTATGCCCTTGGTATCGGCGGCGCAAGAGCAGGTGTCCTTGAGACCACATTCAGAATTGAGACGGAGACAGACCTCTTTGGTGAGCAGGCTGTTCTTTGTGGTGGTGTCTGCGCATTGATGCAGGCTGGTTTTGAGACTCTGGTTGAAGCAGGTTATGATCCGAGAAATGCTTACTTTGAATGTATCCATGAGATGAAGCTGATCGTTGACCTGATCTATCAGTCCGGTTTCGCCGGCATGAGATACTCCATCTCCAACACAGCTGAGTACGGTGATTATATCACAGGTCCTAAGATCATTACTGAGGATACCAAGAAGGCTATGAAGCAGATCCTGTCCGATATCCAGGATGGTACATTTGCTAAAGATTTCTTACTGGATATGTCTGATGCAGGCAAGCAGGTTCACTTCAAGGCTATGAGAAAGAAAGCTGCTGAGCATCCATCAGAGAAGGTTGGCGAGGAGATCAGAAAACTGTACAGCTGGAATGGCGAAGACAAGCTGATCAACAACTAATATTTAGATAGCAAAAGACGTTATACATGCGCTGTATAACGTCTTTTTCCTAATATACAATTCTCATACAGATTCCCTGCGGATAGTCTCCGTACTTTTCTCCAAATATATTGATGCCTCCGATATTCCGGGCATCATCCTTGATCTTTATTTCAAAAGAAATATAGAGGCGTTCAAACAGATCTACATTATCCAAAGTAGTCAGTGGATTGACCAGTTCTTCGTTGATATAGCCGCCATCGTGACGCAGTGAGATGGTAGTCAGAAGCCCGTACTGAGTCCGCCCCAAAGGCCAGACATCCGGCGT
>JAEDGN010000091.1 GCA_016297495.1 Coprococcus sp.
GCTTTGATGGTCAATAATGCCGACTGGCTGATGGATCTGAATTACATTGATGTCCTGCGTGAAGTAGGTCCGCATTTCTCCGTTAACCGTATGCTGACGGCAGAATGCTACAAGCAGCGTATGGAGAGAGGCTTAAGCTTCCTTGAATTCAATTACATGATTATGCAGAGCTACGATTTCTACACCCTGTTCCAGAGATACGGCTGTAATATGCAGTTCGGCGGTGACGACCAGTGGTCCAATATGCTGGGCGGTACAGAGCTGATCAGAAGAAAGCTTGGCAAGAATGCCTGTGCCATGACCATCACCCTGCTGCTGAACTCTGAAGGCAAGAAGATGGGCAAGACTGTATCAGGCGCTGTATGGCTTGATCCGAATAAGACATCTCCGTTCGAATTCTACCAGTACTGGCGCAACGTATCCGATGCCGATGTACTGAAATGCCTTCGTATGCTCACCTTCCTGCCTCTGGAACAGATCGATGAGATGGATAAGTGGGAAGGCAGCCAATTAAATACAGCCAAAGAGATTCTTGCTTTTGAACTGACCAAGCTGGTACATGGTGAAGAAGAAGCTGAGAAAGCCCAGCAGAATGCCCGCGCTTTATTCTCAGCCGGAACAGCGGCCGATATGCCGACATCCGCCATCACAGAAGCTGACCTGCGTGACGGCGTGATCGACATCATGGGTATCCTTGCCGTATCCGGTCTGTGCAAGACCCGTTCTGAGGCCCGAAGAGCCGTTGAACAGGGCGGTGTTGCTGTCAACGGCAATAAAATTACCGATATTAAGACCGTTTATACACCGGAAGACATTAATAAGGAAGAATTCATCATCCGCCGTGGTAAGAAAAATTACAGAAAGATTATTTTCCAGTAAAAAATTGAACAGGGAGCTGCCAAAAAGCAGCTCCCTTCCATATTCAATCCTCTTTCAGCTGATCCAGCACCTTCTTAAGCTTCCCAATATCCCTGTCTGCAAAGCAGTAGCCATCCATACCGCATGCTTTTGCCCCATCGATATTTAACTGCAGATCATCAATAAAAAAGCATTCTTCCGGCTTCAAATCAAATTTTTCAAAGAAATGTTCATAAATCTCTTTCTGAGGTTTGATACACTTTTCTTCAGCAGAAAACAAAATACCGTCAAAACAATCCAGCGCCGGAAGATAATCTTTATAACATTCAGGAAGCCGCATGGACGCATTGGAACAGAGATAAATGCCATAGCCTTTGGCCTTCAGCTCCCAGACCACAGCTTCCATCTCATCATTCGTCTGCATGTTATAGAGATGCCAGTCCCGCATGCATAGCTGCACCGCCTCATGCAGCCGCTCTGGCAGCCTTGCACAAATCTGTTTCATGGCCTGCTCCTCACTGATAACACCCATATCCAGATAGACCCATTCCGGTGATAAAAACAGACCATTAAAAACGACTTTTCTGTCATGCTCATTTTCTATGTAATGTTCACAGACTCTCATGCCGTCATAGAAAACAAGCACATTGCCCATATCAAATACAATATTCCTGATCATATATCCAGCCTCCGTTTCAAAGTCATATCTTCTGTCTTCTCTGACTGACTCCATGGTCCATTCTACACTATCTGCACTTTAAAAGAAACAGAAATTTTATGAATATTCTTGACTTCATTCTTAAAACGCCTATAATGTTCTTTAGCAAACAGTTTAAAAAAGAACTAAAAAGCAGAATGAATCACTAAAATGGCTAAAGACCGAAAAACATCTTTGAAAGGACTGAATAAATCATGGAATTACTCTGTAAATTTATTATCTGTTTTATTGCCGGCATTGGGGCCGGATTGGGTACAGGTTTTGCCGGCATGAGTGCAGCGGCCGTGATCAGCCCCGTGCTGATCACATTTCTTCATATGGAACCCTATCAGGCAGTCGGCATCGCCCTTGCCAGCGATGTACTGGCCAGTGCCGTCAGTGCCTATACATACGGCAAAAATAAAAACCTGGATATTAAAAACGGTATTGTCATGATGGTAACCGTTTTACTGTTTACCGTTGTCGGAAGCTGGGTTTCCAGCAAAGTTCCCGGAACCACCATGGGCACCTTCTCTGTTTTCATGACACTGCTGCTGGGAATCAAATTCATCATCAAGCCGGTCATGACCACCAAAGAAAAAATGATGAACATCTCTCCGTCCAAACGGATCCGGCAGTCCATCCTCTGCGGCATGATCATCGGCTTTATCTGCGGCTTTGTCGGTGCAGGCGGCGGTATGATGATGCTGCTCATCCTTACCTCCGTCATGAACTATGAACTGAAAACAGCCGTCGGAACCAGTGTATTTATCATGGCATTTACAGCTTTTACCGGTGCTGTCAGCCATTTCTCCATTGGCGACATGCCGGATATCCAGACACTGATTTTCTGTGTCCTGTCCACGCTGCTGTGGGCCAGAATAGCCGCAAGATTTGCCAATAAAGCAGAACCGGCGACACTTAATCGTGCCACCGGCGTCGTGCTGGTCATACTCGGTATTGTAATTATCACCGTCAATTATTTATTTTAGCTGTACACAACGACACAATCATCCTCCAATATCTGTGTCTGTCCATTTGGAATAATGTTATCATCTCCCCGTTTAACCAGAACGATAAGTGTATCATTTGGAAGCACCAGCTCAGCAATCGTTTTATTGCACCAGCGGTGCTTCTTTGTGATTGTAAACTCTTCCAGATGCTCATGGCCGCCGGATTCATAGGCCGGAACACTTAAGACCATGGTATCTCCCGCCAGAATCTTCGTATTGCCATCAGGTATGATCGTCTTGCCTGCGCGTTTGACCATTACGGCAAGGGACCCTGTCGGCATACTGACATCCCTGATCAACTGATTTTCCCAGTTGTGTCCTTCAGGAATATACATCTGCATCATGGTAATGGCAGAAGACTCACTGTAATCATTAAAAGTCTTGCGGACATCACAGCTCTCATCAACCATGGACAGCTTCACTGCCATCATCGGAAGGAGTGTTCCCTGAATTGCTACAGAAAGCAATGCCACCATAAATACTGTATGGAACAGTGCATCCGAAGAAGTATTAATACCTGCAATGACCATGATGGCAAATACAATGGACGCAGCGCCGCGAAGCCCCGCCCAGGAAACCATCAGGCACTGGTTTGTACTACATTTGAATGGCTTCAGCAGCAGAAAGACTGCCGCAGGTCTTGCAGCAAGGGTAAGAAAAACAGCAATTGCAAGAGCTGTAGGGAATATCCCCGGCAATTTATGCGGAAAAGACAGAAGTCCCAGTAAAAAGAACAGCACAATCTGGGCCAGCCCCGTCATCCCGTCAAAAAACGCGATCAGCGTCTCCTTTCCCCTGATACTGCTGTTGCCCAGCATAATACCCATCAGGTAGACACTTAAAAAAGCATTGCCGCCCGTCACATCAGCCAGACCGAAAGCAAACATGGCCAGACCAATGACCAGAATCGTATCCAGCCCGTCCGCATGTATCTCAGATTTCTTCAAAAACCATATACCCAGCATACCGGCCGCCACACCAATGACAATACCATAAACGATTTGCGCAAAAATCATGTACGGCACTGTACTGACATCGCCTCCCACCTTCAGGGAAATGCCAATCACCGTCAGCAGATAGGCCACCGGGTCATTACTGCCGCTTTCCATCTCCAAAAGGGAGGCTGTACCATCTTTCAAGTTCAGCTTCTTTGTACGCAGAACCGAGAACACACTGGCCGCATCCGTGGATGAAAGGACAGCGCCCATAAGAAAGCTGTCAACAAAAGGCATACTGAGAACCAGCATACAAAATACTGCCGTCATCCCCGCCGTCACTACAACACCAATAGTAGAAAGGCAGACTGCCTTTACAGCCACCGGTCTTGCCGCGCTCCACTTCATGTTGAAACCGCCGTAGAACATGATAAAGCAAAGAGCTATGGTACATATATTCTTCGCCATCTCATAATTGTCAAAAGGAATATGTACGATACCGTCACTGCCGAAAAGCATACCGATTCCCATGAACAAAATCAGCGCCGGCATGCCGAATTTCCCTGAAAACTTCTCGGCCAGCAGACATAAAAATAAAACAACTGCAACCATGATCAGAATTGTTGCCATTCAAAGTCCCCTTTCCCATTTGTTTTTTATTTAACTACCGTATATGAAAGCTTTTCTCATGTTCTTCCACGGGAATCGTCTTCATATCCACTTTCTCTATCATGACATAAGTTCCCTGACTGATCATATCAATCATCTTATTAATAGAAGCCGGTTCCCCCTGAACTTCCATCTCTACCGTTCCGTCCCACTCGTTCCTGACCCATCCTGTCAGTCCCAGGGACTGAGCTGCATGGTACGCACGATATCTGAATCCCACACCCTGCACATATCCCGAAAACACCATTTGTCTGCGGGTTAAATTCTGTTCACTCCTGTTCATCTTAATCACTTCCTATTTATGCATTTTTCCATCAAACTATCCATATATTCTCCCCTTTATCTGATGTGTTGCATATCTATTTTATCACAATGCTGCTCACATAATGTCTTAATCTTAACATTGTACTTTTCTTTTTTCAAGTATTCCTGAATATCTATTCCCCGGCTGCCTGACTTGCTGTTTGATTACATATTATTTAACATAGAAAAATCCGGGACATCGCCCGGATTTTGTATATAATTATGCCTTTTATTCTACCGATAAACCAGCCATTCCAAATGCAGCCGGACCCCCATGAGTCGTAATAACACCTGCGGCCTGGATCCACCTGACTTCCTTAAAGCCGCTCTCCCTGGCTGCCTGTTCCACACTCTGACGAACATCATCCTGAAGTCCCACCGTATGAACCAGCCACAGCAGATCTTTTCTCAAATTATACAGCTTCTCATAATCGCGAATCAGCTTCGCAGCCACTTTCACCATCTTACCACGATATTTCTTCGTTGCAATGAGCTTGCCATCCAGAATCTCGATACATGGATGCAGATTCAGAATACGGCTGCCGATATAAGCCGCGTTGCTCACACGGCCTCCGGCACATAAAAATTCCAGATTATCCGGAAGGAAACACATCTTCGCACGGGCAATGAATTCTTCTGCCTTCTTAACAGCTTCTTCAATTGTCATCTGCGGATTCTTCTGCAATTCCTCCGCCATGGCCACCACAACAGCGGCCTGTCCCACAGATACCTGCTTTGTATCAATGGCTGTGATATAATCCCTGCCTTCAGCGGCAATCTGCGCACTCTGATAAGAACAGGTTGTTATGGCCGAATAAGCCAGATACAAAATCTTAGCGTCAGGCTGCTCTTCATGTATCTCATCAAAAATCTTCATAAAATCATCAGGTGTTGATCCACTGGTCTTCGGAAGCTTCCCTGTCTGCTGATAATAATCCCGGATCTTCTCAGCCGGGAAAGAACCGTCATCCAGAGTCTCATTGTCAAAGGTTACATGCATTGGTACAATTCGTATACCATATTTTAAGGCCAGCCCCGGAGTAATATCTGAGCCGGTTTCTGCTACGAGAATAATCGGAGTCATAGAGTATGTTTCCTTTCCATATTTTTCTAAAGAGTATCTAATATAATCTTACGTCGTTATGAAAACTATGTCAAGATGTTTTAAAAGCTATTCACTTACCGATTTTTTATTACTCCCTCATATTCCATTATCTTAATTGAACAGCTGCGTCATTTATTGTATAATTAATCCATGATTATTACCATATTGGGAGTGCATTTTTCGATATGAAACAAGAGAAAAGATTATTGATCACCGGTTTTGAACCTTTCGGCGGAGAAAATATCAACCCTTCATGGGAAGCAGTTGCGGCTCTGCCGGATATAATTGGAGATTACAAACTGATAAAACTACAGATTCCTACAGAATTTGACCATGCAGCATGCTGCGTGCTTGACAAAGCAGTTTCTGTAATCCCTGATGTTATACTGTGTATTGGTCAGGCTGGCGGCCGCAGTGCCGTTACCCCTGAAGCAGTGGCAATCAATCTGCGCGAAGCATCAATCCCTGATAATGCCGGAAACAAACCTGTTAATGTTCCTGTCATAGCCGGAGAACGCGAAGCCTATTTTACGACCGTACCGATTCGTCAGATGACCGAAGCTATCCGTGCATGTGGTATTCCGGGTTCCCTTTCCTATTCTGCCGGCACATTCGTATGTAATGATGTTCTATACACACTGCTGCACCATTATTATGAAACCCGGACACGTATTGGATTTATCCATGTTCCTTTCCTTCCGGAACAAGCCAGGAATAATGAGCCCGGCCTTCCCCTTGAACAGATTATCCAGGCATTGACTGCCGCTATAACAGCGTTATAATCATAGCGGCAGGAACCCGCCGCTTACAGGTAATTGTTATTAGGGACAACATTTTTATTGCATACAATTCATTATCACGCTGATCATCATTTCTTTTTCTTCCGGCCTTGATTCAGCAATCATTATGGTAATGGCAACCAATGTTGAATCCTCTATTTTCTTTTTTCCACCCACAAACAACGCATTATTCTTATCCAGAAAATACAAAAACATCGTTGCTGCAATTCTTTTATTTCCATCAAAAAAGCTATGATTCTTCGTTACAAAGTATAAAAGATTGGCTGCTTTTTCTTCCAGGGATTCATAAATGTCCACTCCACCGAAAGACTGATAAATATTTCCGATACTGCCTTTGAAGGAATCATCCTTCTCTTTACCGAACAGATCCGATTCATCCCCAAATCGCATACTCTGAA
>JAEDGN010000004.1 GCA_016297495.1 Coprococcus sp.
TATTCAAACTCAATTGTTGCCGGTGGTTTCCCAGTGCAGTCATACATGACTCTGTTGACCCCCTTAACCTCATTGACAATTCTATTTGTCACCTTCGCCAGTACTTCCCACGGAATCTGTGCAGCTTCCGCTGTCATGAAGTCGCTGGTGTTGACAGCGCGGAGAGCGATGGCGTAATCGTAGGTTCTGAAGTCACCCATGACGCCGACGGAGCGCATGTTGGTCAGTGCTGCAAAGTACTGGCCGAGGTTCTTATCGATGCCGGCCTTTGCAATTTCCTCACGATAGATATAGTCAGCCTCCTGTACGATCTTGACCTTCTCTTCTGTTACCTCTCCGATGATTCGGATGCCGAGACCCGGGCCCGGGAATGGCTGACGATATACCAGATATTCCGGAATACCAAGTTCAAGACCGGCCTTGCGGACCTCATCCTTGAAGAGCATACGCAGCGGTTCGATGATTTCTTTAAAATCGACAACGTCCGGCAGACCGCCCACATTGTGGTGGGATTTTATGACAGCAGACTTGCCAAGACCGCTTTCGATAACGTCCGGATAAATGGTTCCCTGTACAAGGAAATCTACGGAACCGATCTTCTTGGCTTCTTCTTCAAATACACGGATGAATTCTTCGCCAATGATCTTACGTTTTTCTTCAGGCTCTGTTACGCCCTTTAATTTATCATAGTAGCGCTGCTGAGCATTGACTCTGATGAAGTTCAGCTCGTAAGGGCCGTCCGGTCCGAAAACGGCTTCTACTTCATCGCCTTCGTTCTTGCGGAGAAGGCCGTGGTCAACGAATACACAGGTCAGCTGCTTGCCGATGGCCTTGGATAACAATACGGCCGCAACGGAAGAATCCACACCGCCTGATAATGCGCAGAGTACCTTGCCGTCTCCGATTTTCTCACGGAGGGACTTAATAGTTGTCTCAACGAAGGAATCCATCTTCCAGTCGCCGGCACAGCCACAGACATCATATACAAAGTTGTGGAGCATCTTCATGCCTTCTTTTGTATGCATAACTTCCGGATGGAACTGTGTTGCATATAACTTGCGCTCTGGACATTCCATGGCAGCTACCGGACATACCGGTGTCGTTGCTGTAACACGGAAGCCTTCCGGAGCCTGTTTGATATAGTCTGTATGGCTCATCCAGCAGACAGTATTCTTAGCAACATCATGGAATAATACAGAATCTGTATCAACATCAACCTCTGTATGACCATACTCGCTGACAGGAGCTGTAGCGACTTCGCCGCCCAGTGTATAAGCCATCAGCTGTGAACCGTAGCAGATACCCAGAATTGGGATACCCAGCTCGAAAATAGCCTTCTCATAATGAGGAGAAGTTTCGTCATAGACGCTGTTTGGTCCGCCCGTAAAAATGATTCCCTTTGGATTTAATGCTTTGATTTCATCCAATGACTTTGTATATGGCAGAACTTCGCAATATACATTACATTCCCTGACTCTTCGTGCAATTAACTGATTATACTGGCCACCAAAGTCCAGTACGATAACCATTTCCTTTGCCATGGTGATCCCCCTGTATCTCATAATCTTTATTTTTAAGTTACACTTCCGATTTCTTTTCAGTTTATCTGAAGTTGTGACTAGATTTTACACTATTTAAATATAAAATACAAGGGCTATTCAGAAAATACGTTTTTCTGTTACCCTTGACACTGTCGACGCCAGGAACTACAATAAATTTATACCTATTAATCATAATGTAACTTTCTTGGAGGGTGATACAATGTTGCATGAATTTGAGTTTCCGTCTTTTAACGAACGTGATCAGGTGCAGGCATGGATTTATGTTCCTGCCGCAAAGCCGAAGGGAATTGTCCAGATTATCCATGGATTCGGTGAGCATTCCAGAAGATATCTCCACATGATCGTGAAGTTCATGGATGCAGGCTATATTGTAGCCGCCGATGACCATGTGGGTCACGGCAAAACAGCAATGCAGAATAACACATGGGGTGATTGGGGTGATAAGGGCTTCCATACCATGATGGAGGATGAGCATACCCTGAAGACACTGGTCTGTGAAAAGTATCCGGATCTGCCATATTTCCTGTTCGGTCACAGCATGGGCTCCTTCATTGTAAGAGATTATATTGCCAAATACGGTGATGAGTTGGCTGGTGCTGCCATGTGCGGCACCTGCGGCATTTTCAGGGGAGCCGCTGATGCCGAGAAGAAACTGGCAGAGATCGTTGCCGCCGGACACGGCAAGGAATCCGACCCGCAGCTTGCAGGCGATTTAATGGGCTGGATGTGCGAGCGCTGCGGCGATATTGCCATCGGCAATGAGTGGATCTGTGCGGATCCTTATGTACAGAGAGACCATGCCGACGATCCTTTTGACGCATTTACAAAGCCGACATCCAATCAGTCTCTCTACTATTTTACCCAGATGATGAACGAGATTTCAAGCATCCAATGGGCCGAAAAAGTTCCGACATCTCTGCCTATTTATAATATTGGCGGCGATCAGGATCCTGTGGGCGAATACGGACAGGGTATCTATGAGGTTACCAACTGGCTGTGCAGTACGGGCCATAAGGTGACAACGAAGGTTTACTCCGGCTACCGCCATGAGATCCACAATTACAGCGATCTTAAAGATGAAGTGGAAAAAGGCATCACCGATTTCATGGATGGTGTTCTGAACGGTTAATTTCTCCCGCCAGTTCAAATCCTTTCTTTGCCACAATAACAGCAATAATTTCATTAATAACTGCCGCAGCTGCGATGGTCCCTTTGACGATCATCGCCAGCTCCGGCTCACTGGCCGATAATACGGAGCAGATGATTCCCGTAAATACAAGGGATACACCGGAATGAGGCAGTAAAGTCAAGCCAAGATATTTCTGGACTGTTTCCGGCATTTTTGCTGCTTTTGCCCCCAGCCTTGCTCCAAAATATTTTCCTCCTGCTCTGGAACCGATATATATAAATGTATAAAGACCTGCTCCGAGAATCAGGTGATAATCAAGGGGGGCGCCCAGATCGACGATGGCCGCCACCAGACTGATTCCAAGTATAGGATTAAACCACTGAATTATCTCGTTCAATCTTTCTTCAGAAACCATATTTGAAAAAACTGCCGAGTAAGAAACACCCATCAGCATATAATTGAGGGTGATATTGGTAAATATCCGGGTATTAAAAATATATCCGATCACAACGGTCAGAGTAATACCTCCGAGAAGCACACACAATGTCTTTCCCTTCCCGTTCACTTTCTTTAAAAGCACACCTGCAGGCAGTCCTGTCACAATTCCAATAATAATCGGCAAAAATATCATAACGGGAATCATATAAAGAGGAATCGAGCCCCCCGATACCATTCTCGCAATAAAAGAATTGACTGTAAAGAATACAGCAATGGCAACGATATCATCCATGACAGCCATTGGAAGCAATGTATCCGTCACAGGCCCTTTTGCATGGAATTCATTGACAATGGAAATAGCCGGGGCCGGAGCCGTCGCAAGGGCGATGCCGCCAAAGACCAGAGCCAGATAAACCGGTACGCCGCTGGCAGCAAATACAATTCCAAATATCAGGGAAACCAGGAAAAATGTACCCTGAGACTGTGTGAGCGTTGTGACCACCAGTCCCTTCCCGTATTGCCGGAGCTTTTTCCACACGAACTCTGTACCAAGCATCAATCCGAAAGCACATTGCATCCATGTAATGATGATTTTATACCAGCCCAGATCCATAATAGACTGCGACATAAGGCCTGCCGCATGGGGTCCCAAAAGCATTCCGACAATAAGCCATCCCAGAATGGCCGGCATCCTGATTTTATTGATCAGTTTCCCTTCTATAAAAACAATTATAAGTGTCAGGATCCATCTAATCACTAACAGTATCATTTTTTTCAGTCCTTTCTGCTATTCCGTAGAGCATTAGATCAATCAGTTTGTGAATCGTTACTTCATGCAGGATGATCTGCTCATCCATCGTCATGGGATCTGCCAGAGACTGTATGAAGCTGCGATTATAAAATGTCTGTATCATTGAAAAATAGGAAAGGGCATCTGCTTCTGTAATTCCCTTTCTTAAAGAATGCTTTGACAATTCCTTCTTACAGATTTCATTATTCAGTGCGTCAAAAGCTTTGAATATCTCCTGAATCCTTTCTGTCAGGATTCCTGCCGGATTGGTCCGGGCTTCCATAAAAATATGTGCCTCTGCTTCATATTCTCTGAAAAATGCCATACGTGCATTCATATAACTGGCAAAACTGTTCTCCGCATGGCGCTCCCTGATATATGCCATCAGCCTCTCACAGCTGATTTTTACACACTCCAGATAAAGTGTATCCTTGTCAGAAAAATTATAGTAAATAAGTCCCTTATTAATACCGGTCTTGCAAATATGATTAATACTTCCCGCCATATAACCTTTTTTCCCAAATTCCATCATTGCCGCATGGATTATTTTGGCTCTTGTAATAGCTGTTTTTTCTTCCTGTTTCATCAATACCTCCTCAGGTCATAAATTAACCATCCGGTCAATAATATCATAAATTGACTTGATGGTCAATATTTCTAGAACTTTATTCTGACTTTATATAGGATTTTTTACCTTCCTATGCTATAATTATTTATTGCACTAATATGCACATTTAAAGCAGCTGCTGAAAGGAGTTTCCGATGGCAATTACCAGAATGACGATCATGAAAGCATCCTCCGACAGTGATTATCGAAGGGGGCAGGATATTTTTCTGATTGATAAGAGAATCTCAGATTTTGAAATAGATATGAATCCGTTCACCAATACGCCTATGATCATGGCGTCTGTTTCTGATGCCGATGGCACTGTCAATGAAGTGGAAGTTTCTATTGATGAAGATGAAAGCCAGATTATTGGAAGTTTTTGCTCCTGTCCGGATTTTTATAGCACAGATGGTTTATGCCGTCATTGTGTCGCTGTCTTATTGAAATATATTTCACGCCGTCATATTCAGTCCTCCGGGCGTGTGATCCCAAACCGTAATGAACGTATCGGACAATCCATGATTGAATCCTATATACAAAGAGACACTTCGTCCCATCCTGACCAGTCCGTTACCGGTATGATCGAGCTGGAACCAATCCTTCATCAGGAATACAGCAAGCTTTCTGTTGAATTTAAAATAGGCGCAAAAAAGAAATATGTTGTAAAAGATCTTCTGGAACTGGCACGTCTGGTGAGGGAGCATGAGCTCTTCGAATATGGAAAAAACCTGAAGTTTTATCATGAGTGGGAAGCCTTTTCCGAATCAAGCCGTCCTCTGCTGGATTTTATTATTCGGCGGGCAGAGGAATACGAATACCATTTTCAATATGTCCAGGAAAACAGTTACAGCTTCCGGACAATGAAAGCCTTGCGTTTTCTTCCCCTTTCACCCTCGGCCATTGATGATTTCCTGAGTCTGATGACCGGCCGTACCATCCAGTTCCAATTTAAAAAGCAGATGCTGAATATCCAGATCGTCGATGGTGATCCCGAGCTTGAACTGAAACTGGCCCAGGACAATACCATGTCGTACCGTCTGTCTCTTGAATCCTGTCACAGTATTGCCGGAGCCCATACCTTCTGGCTGCTGAAGGATAAAATACTTTACCACTGCACACCGGAGTTCACAAAGGATATGAAAATATTTTTGTGTGAAATGGAACGTCAGCAGACAGACACCCTGTTACTGTCCGAAAAACAGATGATTCCGTTCTGCGGCAGTGTCCTGAAAGCCATTGGCAGTCACGCAGAAATTACTGCCACAGATATTGACCTTGCAGCTTTTATGCCGCCGGAAGTCAGCTTCAGCATCTATCTGGATAATCCCCGCGAAGACAGCATCAGCTGTACAGCCTATGCACAGTATGGGGAGGAACAGATTGCCCTCACCACACCGATCACCTGCGATGACGGTTATCGTGATGCTGCCCGTGAATTCAGGGTACTGACGGCTATCCGCACTTATTTTAGAAAAACAGCATCCGAAAATGCCGCAGATGGAGATTTTATCATAGAGAATGATGAGCAGGCCGTCTTTATGTTTCTGGAACAGGGACTTCCCCATTTCTATCAGCTGGGCGAGGTTTTTATATCAGAAAACATGAAACAGATCCGCATCATTTCTGCTCCGAAGGCTGCTGTCGGTGTCTCCATTGCCAGCGGTTTGCTGGAGCTGGATATTCAGTCCGGTGATATGCCTTATGATGAACTGGCCGGAATTCTAAACAGCTACCGCAGGCGCAAAAAATATTATAAGTTAAAATCAGGTCAGTATCTGCGTCTGGAAAACAATTCACTGAGCGTTCTCTCAGAACTGGCAGACGGACTGCATCTGTCTGATAAAGATATCCGCAGCGGAAAGATTTCACTGCCCCTCTACCGTTCCTCCTATGTGGATTCCGTACTGAACCATCATGCCAGTGATATCCAGACCCATCGGGACCGGTATTTCAAATCACTGATCAGAGATCTGAAATCCGTGGAGGACAGTGACTACGAAGTACCCGAACATTTGAAGCCAGTCCTCCGCGACTACCAAAAGACGGGCTACCGTTGGCTTCAGACCATTGCCCATCTGGGCTTCGGCGGTATCCTCGCAGATGATATGGGTCTTGGCAAAACACTCCAGATCATTACGCTGCTGGCCGCCGCCAGACAGTCAGATAAGCATTCTGTCAGTCTGATCATCTGCCCATCATCACTGGTCTACAACTGGTACAGTGAAATTGAACGCTTTACACCGGAGCTGACAACGCTTCTGATAACAGGCACCGCCGATGAACGCCAGGAAAAGCTTCAGTATTATAATGATTATGATATTCTGATTACCTCTTACGACATGCTGAAACGTGATATCGATTACTATGATGGGCTGTCTTTCCGCTATCAGATCATCGATGAGGCCCAGTTTATCAAGAATCACAATACACAGGCCTCCCGTTCCGTACGCCGGATCCACTCTGTCACTCGTTTTGCCCTCACCGGAACACCGATCGAGAACCGCCTGAACGAGCTCTGGAGCATTTTTGAATACCTGATGCCTGGATTCCTCTATCCTTATCAATATTTCCGCTCAGAAATAGAACAGCCTATTGTGGAAAGCAAGGATGAAATAGCCGCCAATCGACTTAAACAGCTGGTGAAGCCATTTATCATGCGGCGTCTGAAATCGGATGTGCTGAAGGAGCTCCCGGACAAACTGGAAAACGCCGTCTATTCTCAGATGACGGATGAACAGCAGAAACTATACGATGCCAATGCCCTGCAGCTCCAGAAAGGTCTTGAGCAGCAGAGCGATGACGCATTTAAAACCGGAAAAATACAGATACTGGCGGAGCTTACAAAGCTGCGGCAGCTCTGCTGTGACCCGGCTCTTGTCTATGACAATTATCACGGCGGCTCTGCCAAACTGGATACCTGTATCCAGCTGGTTCAGAACGCCATGGCCGGCGGCCATAAGGTGTTACTGTTCTCTCAGTTTACGTCCATGCTGGATATTATCGAGCGGAGGCTGAAAACAGAGAGGATTCTGTATTACCGACTGGATGGCAGCACTAAAAGTGAGAAGCGGACACGCCTTGTTAATGACTTCAATGAGAATGCCGTTCCTGTTTTTCTGATCTCACTGAAAGCAGGTGGAACCGGTCTGAATCTCACAGGCGCTGACATTGTCATCCACTATGATCCATGGTGGAACGCAGCCGCCCAGAATCAGGCCACAGACAGGGCCCACCGTATCGGCCAGACCAGAACAGTCACCGTATATAAAATCATTGCCCGTCATACCATTGAAGAAAAAATTCTGCAGCTTCAGGAATCAAAAAAGGAGTTGGCTGATCAGATCATCTCCGGAGAAGGTATCTCGGCCGCCCAGCTGACAAGAGAGGATTTGCTGAATATCCTGCAATAGAGACTGTCTGTGCGAACAGTTTCACATACAATGAATTTTAAAAGGACCACTGCAAATAATCGGCCTTTTTTGCAGTGGTCCCTTTTCTATTAATTACCAAATCCATATTTTTTGCTTTACATTAAGCAGATCCTCCACATAGGCCCGGGAAGCTTATCAATTCTTATATCTTTCCAAAAACTTCTTCACATATATTCCCGTATAGGAGTTCGGATTCTCCGCCACTTCCTCCGGAGTGCCGCAGGCTACGATGGTGCCGCCGCGGTCACCGCCTTCCGGACCCACATCAATGATATAATCCGCCGTCTTAATGACATCCAGATTATGTTCAATGACCACAACCGTATTGCCGCCTTCAGCCAGACGGCGCAAAATCTCTGTCAGCTTGTGGACATCCGCAAAATGAAGTCCCGTTGTCGGCTCATCCAGGATATAGATCGTCTTCCCGGTACTGCGTTTGCTCAGTTCCGTTGCCAACTTGATACGCTGGGCTTCACCGCCGGATAAAGTGGTGGACGGCTGGCCAAGCTTGATATAAGACAGCCCCACATCGTTCAATGTCTCCAGCTTCCTCCTGATAGACGGTACATTTTCAAAGAACTTCACAGCTTCCTCCACCGTCATATCCAGCACTTCGAAAATATTCTTGCCTTTATATTTAACTTCCAGCGTCTCACGGTTATAACGCCTGCCATGGCAGACCTCACATGGAACATAGATATCTGCCAGGAAATGCATCTCGATCTTGATGATACCATCTCCGGCACAGGCCTCACAACGGCCGCCCTTTACATTGAAGCTGAAACGCCCTTTCTTGTACCCTCTTTCCTTCGCATCAACCGATGAAGCAAAAAGATCACGAATCAGGTCAAAGACACCTGTATAGGTAGCCGGATTGGAACGCGGTGTCCTTCCGATCGGAGACTGATCGATGTTGATCACCTTGTCCAGCTGTTCAATGCCAAGGATATCGTCATGCTTCCCTGGATGAATCGTTCTCGCACGATTCAGATCCCTCGCCAGCCGTTTATACAAAATCTCATTGACAATGGAACTCTTGCCGGAACCTGACACGCCGGTGACACAGGTCATAACTCCCAGCGGAATGTCCACGTTGATATGCTTCAGATTATTCTCCGCCGCACCAATAATATGCAGATATCCTGTCGGCTGCTTACGCTCAGAAGGAACCGGTATGCGGATCCGTCCGCTGAGATAGGCTCCAGTAATGGATTTCTCACATTTCATAATATCCTGAGCTGTCCCTTCCGCCACCAGATATCCACCATGTTCGCCGGCTCCCGGACCGATATCCACGATCCAGTCCGCTTCCAGCATCGTATCCTCATCATGCTCCACCACCACCAGGGTGTTGCCCAGGTCTCGAAGATGCTTTAAAGTCCGCAGCAGCTTATCATTATCTCTCTGATGCAGACCGATACTCGGCTCATCCAGAATATAGGCCACTCCCACCAGACCCGAACCGATCTGTGTGGCCAGACGGATACGCTGGGCTTCACCGCCGGACAGCGTAGCTGTCGCCCGGGACAGCATCAGATAATCCAGACCCACATCTATGAGGAATCCCAGTCTTGCACGTATCTCCTTAATGACCTGATCACCGATCAGATGCTGCTGCTCGGTCAGTTCCAGCTGATTCATGAATTCATTCAGATCCGTGATGGACAGCTCGGTCAGTTCACTAATATTTTTCCCGCCTATGGTCACAGCCAGAGATTCTTTTTTCAGTCGTCTGCCGCCGCATTCCTTACACGGTGTGATAGTCATAAAATTCTCGTATTCCTGCCTGCTCATCTCCGAACCGGTTTCTCTGTAGCGCCTCTCCACATTCGCGATCAGTCCCTCAAAGGCCACGTCATAGACACCTTCGCCTCTCTGCCCTTTATACCGCACCCTGACTTCCCGCCCGTTGGTGCCATAAATGATCACATCCTTAATTCTGGACGGATAATCCTGAAACGGTGTATCCAGGCTGAAATCATAGGCCTCAGCCAGTGCCTCCAGAATCGCATGGGTAAAGCTTGACTTATCCGCCGCCGACTGCCACCCCATGACAGCAATGGCTCCCTGAGAAATACTCAGCGACGGATCCGGAATCATCAGTTCAGGTGAAAATTCCATCTTATATCCCAGACCATGACAATCCGGACAGGCTCCAAAGGGATTATTGAATGAAAAGCTTCGCGGTTCTATTTCTTCAAAGCTGATACCACAGTCCGGACAGGAAAAGCTCTGACTGAAGGTCATATAATCCTCCTGATCCGGTATATCCACAATGGCCAGCCCTTCCGCCAGCTTCAGCGTCGTCTCCAGAGAATCTGTCAGACGCTTCTCCATACCGCTCCTCACCATCAGACGGTCCACAACGATGGCAATCGTATGCTTTTTATTCTTCTCCAGCTTGATCTCCTCAGACAGCTCATATTGATGGCCATCCACCATAACACGCACATAGCCGCTCTTCCTGGCCTGTTCAAATACCTTGACATGCTCACCCTTACGTCCGCGGACCACCGGTGCCAGAAGCTGTATCTTCGTACGCTCGGGCAGCGCCATCACCGCATCCACCATCTGATCCACCGTCTGCTTTTTGATCACTTTCCCGCATTTTGGACAATGGGGCGTACCAATTCGCGCAAAAAGCAATCGGTAGTAATCATAGATCTCCGTCACCGTACCGACAGTGGAACGCGGGTTCCTGTTGGTCGACTTCTGATCAATGGAAATAGCCGGAGACAGACCGCTGATGCTCTCCACATTCGGCTTCTCCATCTGTCCCAGGAACTGTCTGGCATAGGAAGAAAGTGACTCCATATACCTTCTCTGTCCTTCTGCATAGATGGTATCAAAGGCCAGTGATGACTTGCCCGAACCACTGAGTCCCGTCAGCACCACCAGCTCATTTCTGGGAATCCTGACATCGATTCCTTTCAGATTGTGCTCTCTGGCACCACGTATATCTATATATTCCTTTTTCCTGACTTCTGACATACTGCTATCCTTTCTTCTTTACTGCCTCTGAACCCTCGTCAAATTCACGCAGCATCTTCTTCAGTTCCATGATCTTATCCCTGAGCATGGCTGCCTTTTCAAAGTCAAGCTCAGCTGCGGAAGCATGCATCTGCTTCGTCAGCTTCTTGATCATCGTATCCAATTCCTTATAACTCATGGATTCCGCATCCTTAACGAATGTATCTGCCGGCTGCTCTGCCGCCTCAGATATACTGATCAGATCACGGACCGCCTTCTGGATCGTCTTCGGCGTAATGCCGTGCTCTTCATTGTAGGCCTGCTGAATAGCCCGGCGGCGGTTTGTCTCAGAAATAGCCTTCTCCATGGAATCCGTAATGGTATCGGCATACATAATGACATGCCCTTCTGTATTTCTTGCCGCACGGCCAATAGTCTGTATTAGAGATGTCTCCGAACGCAGGAAACCTTCCTTGTCCGCATCGAGAATGGCAACCAACGTGATCTCTGGAATATCCAACCCCTCTCTCAGCAGATTGATGCCTACCAGCACATCGAAAACATTCAGACGAAGATTGCGGACAATCTCAGAACGCTCCAGTGTATCAATATCAGAATGCAGATACCGTACCCGAATACCCAGTTCCTTCATATAATCTGTCAGATCCTCAGCCATCCGCTTCGTCAGTGTCGTAATAAGTATCTTATGCCCTTTTGCCACTTCTTTATTCACTTCTGAAATCAGATCATCGATCTGTCCTTCCACAGGCCGTACACTGATCTCCGGATCCAGAAGTCCTGTCGGACGGATGACCTGCTCAGCTCTCAGCAGTTCATGCTCACTCTCATAAACATTAGGCGTCGCTGACACAAACAGCATCTGGCTGATATGCGATTCAAACTCCTCAAAATTCAGCGGACGATTATCCTTTGCAGACGGCAGACGGAAACCATACTCCACCAGTGTTGACTTTCTGGACTGGTCTCCGGCATACATTCCCCGCACCTGTGGAATGGTGATATGAGACTCATCCACGACCATCAGGAAATCCTCAGGAAAATAATCCAGCAGCGTATGGGGCGGCTGTCCCGGCTTCAATCCTGCCAGATGCATGGAATAATTCTCAATACCTGAACAGAATCCCGTCTCTCTCATCATCTCTATATCAAACTTGGTTCTCTCGGAGATACGCTGTGCCTCCAAAAGCTTGTCTTCCCGCTTAAAATAAGCCACTCGTTCCTTCAGCTCTGCCTCAATATCGGCAATGGCCTTCTCCATCTTCTCCGGCGCCACCACATAATGAGAAGCCGGGAATATGGCCACATGCTCCAGCCGGGACTTCACATTGCCCGTCAATGCATCAAACTCTGTGATTCTGTCCACTTCATCACCGAAAAACTCGACCCGGATCGCCGTATCCGTGGCATTGGCCGGGAAAATCTCCACCACATCACCCCGCACGCGGAAGGTGCCTCGCTTGAAATCCATATCATTGCGGGTATACTGGATATCAATGAGCTTCCGTATCACCTCATCCCGGTCCTTGATCATGCCGGGACGCAAAGAAATCACCATCTCCTGATAATCGATCGGACTTCCCAGACCATAGATACAGGAAACGGACGAAACAATGATCACATCCTGCCGTTCGGATAAAGCCGCCGTCGCAGAATGGCGCAGCTTGTCGATCTCATCATTGATGGCAGAATCCTTCTCTATATAGGTATCCGACGAAGGCACATAGGCCTCCGGCTGGTAATAATCATAATAGGACACAAAGTACTCCACCGCATTCTCTGGAAAAAACTCCTTCATCTCTCCGTAAAGCTGTGCTGCCAGTGTCTTATTATGAGCCAATATTAAGGTCGGTTTATTCAAAGCCTGAATGACATTGGCCATGGTAAAGGTCTTGCCGGAACCGGTAACACCAAGTAAAGTCTGAAACTGATTGCCCTCTTTAAACCCCTGAACCAACTGCTCGATAGCCTGCGGCTGATCACCGGTAGGGGAATATTCTGATACTAATTCAAAATGATCCATAATAATTTCTTGCACCTTTTCATAACAAATTTTATAAAAACATTCTATTTGCCATCGAATAGTTATGTTTTTCTCTTTTTGAACTGCCAAGAAAAACTCGGTAGTTGACTTTTCCTCCACACCCGCATATACTCTGTATTTCTTCAATCTCCTAACTTTTTGAACACATCCAAATTCAATTCTCTACGTAGTTCCTCTTCTGTCGGCATGTATGGCAAATATTTTGCCGCATAGATCTGTTTATTATCTTCTGGCAAAGTATAACGAACTAAAGTATCACTTTTATCCGCACACAGGAGAATTCCAATAGGAGGATTATCTCCCTCATTCATCAATTCTCTTGTATAATAATTTACATACATTTGCATCTGTCCTATATCTTGATGCGTCAAATCATCCACTTTTAAATCAATCAACACAAAACATTTCAAAATATAGTTATAGAATACCAAGTCTATATAAAAATGTCTTCCATCAAAATTAATATGTTTCTGACGTGCTACAAACGAAAACCCTCTTCCCAATTCCAGCAAAAATTTCTGTAAATGATTAATTAGAGCTTGTTCTAAATCACTTTCATAAAAATGTTCATTTGCCGATAAATTAAGAAATTCAAGTACATATGGATCCTTAACAATTGATTCATATTCTGGTTTTGGTTCTACTACCTCAATTTCCTTAGCGACACTTTCTTTGTCATGGCTTGCGAGAATGCGCTGATAAAACATCGTATTAATCTGACGTTCTAATTGTCTTACACTCCACCCTGCTTTCACAGCCTCTTTAGCATAAAATTCCCGAGCTGTTTTATCTGTTACTCTCATTAATTAAATATAATGCGACCAACTCAATTCGGGAGACAGTGTCTCTCGAATTGGAAACATCATATAAAAGCGTCTCATATTTCTAAGATTTGTTACATCAAAGCCTTTTCCAAATTCTACTGTCAATTTTTCAGAAATATATTGTAATAACTGCTACCGTATGTTGCACGTTGATTTTCACCACATTCACGATAAATTTGCTCACCAATTTCCCAATACGCATTTACCATTGCATAGTTAACAGTTGCTTTAACTTTAGTTTGTGCTTTTATAATATATCCACGAATGGATAAATACATTTCTTCTTGTTTTTGTTCAGTAACAAGCAAATCTTTTCCCTGTTCTTTCATGCGATACCTCTCCTTTCCAATTTCTTTTGGGTTCAATTACATTGACATCATCTGCGTAATTATTCATAGTATACTAAATTCGCTACACGCATGTAGCCTTTCCACTTTTTCGAAAACATTTCTACATTATTATACAGATACAAATCACCAAATCCAGCCACCCACCCGATGCTTAGTAGAGCACAAAATACTCCACCGCATTCTCTAGGAAGAACTCCTTCATCTCTCCGTTTATCCTGCACTCAATTATACCAGAACCCCAAACAAATGTACAGCACATTTTCGAACTTTTGTTCTTATCTCTTCTTATGACATTTTATTCATCTCGATTTTCTTTACCAATGAATTATTTCCCCCAGGCTATGGTATAATGGTTTAATCCGATGCACAAAAGAAAAAACTGCCAGCATCTCATCTTCAAAACGATGCAGATGGGACAGAGTGAACTAAAAAATCAAAATGGAGGGAATCATATTGAATCTGAATGAAGCAATCAATGCACGGCACAGTGTCCGTCAGTATAAAAATAAACCACTGGAACCGGCAACTTCTGCCGTATTAAAAGCAGAAATAGAAGCGTGTAACCATGAAAGCGGCCTGCATATTCAGCTGGTGCAGAATGAAGCGAAAGCCTTCAGCGGTATGATGGCCCATTACGGCAAATTCAGCGGGGTTACCAATTATCTGGCACTGATTGGAAAGAAAACGCCGGATCTTGAAGAGAGATGCGGCTACTATGGAGAACGTCTTGTTCTGAAGGCTCAGCAGCTGGGGCTCAACAGCTGCTGGGTGGCTATGACCTACAGCAAATCCAAAGCCGTATACAAGCTGGATGATAATGAAAAGCTTTGTATCGTCATTGCCCTTGGTTATGGTGAAACACAGGGTGTTCCCCACAAATCAAAACCGGCTTCTGAAGTATCCAAAGCAGCCGGACAGGCACCGGAATGGTTCAAAAAAGGCGTTGATGCTGCTTTACTTGCGCCTACAGCCATGAACCAGCAGAAATTCCTGTTTACATTAAACGGCATTCAGGTATCTGCCAAAGCAGGCCGCGGCTTCTATTCAAAGATAGATCTCGGAATTGTCAAATATCATTTCGAAACAGGTGCCGGCACAGAGAATTTTAAATGGGTATAGTCAAATGAAAAAGGGAGCTCTGAGATCAGCTATTCTCAGAACTCCCGGTATCATAGCCGGTTATCTTTTGATACACTCTACAATCTTACTGCACATTTCCCTGAAGCGGAATCACCCTTGACAGAGCATCCTTCGGCTGTTCCCGCCACAGATGTCCATGAATGGTCAGAGATACATTTCTCGGCTTATCGGCCGGCATCATGGTACGGAATATGACACGGTCACCAGGATAGGCTTTCCAGACCGGTAATTCTAGCCCTTTCCTCCCGTATCCTCCGGATCCACTGGTTCATCTTCTCCCGCTGCCGCCGTCTGAATGAGATGGCCGCCTGCTCTTTTGCATTATACCCCACATTGATCCCGGAATCGCTGACAGGGTCATACTGAAGAAACTGCGGATTCAGGGAGACTCTGCTTGAAGGCTTATGCTTCATGTCAAGGGGAACTCTCGGATAATCGTAATACGGCACAGGCCGATCCGGCTCCAGTGCATTGTGCAGGACAACCTCCAGCCAGTCTCCCACATTTGCCCGCAGGATCAGCGGCTTTGGCTTATATTTTCCGGCCAGAACCAGATCCAGCTCCTCCACAGGTACAAATATCAATCCGTCCGGATCATGATCGCCATATCTGTTATAAACCAGCTTCTTCTGAACCGCCGCGATTTCATAATGCCGAACCACATCATCCTTTCCCGGACACGGAGGAAGAGGAAGGATCTGGTCCTTGCCATGGCAAAGCGGTTTCAGACACTCCTGATATCGCCCGGATAGGTCTCCAGTACAGGCGTCGCCGGATCACCAGAGGTTCCACCTGAATCTTCTGTTCTTCCACTTTTCGGATATATGCTTCCAGACCGCCATGCTTTTCCAGATCTTCTTTCAGAACGAAAAATCTCCCCTCCGGGTCATGCCAGCCATATTGATTATAGGTGATTTTTGCCTGAACAAGGGATATTTCAAATACTCTGACCTTGTCGCAATCTCCCGGAAGATCACAATCCCGGCACTTTTCAGTTTTCATTTCAGTCCCATCATCATTTTCACGCTTTTCTTCCGCCTCACAGTGATCGCCTGCACAGGCTTCACATCCACTATCTGAAATCACCGCTCCAAAAAGCCCATGAATATTCGTCGCCGCTTCACTGCTTCTGGCATCGGCCATATCATGGAATAGAAATACACCTTCTGTATCGGCATACCACGTATAGGTCATTTTGTGATTCGTCGTACTGTCCTGATTGAACCCGACACCGGCACCAGGCTTGGTATAAGACAATAGTTGCGTTCCTATTCATTCCCCCTGCCTTTTGAAAGCGAAGATAAAGCCGGATTATCGATCACCGTTCCGTCCTCCTGAAACCGTGAACCATGACACGGACAGTCCCATGTATGCTCCTGCTCATTCCACCGCAGCGCACAGCCCATATGGGAGCAGCGGTTTATCGATGGATACAGCAGATTTCCCGTCGCCTCCAATCCATTGATAAAAAGCTGGGGTTTAAGCATGCTCCGGCTCGGGGAAAATACTTCTGCGAATTCATTGTCCCTGTCCGCTGCCAGATCACAGAGAATCCCCGCAGCAGCCATGGCTGAGGTCATCCCCCATTTATTAAATCCGGACGCCACATAGAGATTCGGCGTATTTTTTGAATAATTTCCGATATAAGGTATCCCGTCAAGACTCATACAATCCTGGGCTGCCCAATGATAAATTTCACTCGCTTCCGGATAGACAGTATGGGCAAATTCCCGAAGCTTCTTCCATTTTTCTCCCTGCCTGCCCGTCCGGTGCCCACCGCCTCCAATAAAGAGCAGATCCTGATAATTACGGAAGGAATAGCCATCGGCAGATTCATCGATATACATGCCCTCCACATCCGGCGCTTTTTCCAACGTAATTACGTAAGCACGCTGTTGATAAAGCTTCAGGAAATAACTGCCATGTCGGTTGATAAATGGAAAATGGGCTGCGACAATAATCTGATCAGCCGTAATTTTCCCACGGTCAGTCCACACCGTATTGCCCTCCACCCTTTCCACAAAGGTATGTTCAAATATATTCAGATTTTCCGCAATACCTGCAATGAATTTCAGGGGATTGAACTGTGCCTGACCGGGAAATAAAACAGCCCCCTCCATATCAAATGGAAGCGGCAGACTCTCAGCAAATACAGCCGGAAAGCCCAGTGATTCCAATGCCCGTACTTCATTTTCTATTTTTTTCCTGTCCGTGCGTGAATAAACCCCCGACCGTTTTTCCTCAAATTCACAATTGATCTTCACAGCCAGATCCCGATATTTTTCCAAAGCCTTTTGATTCGCCTTCAGATACATCGCAGTCTTTTCCCTGCCTTCGGACTCAAGCATCCGTTCATAGATCAATCCGTGCTGGGCTGTGATTTTAGCCGTTGTATTTCCTGTAATACCTCCGGCAATTCTGTCCTTTTCCACCAGCACATAATCGATGCCCTCCTGCTGCAGAAAATAAGCGCAGAGAATTCCACAGAGACCGCCTCCAATTACCAGGACATCTGTTTTTATATCACCATGCAGCGTTTTGAATTCCCTTATCTTACAAGTATCTGACCATACAGATTGAAACATTATCTGCTCTCCCTTCTTTCAGAGACCTCATATTCAAAGCTGGCCTGCTCTGACTTCCGGTAAAAGACCAGTCTCTGTCCCTCAAAAAACAGGAATTCCGCGGGACATGCCACGGCTTCCAGAATCGTTCTCTCCATTTCACCATCCTGAGGTGCACTTAACCGTCGGCCCTTTCCGGCATTGATCCTGATATCCAGCCTGTATTTTCCCTGTTTCAAAATGATATTCTTTTTTGTACATGCAAGAATTTTTACACCGAGATAAGTTGCTAATCGATATTCTCTGCCATGATCGTGAATCACACAGATACATCCTCTGAATTGCAGCCCGCAGAAGGGAATCTTCGCCACAGCTGCCATGATCGAACAGCCATCCTGAAAATCATTGGCCTGAATCCATGTATAGGACGAAGGAAAGGACCGTCCGCTGTCTCCCTCGATATAGCCCCTGCCGCCCGTAAAATCCATCATTTTTCCATTAAAAAAGACTTTTCCCTCCAGAAGATGATCCATACTGATAATCCGATGCCGGCACTCCATCGGGAGAAAACAAAAAGGGCCCATCACATCATAGTGTATGGGCGTTAAATTTTTGTACCGGATCCTGCCTGTCAGGGATAATCCCGGTTCATGAATATTCAATGCGATCCCTTTTTGGGAAAAACGATTGCCTTCTGTAAATGGAAGCTTCCTTGAGAATTCTTTTGTAATAACCTGGATAAATCTTTCATTTCCTGACCATCCGATAATAATGCAAAGGGTATTGTCTCCTTTTTGATGTTTAAAATAATAGCCTTTAAAAAATCCGTTCAAACGCCGCACCCCATTTCTGAATATAACCATATTCTGTCCAAAATCTGACATGGCATACCGCGTTTATAAAAATATTAATCCGTATTTAGACTATTTCTCCTGCAAGTTTCCCGAATTTCCGCTTCCATCGTACATGCATGCCGACAGCCCGGAAGCATTCATCCAGTCCAAGGGCCAGCCACACACCGGTCAGGCCCCAGCCAAGGCTGATTCCCAGAATATAACTCATGCCAACGGACAGGCCCCACATGGATATCAGACCAAAATAAAACGGGAACTGCACATCCCCCGCGGCCCGGAGCGCATTAACATAAATGAGGTTCTGACTGCGTCCCGCTTCTCTCACAAAATTGACCAGAAGTACAGTACAGGCAATATTCAGGATCTCTCTGTCCTCAGTAAACAATGAAAAAACCGGATACCTGAATATAGTTACAACAATCATGATCGACATACTGACAATAATAGAACAGGTGCCCGAAAAACGACACTGCCTGTCAGCCTTCCGGTAATCCCCGGCTCCAACGCTCCAACCCGTCAGAATGGCTGTTGCCTGTCCCAGAGCCATGGAAAACATATATATAAAGCTGACACATGTATTCAGATAGGAGTAAGCTGTCACTGTCTTGGTACCCAGCATGGTGATAAATACCATAACAAAAAACTGTGAACAATTGTAGGATATCTGCTCCCCGGCTGCAGGAAGTCCGTAGGCAATAACATCCCGGCTCCGCTGCCGGATACCTCTTATCACCTTCATCCATTTCTCCCTGATATGTATTTTGTCTGCAGCTGCTTCAATGATATCCTCAGGCAGCATCCGCCATCCGCTGTCCTTTTCCCTCATGCGATACAGCATCCAGCCAAAAATCAGAAGCCCGATCAGTCTTCCGATCACCGTGGCCACCGCCGCACCGCGAATACCCATGGCCGGGCACCCGAATTTGCCGAATATCAACAGATAATTCAATACAATATTACAGATGTTCATACCAAGGGACACAAGCATGCAGGGCAAGGCCCTGCCATAGGCCCGCAATATGGTGGAAAAGGCCATCATTGCCATCTGCCCCCAGATAAACAAACTGATCATCTGCAGATATTCCTCCGCATAACCACAGGCAGCCCCTTCCAGATTCAAAAGCATAAGAAATACAGGATGAAACAGCACCAGCACAATCGTCAGCACGATACCGATGCCCAAATTCAAAATAACTGTTGCTGCAATGAGTGTATTCTGCTCCTCCGGCTTCCTGTTGGCACCAATATACTGCGCACATAAAATGCCGCTTCCTGTCGTCACAATACAGGCCAGGACCTGTATGAGAAACATTACCTGATTGGCCACACTGACAGCCGCCACAGCATCATCGCTGAACTTTGCCAGCATAACCACATCAATACTGCCCATCAGAGAAAACATCAGTGATTCTATAAAAATCGGAATTGTCAGCTGCCACACATTTTTCTGCATTCGTTCATCCACTCCTTGACACAGGAATATATTTTTCCTATAATAATTGCAGTTTATAGCAGATTAATCACAAATTCTTGCATTATATGGGCAGATTTATAACACAATCCTGCTTTTTTTGCATGACAGGATACAGGAGGTGCAGGATGGCTTTACCTTCCATTGATAAAACATCGAAATACGAAAAGAAGCAGCACGGCAGCAATGATTTTCCTTTTATTGTCTATCACACACAGATTCCACGCTTCATTTACAGTTATCCACTCCACTGGCATGACGAGATGGAGATAATTATCGTGCAAAAAGGCAGCTGTATTGTGACGATCAATACAACTGCCCATACAATAGCCGAAGGCGATATGGCTTTTATCATGCCGGGCATGCTCCATGCCATCGATCAGGACACCTCCAATGAGGCCGTCTATTTTAATATTGTCTTTGATCTTCGTATTCTTGGCAGCAGTGACGGTTCAGACAGCTGCTTTGAGAAAAATCTGCGCCCGTATCTGGATGGCAGCGTACTCCTGCCGCCCGTACTACATGGCGATCATCCTTTCGCTGCAGATCTCAGCTATCATCTGATGGCGCTGGTTGAACACCGCCGACAGCACGACAGCGGTATAGAGCTTTTCATTAAAGCCCATCTTCTGTCCCTTTTCTGGCTGTTGATACCACTGCGCAGCAAAGCAGTACAGAACATTTCGGATGCTTCCCACAGAACGCAGATTCAGAAGATGAAGGAACTGCTCCACTTTCTTGACAGCAACTATACGAGAGCCATCTCTCTGGGAGAGGCTGCAGCCTTCTGCGGCTACAGCACCTCCTATTTCATGAAGTTCTTCAAGTCATTTACAGGCACGACCTTGGTAGAATACCTGAATCAGCGCCGCCTGAAGAGAGCGGCCGAGCTGCTGACAGACACTGACGACACTGTGCTTGCCATTTCTGAGGCCACAGGCTTTGAGAATCATTCCTATTTCATCCGCCTGTTTAAACGATACTACGGTACAACACCTTATCAATACCGCCGCCGAAATAGTTAGGATTAATTTTATTGGGCTGCCTTTTCTGCCTGATTGGCCAGTCTTCCGTAAATTTTTGTATAGCTTCTGATCTCTGCCAGCAGCTCCGGTATGATCTCGCCTTCTTTCAGACGCCACTGCCAGTTGTTGCCCAATGTTGAAGGGGTATTCATACGGGCATGATTGTCATACCCAAAGTAATCCTGTATCGGAATGATACAAGTGTCCGCCACACTGCGCATGGCCAGACAGATGATTTCCTTGTACATCCATTTATCTGCCACCTTCTGATTGTGGACATAATTCCGAACCATCTTCCTCTCCTCAGGAAGGATATTCTTATACCATCCGACCAGCGTCTCATTATCATGGGTCCCTGTATACACAACACAGTTTTTACTGTAATTATGCGGCAGATAATCACTGGCTGATCCCGTATCTCTGCTGTCAAAGGCAAATTCCAGCACCTTCATATTCGGATAACCGCTGTCTTTTACAAGTGCACGCACTGTATCCGTCATAAAGCCCAGATCTTCCGCAATGATCTTGCGGTCGCCAAGACGATATTTGATTGTGTTAAACAGTTCCATACCCGGTCCCTTTTTCCATTGACCGTTCTCAGCTGTCAGATCACCATACGGAATGGAATAATATTCATCAAAGCCTCTGAAATGGTCAATGCGCACCACATCATACATGGCAAAGCAATTGGCGATACGTTTGATCCACCAGTCATAACCCTGCATCCGATGATAATCCCAACGATAGAGTGGATTTCCCCAAAGCTGCCCTGTTGCTGAAAAAGCATCCGGAGGACAGCCCGCCACAGCCTTCGGAACATTTTTTTCATCCAGCTGAAAAAGTTCCGGGTGTGCCCATGTGTCTGCACTGTCAAATGCCACATAAATCGGAATATCACCGATGATCTCTATACCCTGTTTGTTGGCATAAGCTTTCAATTTCGCCCACTGCTTGCGGAATTTGAACTGAAGATATTTGTAGAATTCAATATCAAAATAAAGCTCACGGCGATAGTAATCCAGTGCATATCCCCATCTAAGCCGGATATCCTCAGCCCACTCGATCCAGCTCTTACCATCAAAGCGGTTCTTGACCGCCATAAACAACGAATAATCATCCAGCCACCAGCTCTGATTACGACAAAATTCAATAAATTCCGCGTTTTCATAGATTTTACTGCGTTCATATGCCTTTCTTAACAGAGAAAAACGGCCTGTATATAATTTGCCATAATCAACGCAGGACGGATCAGAGCCAAAATCAACCGCATCACATTCCTCTTTCTCAAGAACGCCCTCTTCGATCAGATCTTCAAGACTGATAAAATAAGGATTGCCCGCAAAAGTGGAAAAGGACTGATAAGGTGAATCTCCATAGCTGGTCGGTCCCAGCGGCAGAATCTGCCAGTAACTCTGTCCTGCCTCCTTCAGCTGATCCACAAATTCATACGCACTTTTTGAAAAACATCCAATACCATACTTTGAAGGCAGACTGCTGATCGGCAGCAGAATACCGCTTGCTCTTTTTGATTCCATATGTTCTCTCCTATCTTTCGCCTAAAATTGTTACTGATTTTTCTTTGAGAATGATCTGACTTCCTTCCACGGCCACACCTTTTTTATGCTGATGCTTCACGCCATCGGATAATAGCCGCCACTGTCCTTCCGGCAGAGAGACCTTTCTTTTGCAATTATACGGATTATAATAGACAACTGCCCTTTGCCATCTTCTGCCGGACGGTACATCATCCAGAACAAAACCGATGACCGCATCCGCCCTCTCCAGGAAACAGACAGCTTCTGCCGCCTCATTGCTGCCTTTTTCCAATAATGGCATTTCCCTGCGCAAGGCAATCAGAAAACGATAATAATCCACTAGTTCCCTATAATCACAGGATCTTTTCCAATCCAGTTCATTGAGCCATGCGGGCTGATTATAGCTGTTGCTGCAGCCCAGCTTGGTTCGTCCAAATTCCTCTCCGGCCATAATAAACGGCATACCCAGACAGGTCATAACAATTCCTGCTGCCATCCGGTTCATCTGAAGAATATCTTCATAGCGGGCCTCATAATCCGGCACCTTTTTCACTGAAACTACCAGTTTATCCCACAGGCTCCTGTCATCGTGGGCCGACACATAACTTACAATCTGCATCGGTGACTTCGGGTTCAGCCTTCCGATGTCCCGCCTCGGACCGCACCATGCACACACAGCCGCCTCAATATCCCGTTTAAGAGACATGGCCACTCTGGAATCTCCGCTGACATAGCCTGTCTCAAGCGCTTCAAAAGGACTTCCTTTCAATGCATCTCTTGTTTTATCACAAAATACGGCGATTCGTTCGTCCAGCAGCTGCAGATTATCCATATTGGCCGGGTAGGCCATATTTTCCCAGGCAGTCCCTGCTGCTGACCACGGCTCCCCATACATGAGAATATCTTTTCCTCCCGGAAGACGATCCAGCCGTTTTCTGATCGTATTCATGGTATTGACATCATAAAGTCCCATCAAATCAAAACGAAAACCATCAATATGATATTCTTTTGCCCAATAACATACAGAATCTGCCATGTATTTTCCGAACATCACCCGCTCGCTGGCTGTGTCATTGCCGCATCCGGAGCCATTGGCCCATGTTCCGTCCTCGAACATACGATAAAAGTATCCCGGCACAGTTTTCTGAAATACTGAATCCATATCATAGGTATGATTATACACCACATCCAGAATCACACCAATACCTGCCTGATGCAGAGCCATGACCATTTCCTTAAATTCACGGATACGCACATGTCCATCCCATGGATCTGTTGAATAGGAACCTTCCGGCACATTATAATTGACAGGATCATAACCCCAGTTGAACTGATTCCATTCCGGATGTTCTTCATCCACAGAACCATAATCATAAGTCGGCATCAGATGTACATACGTAATGCCAAGCTGCTTCAGATATGTCATACAGGTAGGATATTCTCCTTTACCCTCAAAAGAAGTATCTTTTTCCGTAAATGCCATGTATTTTCCACGCCATGCCTGACGTACGTTTCCATGCCAGTCATTGGAAAAATCCTTGATATGCAGTTCCCAGATCACCGGATGCTTTGTAATCCCGGAAGGTCGCTTATCACTTTTCCATCCTTCAGGATTCGTTCTCTCCAGATCGACCACCATACTCCGGGAACTATTGACCCCACAGGCCTTTGCATAAGGATCTCCTGTCTCCCGTGTCTTTCCGCCGACGGTCACAGAATATGTATAGTAGACGCCCTCTCTGTCTCCATCCAGGCCAAGCTCCCATACACCCTTTTCTGTTTTCTTCATTTGAAAATGACCGGTTGCTTCGCCTGATTGACCATCTTTATAAAGATTCAATACAACCATTTCCGCCGTCGGAGCCCATACTTTAAAACATGTACGATCTGACGCATAATACGCTCCCAGATCATTCCCTTCGTAGGCGTACTGCCGGTTAAATTCATCAGATGCAAACCAGTGTTTCATTTCTATATCTGTCATTATTTATTATCTTCCATTTCTTCAATCTTTTCATAAACTCTCAGCAATTCTCCGACACTCCAGGCCTGAGCAAAACATCCTCTGGATGTATCAGGAACATCACCATCATATATCTCTGCAATATGGCCAATACATCCTTCCCTGAGACATGCCTCCAGCGGCTGAAGCTGTCTTCTGACATTCCTGACCGCCTCCGGTGGATCCGGCGACCACCGCAGATAAGCCAGATAATATGCCCCCAATGGATAAGCCCATACCGTTCCCTGATGATAGGCCATATCACGCTCAAACTGTGAACCGCCGTAAGAATCATGATACTCATCATCCTCGGGGCTCAACGATCTCAGTCCCCATGGTGTATAAAGATACCTGTATACTGTTTTTAAAATCTGCTGTGCCTGTTCTTCATTCACCATAACATAGGAAAGCGTCAATGTCCATATCTGATTGCATCGAATTTGGTCATCGGCTTTTGTCCCCGAAATCACATCCCGAAGGCAACCTTTTTTGTCATTCCAGAACAGCCTTAAGAAGCTTTCTCTGGCCCGTTCTGCCATATTCCGATACATTTCCCCACATCCCGGTTCCCCCATCTGTGGTGCCAGTTCCGACAGAATCATCAGTGCATTATACCAGTAGGCATTGATCTCCACCGGTTTGCCATGACGTGGTGTCGGCAGAATATCTCCAACGCGCACATCCATCCATGTCAGCTGGTAAAGTCCTTTTCCCGCCGAAATCAAACCGTCCTCATCCATATGGATGCCATAGTCAGTTCCGTTCTGATACCAGCGGACAATCTCTGTCATCTCCGGCCATGCTTCCCGGACAAATTTCATATCACCGGTTGCCTTCAGATACAGATAAACAATCTCGATAAACAACAGCGACGCATCCACTGTATTATACAAAGGCTTTCCATCATCCTCCGGAAACATATTGGGCATCAGCCCTTTCCGACAGTAAGCCATAAATGTCCGCAGAATGCTTTTTGCGCTTTCATACTGCCGTGCAGCAAGGGTACAGCCGGCCATGGCAATCATTGTATCCCTGCCCCAGTCCCCAAAAAACGGAAATCCCGCTATAATTGATTGGCTTTTCGTTGACTCCCGCCATGTCAGATACTGATTGGCGCTTTTCGACAGCATCTGTGCTGACGGATCGTGAAAGCCCGCAGTATTGATGAGCTGCTGCTGACGAAAGATTTCATTATCAATAGCGTCATTTACCCATGCTTCATCCACATCACACAGATGATCCAAACTATAAACAAGATAATAGATCTGTCTTCCTTTCCGGAACGGACAATGAATCTTGTGATTGGCCACTGCACACCCGACGGCATCCCGTCCATCTCTGGCATCCTGTTCATAATACCAGTCCCCGGAGAAAACTGTTTCCTGCCTTTCAACTAAGCCATTGGTCCAATAATAAAGACATATACCATTAGACTGAATCTTTTCGCCGTTCAGGCTAAAGGACTGGGATGTTGATAAACAGTGCCCTTTCGGAACGAACTGCATCCATGGTGTCAGGAGCAGTTCTCCCTCCCGGCCTGCTTCTATCTCATAGCGGATCCCCACCGTATTCTCTCCCTGTCTCATGAAAACAGTCTGCATGATATCTATATCTTCTGCATGGTACTGCCATACGGGCAGATACTCAAAAGAAAAGCATTGCAGCCAACGCTGTCCGGTCTGATTCTTTGTCCGGTTCACATAACGCTGCGAAGCAAGATCATAGTTTTTATCACCTACTCTGATTTTCCCATGAACATTCGTAACCAGATGATAACGAACCGTCGGTGCTTTCAGAGCAGCCATGAGAAGGGCCTGATCATTCCTCGCATTGGCACCCGTAATTGTCAGAGAAGAAAAACCGCCCAGTCCGTTAGTCAGAAGATAACAATTCTCCTCTCCCTGTTCCGGCGTCCGCCAGCTATTCTTACCATATATCCACTTCATCCTGTATCCCCTCTCTGCTATTCCCTTAAAATGACATACTACGCTGCCGTACATACTGAACCCAAAAAACCGCTGCAAAATATAAACGCTCTATCAGTATTTATATTCTGCAGCGGCCCCAGGAACTTCTCTCTCTTACTTCATACAGCAATAAGACAAATGCTTATCCTTTGACAGCACCCGAAAGACCTTCTGTATAGTATCTCTGCATAAAGATGAACAGAATTGCGATCGGTATGGAAATACATACGGCGCCAGCCGCAAAACATGTATACCAGCTATCGATGTACTCCTTCTCAAGCATACGCCACAGACCAATCGCAACCGTGTAATAATCAGCATTGGCACGACATATTACCTTCGCAAAAATGAAATCTACCCATGGTCCCATAAAGGAAGTCAATACTGTATAAACGATGATCGGCTTACTCAGAGGAATCGTAATCTTTGAAAATACCTGCCATTTTGTACAGCCATCAATATAAGCAGCTTCATCCAGTGCCTTCGGAATCGTATCAAAGAAACCTTTGGCCACAAAGAAACCAAGACCGGAACTGCCTGAATAAACCAGTACCAATGCCACACGGATCATAGCTCCCTCTGAAAGTCCGATGGATTTCAAAATATAATAAACAGCTACCATGGACATGAAGGCCGGGAACAGACCCAGAATCATGGCAACATTCATAAAAGGCTTTCTCATCTTAAAACGCAGTCTCGACATACAATAGGATACGGCTAAAACGAAGAATGTCGAGATGAGACATGAGATAATAGCAATAATCAGCGTATTCATGAACATCCTAGGGAAATTCAAAACAGATGTATCTGTGAATAATCTGACATAATTGTCGATCGTGTAGCTCTTCGGGAAGAAAGTAGATACATAAGAACCTCTCTCTGCTCTAAAGCTGGTCAGTACAACCCAGAAAATAGGGAATACCCATACTACCGCCAGCACAGCCAGCACAATATGAACGACCGTATTGGTAATAAATTTCTTTCTCTTCATTGAAGAGGTTACTTCTTTTTTGCTCATTATTGGAATCCCTCCTCATCTTTGTAAGAGCCCGTATTTCTGTAAGTAACAAGAGATACAATGGCCAGGACAACGAAAGTAAGAATACCGATAACAGCACCGATATTATAATACTGCTGATCAACTGTCAGCTTGTACAGCCAGGTAACAAGCAAATCTGTTTTACCAGCTGTAAGACCGACTGGTGTCGGATCACCGCCGGACAACAGATAAATAACATTGAAGTTATTGATATTACCCGTAAATGTCGTAATCAGATACGGTGTGGTCACAAACAGCATATAAGGCAGTGTGATTTTAAAGAAGGTTACAAATGCATTGGCACCATCCACTCTGGCTGCCTCATAAAGTTCCACAGGAATATTCTGCAGAATACCCGTTACCTGCATCATCGTATATGGAATACCAACCCAGAGATTGATAACAATAACCGTCACTCTCGCCCATGTAGCATTGGTAAAGAACGGTAATGCATTATCAATAATGCCCAGATTCTGAAGCAGAACATTGACAGCACCCGATGGCTGCAGCATCGTTCTCATAATCAGAAGAGATACAAACTGAGGCACTGCGATGGATAAAACAAAACAGAAACGCCAGAAAGCTTTGCACCTTGTTCCTTCACGATTGATAACAATGGCAAGGATCATGCCAAAGATATAGTTCAGACCCGTTGCAAAAATTGCCCAGATCAGCGTCCATCCCAGCACAGACCAGAAGGTCTGACCAAGGGAATCTGAAATATTCAGTACTTTTACAAAATTGGCAAGTCCCACCCAGTCAAACAGCAGCAGATGATCACCCTGTTTACTGTAGTTCGTAAATGCCATGGAAATCATGAATATCAAAGGCAGGATATTAAAGAACAGAATACCTGCAACCGGAAGTGTCAGTAATGTATGATGAAGATTCTTGTCCAGAAGCTCTCTCAGATCATCAGCAAAAGAATTCACATGCTTGCCGTCTTTTGCCAGACACTCGGCTTTATAAGCACTCTTCAGTGATGAACACCATAATAAAATAAATCCGATACAAAGAAATAGTGTTGCAACACCATATAACAGAATCAGAAGTGAATTATCACCGGCCACATATTCATAAATGCCCTTCGCTTCATTCCACACTTCTTCCTGTGCCGTATCACCCAGTGACGGCAGCATTGCAATATTATGAATACCACCCATTACCATGAAGGCAATGAAGGCAATTTCAATCAAAAGATATAACAATCCCTTCACAAACTGTTTATGGGCAATATTGCCGGCACCCATAACCAGCATGGAAAGCTTTGTCGCAGCTCCTCCCTCTTTCACCGCTTTTCCTACAGTGTAAGGTGTCGGAAATTCATTCACACGTTTTTTTAATTTAACGGCCACGCTGATGCCTCCCAACTATTACTCTCTTACTGTGTTAAAGTTTATCTTTCAAAAACAGGGGAGCCACACGGGCTCCCCTGTGATACACCAACTATTATTCTACGACTGAAGTATTCATGTTCGTATTCCATGCCTCTGTTGCCTCAGCAGCATTGTCATGGGTTACTTCACCGTTTCTTAAAGATTTTCCAAAGTTATCAGTTGGTGTCCAGTAATTAGCCATAGGGGAAATGAATGGCTGGATAATAGACGTATTGGCAACTGTATCGTTCTGAGCCTTTACAAGTGCATCCTCTGCAAATACCGGATCCTGAAGAAGCTCTTCGTTACATGGGATGATATTTCTTGTCTCATAGTGGGACTTCTGAGCCTCTGCACTGCCAAGATATTTAGCAAGAGCGACTGCAACCTGAGGATACTCTGTGGAAGAGCTGACTGCCATAGCCTTGGAGCCTGCGAATGAATACATCTGCTTCTGTTCGCCGTTCAATGTGTATGTAGGAAGCTGAGCAACACCCATATTGTCTCCAAGGGCACCCTTTACGTTTTCATAATCCCAGGAACCTGAGAACATTGCGCTGATAGAACCATCACGAAGACCTGCGATACCTGAACCATCAACATCAACAACAAAGTTCTTGTTATCTCTGAGATCTACAAGATAATCTGTAACTGCACTTGCTTTATCACCGCTGAAATCAATACCAGCTTCTGCATTATAGCCGTCTTCAAAGAATGTACAGCCATTGCCTACATAGAAGCTTGCCAGATACCAGGAGTTAGTCAGAGGGAAGGATACAACACCTTTCTCAAGCATGGTATCCAGGCACTTGATATCGTCTTCTGAGAAGACACTCTTATCATAGTACATATACCATGTATTGGATGTAAACGGAATACCATACAGGGCACCGTCAACTGTCAGAGAATCAACCATTGTCTGGGAGTTATTCTCTTTAACCCATGCCTCTGTCTCACCGCCGATTCTTGCTACAGCCTTGGCCGGAAGCAGATCAGTCAGCTGGTCATTGGTCATCATAAATACATCTGCTGCTGCATCAACATCCTGTGCGATCAGTTTTGCAACTTCACCTTCTGCTGAAACACCATAAGAGAAGGTAATGTGCCAATTTGGATGTTCTGCTGCAAAAGCTTCACACTGTGTCTGCAGCCAGTTGCCGTAATCAGCAGACTGATCCTCGGAAGGTGACCATACAAGCATATCACATGTAATCTCTTCCTCATCTGCTGCAGCCGCTGTCTCTCCTGTACTTTCTGCTGCACTGCTCTCTGCTGCAGGTGCCTTTGTCTCTGCAGGTTTGCTGCCGCAAGCTGCCATTGACAGAACAAGTGCAGCTGTCATTAAAATTGCTGGTAACTTTTTCATAAATGATTCCTCCTTTTTTAATGTTACCCATTTTTGTTTCCCCTTGGTTCAGGTTTTGTTTAGTTTATCGCTAAACCTGTAAATATCATACTATTTTAAAGGCATTTTGTCAATCCTGCAATATTCCATTCTCTATTTTGTACATATTATTATTTAATTTCTTTGCTATTATGCTCATTTTATCTACATTTTGCAATTTTTGTTTGAAATATGGCGAACATAGTTTTATACTTATAGTATAACGTTAAATACGCCTATCGTATTTTTTTCTACATTTTTCTTGCAATATGCTTTTAAAACAGCTAATATGAAAACTGTATATGCAAATCTTACCAGAAAAATACTAAGACAACATGCAATTGTATAGCGGGGAAATAGTATATGACATTAAAAGATATCGCTAAAGAAGCCGGCGTAAGCACCATGACCGTATCGAACGTAGTCAACGGACGATACGAACGTGTATCGGCAAAGACTGTTCAGCGCGTCGGCGAAATTATTAAAAAGTACAATTACACACCAAATATGAGTGCCCGGAGTCTGGCCTCAAGAAAATCCAGGATCATTTTTCTGATCATTCCTCTGAGCCATAATGAAACAAATATGTTCTACTCACCATACATCAGCTCTCTGCTGGGCATCATGGAATATCAGCTGCGTATTCACGGCTATTATGCCATGATTCGTTCTGTTTATGATTTTGATGAACTGGATGCCCTGTTCAAGAACTGGCCGGCTGACGGGGCCATCATCCTTCTTCCGGATTTTGATGCTTTTCTTGATCAGATTCTGGACAACATACATATTCCTCTCGTTTTTCTGGACAGCTGTCATACAAGAGAAGATCTGATCAATGTCGGCTGCGATGATGAGAAAGGAACTTATTTGTCCACGCGCTATCTCATTAATCAGGATCACAGGAATATCGCCTTCATGGCCGATTATAAGGGCAGCGATTTATTAACCGCCCGATTCAGAGGATATTGCAGAGCCCTGGAAGAAAGCCATATTCCTTTGCAGGAAGATCTGATCTTCGAGTTCCCGCCGGACTATGACCATGGTATCCTCGTCGGACAAGCCATTGCCTCCAGTCAGAAGGATATCACCGCAATCGTAACCACCTCGGACTATGCGGCTGTAGGTGTCATGGAAGGTGCTCGTCTTGGCGGACTGAAGCTGCCGACCCAATTGTCTGTCATCGGTTTTGATGATCTGCCATTCTGCATGTACAGCGCGCCGAAGTTGACTACCATCAGCCAGAACATCGAATTAAAGGCCCAGACTGCCATTAATCTTCTTCTGGAAAAACTTACCACCGGCACTCTCAGACAAAATAAAGTCACCGTGGACGTCCATCTGGTAGAACGCCAGTCCGTGACCTTTTGCTTTTAAGAATAAACAGATTCGCCGCTGTCTTCGGACAGCGGCGAATCTGTTTTTATTTTATTATTTCTACACTATAGGCAGGCATGATGACCCTGCTTCCATCAATCCGAACACCAGCACCGGAAGTCTGAAGCATTCCCGCTTCTTCTACATTCCCGGCATCTTTGCCGTTTAATGATATTCCAGACAGATCTACCGCATTTTCATTTTCAGAAAGGTTGAATATGATCATCAGCTGAGAACCCTCGTACTCTTTTGTAAATACGCATACCTGATCATTGGAAAGCTCCTGATGAAAAGTCATGGTACCTCTGGCTATTTCGGGATAAATATTACGCAATTTAATTGCCTGTTTTACATAATTATAGATGGAACCCGGATCTTCCTGCTGTACTTCAAGACTGGGATAAATCATTTCCACTGTATCTGCATCCACCGGTCCGGCACACACGCCCACCATGTTCGTATTTTCCGACCAGTACATACCAACACGTTTATTCTCATCCCTGCCGGAGCCCTTCATACCAAGCTCTTCTCCATAATAGATAAACGCATTACCACTCATCAGCAGATTCATGGCGTGTCCCATCTTAACCTTCTCTTCTGCATATTCACCGCTATAATAACCGGCGCTTCTGGCAAGATCATGGTTGGAATAAAATGGTGCGTCAATATAATTATCTGTATACTGCAAAATCGTATCGTTGACGGCTTCGATGGCTTTTCCGTATGTACTCGCCCCGCTCTTTGCATTGCCATTTAACACTTTGGATATATACCCTGTAGAATCCGCAAATGAAAAATCAAAAAAGCTGTCCAGACCACTTTCATAGTACTTTGAGCAGCCGTTATAATCTTCCCAGACTTCCCCTACCAGATAGGTATCCGCTTTTATGGACTTAACCGCATCATTAAACCAGGACAAAACCTCTATATTTTTTTCTGTACTGCCCGAGTAGAATTCTTTGACAGCATCCAGCCTGAAGCCGTCCACCCCGAGTTCCAGCCAGTACCGGGCAATATCCTCAAATTCCTGACGTACGTTTTTATTGGCAAGATTGAGGTCCGGCATTTCACTCCAGAACTGTCCTTCATAAAACCATTCCGTATCACCGACCTGATGAAAATTTCCCTGTGCCTTGTCCGTAAAATTGTAGTAACCTACATAAGGGCAAACCGCTTCGTCCGGTGTCTGTCCCGGTTCCAGACTATCCAGATATTCACAGGCCGACCTGAACCATTCATGCCGGGATGAGGTATGATTCATAACGAGATCCATGATGACATTGATGCCCCGGGCATGGCACTCCTCCACAAGCCTTTTGAAATCATCCAGCGTACCATATTCCGGATCGATATCATAATAATCCATCACGTCATATTTATGGTATGTGGTCGAAGGCATGACCGGCATCAGCCAGATGGCATTACAGCCCAGATCTTTGTCCGTCTCATCATTGCCGTCATTAATATAGTCCAGTTTCTGTATCAGCCCATTCAGATCTCCGATTCCATCACTGTTGCTGTCCCAGAAGCTATATACAAAAACTTCATAGCATGTACGGTAATTGTCATCGCGTACATTTAATCCCCTGTCATTAACCGTATACATCAACAAATCAGCATCACCGGATATCGCCCCTGATTCCATACTGGTATTCACATCATTTTGAGTATTTCCGGCGACAGTACTGCCCCCGCATCCTGTCATAGAACCACAGATAAGTCCCACTGCAAGCAAAATGGCCAGCAAACTCTTTTTCATAGTAAAATCCCCCCAATATTCTGAAAATCTGTAAAGAGCCTGACAGGTCTGATGTCAGGCTCCATATCGCAATTGATACGCTTTTAGTCTATATTCTGTAAGCTAAAATTATCGGCAAAGTCTTCTGCAGTAAAACTGTATATCTTCCACTGTTCTTCCGGAATATAGTCTTTACTGATGCCATCATCGGTATACAGTTCATATTCCGCTTGATCCGTGACATAACCCAGCCATTCATAACTGCTCTCTTCCAGATCTGCTGTTGTCAGTACCGAATCACCCAGCCTGGCCAGAGGCAGTACGTGGTTCTTTCTTACAAAGAATACCAGCTCATTTAATGCAATTTCTATGTAATAATGTCCTTTTTCCATGACTTCACAGCTTCTGTTATCCATGGCACTCATACGCACCATGAGCATATCCTCAGGCAGATAGACATAACGTCCCTTTGCATTCTGTTTATAGACCGGAGCGATCATCAGGCTTTCTCCAACCAGCAGCTGATCCTCTACACCTGCCGCCTGTTTATCCTGTGGATAATCAAACGCCAGCGGACGGAAATACATCTCATCCTTCAGAGCTGCTTTCATGTATTCACTGTAAATATAAGGAAGCAGGCCATAGCGAATCCGGATTATATTTCTGAAATTATCAAGATGTGTAAACTGATAAACCTCCTGCTCACGGGTACCTATGGCCGCATGGTTTCTCATTAAAGGTGTAAAGATACCAAATTCCAGCCAGCGCAGGAGCAGATCCTCTGTCGTATCACCGCCAAAACCGCCAATGTCTGATCCTGTATAAAGGATACCGCACATGTTGAGGGCGGGCATCTGCTGAATACTAAGCAGAAGCTGACTCCACCATGCATTATTATCACCGGTCCAGATTCCGCCGTAACGATGCATACCGATATAGGATGACCTTGAGAACATGAGAATTCTCCTGTCAGGGGCAATTCGGTCAAATGCCTCTCCGGCAGCCTTTGTCATATTATAACCATACAGATTATGAACATCCGCATGTCTTACTCTGACGCCATCCATATCATGGTAAAAGGAAGCATAATCCTCGGCACTATTGGAAAGTTCACGAACAATATCCTTCAGGTGGAAGAAAGAATGAATATCCAGATTCATCCCTTTCATGCTGATAATTTCATCCATGGCTTCCTTCAAGCGTTTGTCAGAATAGAAGATAGCCGGTTCATTCATATCATTCCAGAAACCATCGATTCCCTGATCAATCAGCCACTGATATTTATTACCAAACCATTTTCTTGCTTCGGAATTCAGCACATCCGGGAAATGTACTCTGCCCGGCCATACAGCTGCAACAAAATCATTACCCTCCTCATCCTTGCAGAAATAATCATTCCGGACGCCTTCTTCATATACCGGATAATCCTTCTCGATCTTCACGCCTGCATCAATAATCGGCACAAGATGCACATGCTGCTGCTTCATCTCTTCTACAAATGCAGGAAAATCAGGGAATTTATCACCATCGATGGTGAAATCCTTGAAATCTTCCATATAATCGATATCCATATAAACAGCTTCCAGAGGAATTCCATTGTCATGATGTCCTCTTACAACTCTGCGTACGTCATCCTCACATTCATACCCCCATCTGGACTGCTGATAGCCGAAAGCCCACTTCGGAGCAATATAGCTGCGCCCGATCAGACCTCTGAACTGATGCACGATCTCCTTCAGATCATCACCATCGATAAAATAAATCACACAATTCTTCCCTGCTGTGATGGTCAATGTGTCAATCTGAGTTTCCCCCGCATCAAAAACGACCTTTCCCGGATCGTCCACGAAAAGCCCGAAGTTACTGTCCCCGGCAAGAATCATAAAATTATGCGCCCCATAAAGAGAATGTTTTTCTTCCGTATGCACCGGATCATCCGAAGCATTGCTGATGTAAGAAAATCCACGCTTATTGATACCGCGCACCTGCTCACCCAATCCGTATACAATATCATCCTCAGCCATTGTCCGTGACAAAATGATTGCTTCTTCTGTCTCCGTAACTGTCATATACTCCGGTTCTCCTGCACATACCGGTATATCCTGCACAACCGCCCCCGTCTCTATGGGCTGCCCAAATACAAACCTGCGAATCATTTTTTGACCTCCTCTGAATTATTCCTGGTTCTTTCCAGATTACTGCTGCAATATAATATAAACATAAAACAGCAGAATTTCTTGCAAAATGATATCCAGAAATAACACAATCCTATCTTACTAATATATCTTGTCCATACTTTCAAGGCCATACATATTTTTAAAGCTCTCCAGATCCTGTTCACTCCGGATAAGACAGACTTCTGTGAACTTTCCTGTATGAATATTCTGGAAGCCGGCTGTCTGTTCACCGGTGCAGATACTGCAGCGGATAACCGGTTTCAGATTCTTGCGGTCATAATCTTTTACAGTTTGTTTCTTTTTGAAAAACATAGGCTCACTCCTCTATCCTTCTATTGCGTCAAAATGCATCTGCCATGCATAGAAAAAATCCCGCTATTGACCAATATGATCCAAAGTAATCTCTTTGGCTTTCTCCAGTTGTGTATCTGTCTCCGCTTCTTTATCCAGCTCCGCTTCCACATCCGGCTCAATACCTATACCGTGAATATTACGGCCATTTGGCGTATAATATTTCGCGCTGGTCAATTTGATGGCAGATCCGTCATTCAACGGCAGCACATACTGCACAATTCCCTTTCCAAAGGAAGTGGTTCCCACAAGAACCGCCCGCTCATAATCCTGCAGACATCCGCTGACAATCTCAGAAGCACTGGCACTGTTCTCATTGATCAGCACCGTTATCGGCACATCTATTGTCACATCATCCTTTGTATATTCCTCATCCTTCTTCCCATCTTTATCGATCGTATAGACCAGAAGCTTATCCTTCGGCAGAATACGATCCAGAACCGCTGTTGCCGAATTCACCAAACCTCCCGGATTATCACGAAGATCGATGATCAGTCCCTGCATCCCCTGTTCTGTCAGATCATCGACCGCTTCATTGAACTGTTCTGACGTAGTCTCCTCAAATTCGTAAATAGACACATAACCGATATTATCTTCCAGCATCCTGTATTCAACCATAGGTACTTCTATAGTCCGCCTTTCAACCTCAAATGTCATATACTGGTCTTCCGACGGTCGATAAACTTCGATGGTCACGGTTGTCCCTTCTTCTCCCTTGATCCATGTCACCACTTCACTGACATCCACTCCCGTAACCTCTTTGCCGGCCACTTTATAAACAATATCATCCTTCCGTATTCCCGCCTCTGCTCCCGGCGAACCTGCAAACGGACGCACCACCGTAATAACCCCGGTATCTATATTCTGGCTGACAACAACACCAATACCGGAATATTTTCCTGATGTAGATTCCTTCAGCTGATCATATTCCTCTTTTGTATAATAAACAGTATAGGCCTCTCCTAGTGAATCGATATATCCTTTATAAATACCTTCTACCATCTCATCCGTACTGACTTCTTCATCACTGAGATAGTACTGGTCAACAACCTTTTGAAGTGTATCCAGCTTCTCTTCAATCTCATCATATCGTTCAGAAAGCTTTTCGGAACCGCCATCCTTCACTTCCTGAGAATTTTCTTTTACATTTGAAGGCACATAAGCCCCTAAAAAGCATCCTGACAATGTCATTACGCCAATAATCAGGACACATAAAGCAACACCTGTTATCAGCCCTTTAAAGTAACTGTTCTTATTATTCATGCTCTGACTCCTTCCAAATTGATCTCATGCAGGCTTTTATTCTTTCATATCTTAACATAAAGAGCTGGCTCAGACAATTGTCAAAAGCCAGCTTTCACACTTTTTTCGAAAATATTGTATCTACTCAGCCTATACGAGTTTTGAAAGATTACTCCTGATGAACTCTTTATACTCTTACATGCTTGATCAGAGTCAGATAACTTCCAATAAAGCCTATCCCCAATCCAATCATCAATGAAACAGGAATCAGAATTCTGAATATCTCGCCTGATGGCAGGAAAGTCAGAATATTATTCAGGGCACTGAACTCCGTACCAACAAACATAACTACCTTGTCATAAAGCACTTTTAAAATACATACAGGAATGAGCGAACCTATCAGACCGATCAGCATTCCCTCAATCAGGAACGGAGCCCTGACAAAGAAATCCGTCGCACCAAGATACTTCATGATCGCAATCTCCTCATGACGCACGGTAATACCAATGGTCACCGTATTGCTGATCAGAAATACAGCTACTCCTACCAGAATCACAATAATTCCCAGCGATACATAACTGATCAGACGTCCAAAACTTGCAAAACTTTCGGCGACACTCTTTGATGCATTGACCAATCTGACACCGTCTATGGACCAGATATAATCCACCAGCTCCTGCTGCCTGGATGCGTCATTCAGATATACTTCCAGACTGGCAGAATCAGCCAGAGGATTGTCTTCATCAAGATTCGTCAGAATATCCTGATCCCCTTCCGGAAAGGCCTTATCCTTATAATATTCCCATGCTTCCTCCGGAGAAGTGTACTTCACTTCATTAACTTCTTCACGCTTCTCCAGTATTGATTTGATGTCCAGAATCTGTTCTTCTCCCACTTCTTCTTCAAAAAATACTGTTACACCAACCGTTGTCTCCACTTCCGAGAAAATATACTGGAAGTTCATAACGATACAATAAAAAACACCGAAGATAAACAAACAGGCTGTAATCGTACCAATGGATGCCAGCGAAAACAGACGGTTTCTGAATACATTTTTTATGCCCTGCTTGATGCCATAAACAAAACTACTCATAGATATACCCGCCTTTTCTCTCGTCGCTGATGATAACACCCTCACTCATGGTGATGACACGTTTCTGCATCTGCTCAACGATTTCTTTATTATGAGTAACAACAACAACTGTTGTTCCCCGCATATTGATGGCCTCCAGAAGCTTCATGATCTCCCATGAATTCTTCGGGTCAAGATTACCCGTTGGCTCATCAGCCAGAAGAAGCGGCGGATTATTGACCAGCGCACGGGCAAGTGCTACTCTCTGCTGCTCACCGCCAGAAAGCTCATTCGGATAAAACTTTGCCTTATCCGGCAGTCCTACCAGATTCAGCATCGTCATAACATTCTTCCTGATCAGCCGGTTCGGCGCACCTACAACCTGCTGTGCAAAGGCAATATTCTCGTAAACATTCCTGTCCTTCAAAAGCCGGAAATCCTGAAATACAACGCCGATGCCGCGGCGCAGCTTTGGTACCCTGCTCCGGCGCAGACGGCCAAGATTCTTGTTATTAATATAAATAGTACCGGATGTCGGTTCCAGTTCTTTTAAAAGTAATTTGAATAATGTTGTTTTGCCCGAACCACTCTGGCCCACCACAAATACAAATTCGCCTTTTTTAATCCTGAGACTGATTCCCTTCAGTGCTTTCACATCTCCCGGATAGGTTTTACTTACCTGATCTAAGGCAATCAATGATTTCCCCTCCTTCAAAAAGGAAGCTTTTAATAATCAAAAGTTTCCATATAATTCATGTATTTGACAACCATCAGTGCAATCTTAAACGTGATGGCATCCTCAAAAACACGCAGGTCCAGTCCTGTGCTTTTCTGAAGCTTGTCAAGACGATATACCAGCGTATTCCTGTGAATATACAACTGCCTGGATGTCTCTGAAACATTCAGACTGTTCTCAAAAAACTTATTGATGGTCATAAGTGTTTCCTCATCAAAATCCTCCGGAGACTTGTTGTCAAAAATCTCTTTGATAAACATCTTGCACAGAGGAATCGGGAGCTGATAAATCAGACGGCCAATACCAAGATTGCTGTAGGCTACCACATTCCGCTCATTATAGAATATCTTGCCAACATCCAGGGCCATTCTTGCCTCCTTGTAGGATCTTGACACATCTTTAATTTCCTGAACGATAGTACCCAGAGCAATTCTTGCCTTTGGAAGATTCTCACCGCACAGCATCTCGTAAATGACCTTGGATGCTTTGCAGAGATCATCATAATTCTCATTCTCTTTGACCTCTCTGACGATAATGATATTTTTCTCATCCACCGCCGTAATAAAATCCTTCGGTCGTCCCGTATAAATAGAACGTACAACCTCAAGGCCATTCATATCTCTGTCGTTATTCATCTCCACCAGCATGACAATACGGCGTACATCCGTATCAATATGCAGCTTCTTGGAACGGTTATAGATATCAACCAGAAGCAGATTGTCCAGCAGCAGGTTTTTGATAAAATTATCCTTGTCAAAGCGTTCCTTGTAAGCAACCAGAAGATTCTGTATCTGGAAAGAGGCCACCTTGCCGATCATATAGACATCATCACTGTCACCTCTTGCAAGAATAACAAATTCCAGCTGGTGCTCATCAAACACCTTAAAAAACTGAACCCCCTGCAGGACCTGACTGTCCGCCGGCGAATTCACAAATTCCAGTACAAAAGCCTCATAATCTTCGGCATTGGAAAATGTAGAAGCCAGAACCTTCCCTTCAATATCCATAACACATAAATCTATTCTTGTAATTGCCTTCAAGCCCTCAATTGTATTCTGCAGAATCTGATTTGAAATCATACGCAATTCTCCTTACTCTTAACAAATTATTGTTACATATCTATATTCTAAAGCAAAACAGACAAAAAATAAAGTATTTTTTATATAAATCTTATATATTTCTATTAGAATCTGTTTTGATTTTATATCTGATGCCCAATAATTTTGCAATTCAAAAAATCGAGTAATGAAAATGCCCAATTTTGCCACCAATTTTTGTTTATAATCACAATCACATTTTCAAAGAACAGTTCCTGTACACTATACCAAAAATATCGAAATATTGCAATATTATTTCACAAATATTACATAAATATTTATCCATTAAAAATGTCACCTGGCATACAACCAGATGACATTTTTAATTCTTACTCAATAGAAATTACCTTATACTCTTTATCCTCCACCGCTTTCTTCAATACATCATCCGCAGCTGCTGCTGATAATGTAACAACTGCTGTTCCCTTTTCATGACTGACCTCTGCAGATGCCACTTCCGGCAGTGCTTCCAATGCCTTCTTAACAGCTGCCTCACAGTGTCCGCACATCATACCTTCAATTTTCATGATCTTTTTCATTGTCTGAATCTCCTTCCCGGATTTGGTTTTTATTTTTTTATCTTTTCCAGCGTCATGCATGTTGAATAAATTCAGCCGCAGCGCGTTGGTAACGACACAAAAACTTGATAAACTCATGGCTGCAGCACCAAACATTGGATTCAGCTTCCATCCAAATACAGGTATCCATACACCCGCAGCCAGCGGAATACCAATCATATTATAGAAAAATGCCCAGAACAGGTTCTCATGGATATTTTTAAGTGTCGCACGGCTAAGACGAATGGCCGCCGGAACATCACAGAGTCTGTTCTTCATCAGCACCACATCTGCAGCATCGATCGCCACATCCGTACCGGCACCAATGGCAATCCCCATATCTGCCCTTGTAAGAGCCGGTGCATCATTGATCCCGTCACCGACCATGGCAACCCTGCCCTGCTGCTTCAGGGACCGGATAACCTTCTCCTTACCATCCGGCAAAACGCCCGCAATAACCTCATCTACACCCGCCTGACTGCCGATAGCTTTTGCAGTCCGTTCATTATCACCTGTCAGCATAACGACACGGATACCCATATTCTGCATTTCCTTTACAGCCTGACGACTGTCTTCCTTCATGGTATCAGCCACAGCGATCATGCCGATTAGCCAATCATCTCTGCTGAAAAACAAAGGTGTCTTTCCCTGTCCCGCCAGCTGTTCAGAGAGAAGCCTCATATGATCCGGAACCTCTGCCTGACCGCTGATAAACTGATAATTGCCGCCGGCCAGCCTACGTCCCTTCCAGACAGCTGTAAGACCATTGCCCGGCAAAGCCTCAAAATCTGATACATCCTCTGCCGTCAGTCCATCCTCCTCCGCTCTTCTTAAAATTGCACGCGCAAGCGGATGTTCACTTCTCTTTTCAAGATAATAGGCCATTCTCAGCAGTTCACCTTCTTCAGTTTCTCCCGCCGGCAGAATATCCGTCACCTCAGGTTCACCATTGGTGATCGTTCCTGTCTTGTCGAGAGCAACAATCTGCACCTTGCCTGTTTCTTCCAGGGAAACCGCTGTCTTAAAAAGAATACCATTTTTCGCACCCATACCGTTACCGACCATAATAGCAACCGGTGTTGCCAGGCCAAGAGCGCACGGACAGCTGATCACCAGCACGGAGATTCCCCTGGCCAGGGCAAATCCCACACTTTCACCGGCAATCAGCCATACGATCATCGTCATAACTGCAATCATCATAACCGCCGGCACAAAAATACCTGAAATCCGATCTGCCACTTTTGCAACAGGCGCCTTTGTGGCGGCCGCATCGCTGACCATCTGTATAATCTGTGAAAGTGTTGTATCCTCCCCTACACGGGTTGCTTCACATTTAATAAAACCGGATTGATTCAGGGTGGCCGCTGAGACAGGATCTCCCACATTCTTATCCACAGGAATACTTTCCCCTGTCAATGCCGCTTCATTGACAGCACTGCTCCCCTCAAGGACAATACCATCAACAGGGATATTCTCACCCGGTCTGACAACAAATAGATCTCCTTTTCTCGCCTGATCAATGGGTATGACCGTCTCATGTCCTTCCCGGAGTACCGTAATCGTCTTAGGAGCCAGCTTCATCAGTCCTTTCAGCGCATCTGTCGTCTTTCCCTTGGAACGCGCCTCCAGCATTTTACCCACAGTGATCAATGTCAATATCATTGCAGCCGATTCAAAATAAAACTCATGCATATACTGCATGACTGCTTCCATGTTTCCCTTTACCTGAGCATCTGTCATGGCAAATAACGCATAAGTGCTGTAAACAAAGGACATACCTGAACCGAGAGCCACCAAAGTATCCATATTGGGAGCGCGATGTATCAGACTCATAAAACCGCTGACAAAGAACTTCTGGTTAATAACCATGATAACTCCTGTCAGAAGCAGCTGCACCAGTCCCATTGCTACATGATTGTCCTCAAAAAATGCCGGCAATGGCCATCCCCACATCATATGTCCCATGGAAAAATACATAAGAACAATAAGGAAACCCAGGGATGCCAGCAAACGCCGCTTCAAAACCGGTGTCTCATAATCCTCAAGCATTGCTTCCTGCGCAGCCTTCCCCGCAGAAGATAAATGTTCTCCTGCCGTTTCCTTCAGAGAAGCCCCATATCCGGCCGCCTGTACAGCCTCTATAATCTCCCGGGATGATGCTGTTCCTTCGACTCCCATAGAATTCGTCAGAAGACTTACTGAACAGGCCGTCACACCCTCAACCTTCGATACGGCCTTCTCCACCCGCGCACTGCAGGCCGCACAGCTCATGCCCGTCACAATAAACTGTTTCATTTGCCATCCTCCATTCTTCATCTATTATGATATAGCTTATCCGTAAATTTCAAGACAATACAATCATGGTATAATACCCCTCCCCCCAGGGGTCATATTCATTCTATATCTCCTATCACATAATGTCAAGTCTATTAATAGGAAACTGTCTGTATTGTGCTGAGAAAGACATAGAGGCCACTTGACTTTAATCAAAAAGATGCTAGAATGAAAACAACACCCCCCGCGGGTGTCAGCCGAAAGGAGGGCGCTTATGAAAGCTGATAAACAGAATATTAAACGATTACTGAATACGGCCAGAGGACAGATCGATGGCCTGAATAAGATGATCGATGAGGATAAATACTGTATTGATATTTCCAATCAGATCATGGCTACGATAGCCATTTTGAAAAAAGTGAATACAGAAATTCTGGATGCCCATTTAAAATGCTGTGTACTGCATGCTGATGAAGAGGAACGGGAGACCAGGATCAATGAAATATCCGAAGTTCTGAAAAAAGCCTTAAAATAGGAGTCCTATGATGAGTAGAAAAACAGTTTTTATTACAGGTGCCTCAAGGGGCATCGGCCGTGCAATCGCTCTTCGTTTTGCTGCTGCAGGCTATGATCTTTCCATCTGCTGTCTGAACAACAAAGCCATGCTGGACACATTAAGATCAGAAGTATGCAGTCACTATGGTGTAGACTGCCTGACCTTCACAGGTGATACCGGAGATTATCATGTCATGAAAAATATAATAGATCAGACACTTGCCAGATACAATAAAATTGATGTACTGATCAACAACTCGGGCATCTCCTATATTGGGCTTCTGACGGATATGAGTCCGGAGGACTGGCAGCATATCGTCAATACCAACCTGACATCTGTTTTCAACTGCTGCCGTCTGGCTGTTCCCCAGATGGTTCAGCGCCAGGAAGGCAAAATCATCAATATCTCATCTGTATGGGGCTGCTGCGGTGCCTCCTGTGAAGTTGCTTATTCTGCCACTAAGGGCGGCATGAATGCCTTTACTCAGGCCCTGGCCAGAGAACTGGCACCCAGCAATATACAGGTCAATGCCATTGCCTGCGGTGCCATTGACACGGAAATGAACCATTTTCTCTCCGATGACGACCGTCAGTCCCTTACAGAAGAAATTCCTGCAGGACGTTTCGGGCTTCCTGATGAAGTGGCAGAGCTTGCCCTGGATCTGGCAGAAAAGCATTCTTATATGAATGGACAAATCATCCGGATGGACGGTGGCTGGACTTAAAAAACGCTGTAAAATATCTTCTGATATTTTACAGCGTTTTTATATAATTCATTTAATTACGGGCTGACATAGTACAGCGGATTAACATAAGATCCGTTTTCCATGACGCCGAAATGCAGATGGGCACCTGTGGAAATACCTGTGGAACCAACAGCGGCGATTGTAGATCCCTGAGATACATAATCACCTGCGCTGACATACAATGCACTGCAGTGCTCATATACTGTAGAAAGCCCGTTGCCATGGCTGATAACTACGTAATTGCCCATAGCACTGCTGTAAGAAGCAGTTGTAACCGTTCCGCTGGCTGCTGCCCATATTGCCGATCCCTGAGAAGCAGCAATATCGATACCCTGATGGTAGGTTGATGCTCCGGCTGTCGGCGAATTCCTGTAACCAAAATAAGAAGTAATATATGTACTGCCGACTGGCCAGATCAATCCTGTGCTGGAAGATGGATATGATGGACTCTCCTCTTCATAATAACCACCGTTCCCGGAAGATGAAGAATTGCCGGACTGGTTCTTCTGAGCTTCCTCTTCTGCCCTTCTTCTGGCTTCTTCCTCAGCCCTTCTGCGGGCTGCTTCCTCAGCTGCCTTGCGTTCCTGCTCAATAATCTCAGCAAGCAGGGCATTCTCAGCATCTATCTCCTCCTGAGTTGTAACAATATCAGAGTTGACAGAATCAATATCTGCGCCGATGGCGATCAGTTCTTCCTCTTTATCAGCGACGACCTTCTCAAGTGATGCCTTCTCTAACTCATACTCTTCCTTCTGAGCTTCCTGCAGTTCCTTCTGTTCTTCCAGTTCAGCCTCATATGCCGCGATCTGATCCCGGATCTGCTGAAGATTCGTCAGAAGATTGTGATCATATTCATTAATCTTGGAAATATATTCCTGATCATTGAGCAGAGACTTCAGATCTCCCGAACCAAGCAGCATCTGAACATAACTAACATTGCCGGCCTCATACATAGCCTTAATACGGGCCTTGAGCGCTTTATACTGCTGCTGTTCATCTTCCTTCGCCTGCTCCAGATTCTCCTGAGTCAGCGCGATCTCAGCCTCTGTCTCCTCAATCTGAGCAGAAATCTCCTGAACCTTGCCCAGATAAACCTTAATCTTCTCATCCAGATCCTTAATATAACTCTCTGTGTCTGTTTTATTCTTCTTCAATGATGCCAGCTGCGACTCAAGTTCACTCTGCTGGTTCTTCAGATCTTCAATCTGGCTCTGCACTTCTTCCTTCGTTGCAGCCATTGCAGGAACCGCAAGAGAAAAGCTGATCGCAGCTACCAGAACATACCTCGTCAATCTCTTTAAACCGTGTTTCATGAATATCTCCTTCCGTAAAACGCTGTTTCTTTCATACAAATAGGGCTCGTCCGCACCCGTCTTACATTGCGCCCTCAAACCCTTCTGGCAGTATTATACCAGTTTTGTATCATTATTTCAAGTCTATTTCCAATTTATTTCATATTTATTACAGGAAATATCTGGATAACATTTTACAAGTCTTCAGACATTCATTGGCAATCGTCTTATTTTTTTGAATATTTTTTTATAGCATTAATTAATGCGTCCACATTTTCCTCTTTCGTGGCCCAGCTTGTACAGAACCTGACTGCACTGTTCGTACTATCTGTTTTTTCCCAGAAAGAATAACTGTATTGATGCGAAAGCTTCTCAAGAACATCATCCGGCATAATCGGCAGCTGCTGATTGGTATTGTTCTCTGCATAAAAAGAATAGCCGCACTCCACCAGAGCCTTTTTAAGCTTCATGGCCATATCAATGGCATGCTTTGAAATCCGCCAATACAGACCATCCTCAAAAAGCACCTGAAACTGTATTCCAAGCAGACGGCCTTTAGCCAGCATTCCGCCACGTTGTTTTATCATATAGCGAAAATCCTTTTTTATCAATGGATCCGTAATAACCACTGCCTCTCCAAACAGCGCCCCAACCTTTGTTCCGCCTATATAAAAGACATCACAAAACCGCGCAATATCCGCAAGGGTCATATCATTGTCTTCTGCCATGAGGCCGTATCCAAGTCTTGCACCATCCATAAACAGGGGCAGTCCACATTTATGACAGACCTCACTGATATCTTCCAGTTCTTTCTTATAATATATGGCTCCATTTTCTGTGGGATTGGATATATAAACCATTCCCGGCTGAACCATATGCTCCGCATTCCCGTCATTCATATGCATTTCATAAGCTTCTCTAATTTGATCTGCGCTTATCTTTCCATCATGGCCGCAGGACAATGCCAGAACCTTATGCCCGGTAGCTTCAATAGCACCGGATTCATGAACATTGATATGACCGCTGGCAGCAGCAAGGACACCCTGGTAGGGTTTAAGCACAGAACAGATAATGGTAGTATTGGTCTGGGTTCCGCCCACAAGGAACTGCACATCAGCATCTTCCCGCTGACATGCCTGACGAATCAGTCGTCTTGCCTCATCACAATACACATCCATTCCATAACCCGGCGTCTGATCCATATTTGTTGTCATCAGACGCTCCATAATCTTCGGATGCGCTCCCTCTGCATAATCACACTGAAATTCTATCATTATTTTTCACTCCTGTTCCAATTTGTTATTAATAATAAAACAGTCCCAACAGATACATCTGCAGAGACTGCTTCATACCGCTTCAAAACCCAGTATATACCACCGAATTCTATTAAACAACCTTTTCCATTATAATTATACAAGTAAAATCACACTTTCCGCCGGCAGACGAAGATAAACTTTTTCCCCCTCTACCGGCAAATAACGATTCCTGTCTCTTTCCAGACCTTCCTTGGCTGTTTTCCACCAGATACGGCCGCCGCCAGGTACTCTGAAAAAACAATACCATTCGAAAGGAAGCTCTGATATGCTTTCCACAAAAGCACTGACTACATTGAGCATATTTTCCGGTCTGTCCTTCAGAACCTCAATGTAATGAGCACGGATTCCCACAGCCCGCAGCTGTTCCGGTACAATTTTTTCAAATTTCAGTTCACAGTGCCACTCCGGCACCCTCACTCTGTATTCATCCATACGCTCTGCACGGATGATATTTTTACATCCCGTCAGGCGGGCTGCCTCTACACACCCCGGCTGATCAAATATCTGTTTTGTCCCCCCAAACGCTTTGACCTCCCCCTGATCCAGTACGAGCAGCTGATCGCAGAACTGATAGATCTCATCTCTGCTGTGGGACACCATCACCACATCACCATCATAATCACTTAACTGCCGGATCATATCCTCAAGCAATTGTTCCTTCAAAAAACTATCCAATGCAGAAAACGGTTCATCCAACAGGAGCAGGCCGGGACGGCTGGCAACAATACGGGCCAGAGCCACCCTTTGCTGTTGGCCTCCCGACAATTCGGAAGGCATACGGCCTCCCAGATCCTGAAGAGAAAACTGTTCCAGAAGCTGATCAATGGCTGCTTTTCTTCCCTTCCCTTTTCCCTTCATGGCAATGCCGATATTCTCTGCCACCGTCATTGTCGGAAACAGGGCATATTGCTGAAACAGATAGCCGATATGCCTGTCTCTGGTGGGAATATCAATACCTGCCGCACTATCATAAACCGTACGCCCATTAACAATTACTTTTCCCGCATCAGGTTTCATGAGACCGGCAATCATTTTCAATGTCATACTTTTACCCATTCCGGAGCCGCCCAGTATTCCAAGACTTCCCTCCCGATTCTCAAAAGCCACATGGAGATGAAATCCTTTAAATTTTTTCTCTAATTCAACAGATAATGACATTCTACCACCTCTGAATTTTGCCGATACTACGCATGGTTATCATATTAATTGCAAAAATAAACACAAAAGCAATGGCAATCAGTACCACCACCCAAAAAGCAGCCACATCATAATTCTGCGCACTGACTTCTGCAGCTATGGCGACAGCCATCGTCCTGGTTTTCCCCAGAATATTCCCCGCCAGCATGGAGGTCGCACCATATTCACCTAAAGCACGGGCAAAGGTCAGTATAGTTCCTGACGCAATACCCGGTCCTGCAATGGGGATAACAATCTTTCTGAAAATCGTCCACTCCGACAGTCCCAGGGTTCTTCCTGCATAAATATAGTCAACATTCACCTGTTCAAAAGCCGCCCTGGCATTACGGTACATGAGCGGAAAAGCAACCACCGTCGCTGCCAGAACACACCCCGGCCATGACAAAACAACTTTAAACTGATAATGCTCCCACAAAAAAATTCCCAGAGGACGTTTGAGACTAAACAACAAAAGAAGCAAAAAACCTGCAACTGTCGGCGGCAGTACCAGAGGAAGATTCAAAATACCATCCAGAATACTTTTGGGCAAATGATCCAGTTTCATAGCCCATCTGGCACAGGCGATCCCACCAAAAAAAGCAATGATCGTTGCAATTATGGCCGTCTTCAATGAAATAAATAGCGGACTCAAATCAACAGAAGTCAGAAATTCCATAAAATCTCCCCTTTCTCTTCAGAAATAATATCCAGACAGGAAAAGGAGCGCAGCAAAAACCTGCAGCGCCCCGTAAATGATTCTAAAACCACTATTTTACTGATTGACTGAAAAACCGTATTTTTCAAATACTGCAGCGGCCTCCGGTGTCATCAGATATTCAATGAATGCCTTTGCTGCTTCCACTTCAGCATCATCTGCCTCAGCATTCTGAACCAGACCTACCGGATAGATAACCTTTGTGTTCAGAATACTGTCATCCGCTGTCGCAATAACTTCAACCTTATCTGCAACAGAAGCAGCATCTGTAGCGTAGACAACACCAACTTCGTTGCTGCCTTCGCTGACTGCAGCAAGTACAGCGCTTACATCCTCACACTCGTTGATCTCCATCGCCATCACAGCATCTGTAATGCCAAGATTCTCAAAAATCTCTCTTGCGTACTGGCCTACAGGTACTGTATCAGCTGCAAGGGCAAGATTCGCTGCATCTGTAATATTTTCAAAACCTGTAACGGCTGTCTCGCCGCCTGCCGGTTTGATCAGCTGAACCTTGTTCTCCAGAAGTTCTGTTACATCTTCCTCATTGACGTATCCACCCTCAACAAGAGCAGTCATCTGCTTCGTTGCTGCTGAGAAGAAAATATCGCAAGCCCCGCCTTCCTCAATCTGTGTCTGCAGCTTACCTGAACTTCCTGCATTGTAGATGATGGTTACTTCCGGAGCTACCGCCGCATAATTGGCTGCAATCTCTTCCATGGCATTGCTGAGACTGGCAGCAATAAATACCTGAATAGTTGTTGCTTCTCCCGCAGCTTCTGTCTCAGCTGCAGCCTCTGTTTCCTTTACAGCTTCCGTTTCCTCGTTACTGCTTCCGCATCCGGCCAGACAGGCAATCGCCAGGCAAAGCACCAGCAGAATACTCATCATTTTCTTCATAATGTCCTCCTCCAAATATATGTTCTGTTTTTTTAGTATCCATGAACACCTCTACAATAACTAAAGGATACACAATTCACCCAAAAAAGTCAATAATTTCAATAGTTTCATGCGTATCCTATTGCAATTTTATGTGAACCATCTTATACTTTATTTATAGGTATTATCTATAAATAAAGTATATTTCAAAATATATAAGACTAAAAAAAATTTCTATTCAACAAATTTATTGTTCTTTTCAATAAACCGTCACTAAACATTTTTTATACGAGGAGGCATGCAAATGGAATTGAAACAACTGGAAGCTTTCACCGCTGTCGTTGATTACAATAGCTTTTCAGAAGCTGCAAAACATCTCTTTTTGACCCAGCCTACTGTCAGTGCTCATGTAGCCGCGCTGGAGAAGGAGCTGGATACTCAGTTAATTGTCCGTACAACCAAGCGTCTCTATATTACATCCCGGGGTTATGAGCTATATGATTCCGCCGTCTCCATGCTGAAAACACGCAATCATATCCTGAATGAATTTGTGGGATCCCATAAAAGAATTATTGATCTGGGAGCCTCCACTATTCCATCCTCCTATGTCCTGCCGGAGATTCTCAGTGCCTTTGGTCATCTGAATCCCGATGTCTATTTTCATTCGGAGCTTTCCGACAGCATGGGCATTATTCAGCAGGTACAAAGCGGCAAACTGGATTTTGGCCTCGTCGGTACTGCCACCGAAGACAATGATCTGGTATTTATTCCATTTCTGGAAGACGAGCTGGTCATTGTCACCCCCGTAACCCCTCACTATCTGCAGCTGGAAAAAGAAAAAGCCACTCTTGACAGAATGCTTTCCGAACCCTTTATTCTCCGTGAAAAAGGCTCCGGTACAAAAAAAGAAGTGGATAAATATCTGGAAAAGCGAAAGATTCCTGCCAGCTCCATCAATGTAGTGGCCCGAATGAATGACCTGGAAGCTGTCAAACGTTCTATTATGAACGGTCTTGGCATCTCCATCCTGTCCGCCAAATCTATCCAGGATCTGAAAAACAGCAGGCAGGTCATTGTCTTTCCTTTAGACCGACCTGCCCCAACCAGAAATCTGTATATTGTTTACAAGCGCGAACACAATCTTCTGCCCCATGTCCGGCAGTTCATCCAGTTTGTCCGCAATTATTATCAGCCGCATTAATGGGCCAGGGTGGGACAGGGGGACGGTTCTGTGTCCCTTTTTATGAGGGACACAGAACCGTCCCCCTGTCCCACTGGCCACTAAATTAACGTTCTTCGCGGAAGTAGGAATTACCCAAACTTTCCGGAGGCTGATATTCTTTCTTCTTTCTGAAGCTCGTGAAGATCAGCACGATAATAGTTACAAGATAAGGCAGCATCTTGAAGATTTCCTGCATGGAACGCCCAAGCCCCGGAATATACAGGTAAAGAATATACAATGCGCCAAAGAGGAAAGAACCCCAGATAGCATTGATCGGCTTCCACAGGGCAAATATAACAAGCGCTATGGCCAGCCAGCCTCTGTCACCGAAGCCATTATTGGTCCATGTACCGCCGGAATACTCCATAACAAAGTACAGACCGCCAAGACCGCTGATGGCACCGCCCAGAATAGTTGCCAGATATTTGTACCGGGTAACATTGATACCCGCAGCATCAGCCGTTGCAGGGCTCTCGCCCACTGCCCGGAGATTCAGACCCTTTCTTGTCCTGAACAGGAACCATGATACCACGATCGTCAGAATGATACCCAGGTAAGTCATAAAGCCATAGGAGAACAGGATATCGCCGATGACTGGTATCCTGGACAGTACCGGAATCTTTGTACGGTAAGCATTACCGGTTACAGCCACGGAAATCTGGCCGACACCGCCTGCCAGCTGGGACAGAGAGCCGCCGAAGAAATTGCCGAAACCAACGCCAAAGGTAGTCAGCGCCAGACCTGTTACATTCTGATTGGCCCGCAATGTGATGGTCAGGACACTATAGATCAATGCGCCAAAACCGGAAGCGGCCAGAGCACAGATCATGGAAATAATAATTCCCACCAGGCCATTTGGGGTATCTGTTCCATGCTCATACAGGAACGCTCCCATCAGACCGGCAATACCGCCCATATACATGAGTCCCGGCACACCCAGATTCAGGTTGCCTGATTTCTCAGTGATGATTTCACCCGTTGCACCAAAGAGCATGCCAATCCCCTGAGCGATCGCTTTTTGTAAAAATATAATCAATGTACTCATTTGACCGGCCTCCTTTACTTATGTCCTTTGGTGACTTCCAACCGGTAGCGGATAAAGAATTCACTGCCGAGAATGAAAAACAAAATGATTCCAGTGATAATATCCGATGCATTCTCATTCAGCTTGAACTGGGAAGCGATCTGGATAGCACCTTTCTGCATAAAAACCAGGAAGAAGGATACCAGAATCATGACAAATGCATTGAATTTGGACAGCCACGCTACAATAATGGCTGTAAAGCCACGCCCGCCTGCCGTTGAAGTGGAAATAGTATGGCTGGCGCCGCTGACCAGAAGAAAGCCTGCAATACCGCAGATACCTCCGGAAATTCCCATGGTACGAATAATCGTTTTCTTAACATTGATCCGGGCATAACGCGCTGTATTCTGGCTCTCACCAACAACAGCAATTGCGTAACCCTGCTTACTGTATTTCATATAAATATACATACCCACAGTAAACAGCATAACGATAACGACATTCCAGCCGTAGGTCTGTCCGAACAGAGGCGGCAGCCACCCGGCCTGTGTTGATGAATTAATGATGCCCACAGTATTGGAACCGGAAGGATTCTCCCAGTAAACGATACAGAATGTAACAACCTGCATGGCCACATAATTCAGCATCAGCGTAAATAATGTCTCGTTGGTATTAAAATAAGCTTTAAATACTGCAGGGATGACACCCCAGACAACACCGGCTGCCATACTTGCCACAAACATGAGTATCATCAGAACCGGCGTTGGCAGAGAATTGCCGCAATAGATCATCAGGGCTGCTGTTGCCGCACCGCCCACCAGCACCTGCCCTTCCGCACCGATATTCCAGAACTTCATACGGAATGCCGGAGTCAGTCCAATGGCAATAATCAGAAGAACCATTGTGTCACGAATCGTCACCCATGTTCTTCTTGTTGTTCCCAAAGCTCCGTCAAAAATACCTTTATATACTTCAACAGGATTCATCTTCGTCAATCCAAAGATTACAATTGCACAGACAATCAAAGAAAGTAATACAGCAACCAGACGGATCAGCCACGCCTTCCACCAGACAATCGAATCTCTGGCCGCAATATGCAATGATGATTCTTTAAACATGGCTTTCCTCCTTCTGTCCCTTCGTCATAAGCAGACCAATCTGTTCCTTTGTCGCAGTCTTTGCATCAACAATACCTGTCACACGGCCGCCGCACAATACCATGATACGATCCGCCAGCTCCAGCAGGACATCCAGGTCTTCAATCACGCAGATAACCGCAACACCCTTTTTCTTCTGCTCATTGATCAGGTTATAAATCGTATAGGAAGAGTTGATATCCAGGCCTCTGACAGGATAGGCGACTAACAGCACATCCGGCTTCAGCGAAATCTCTCTTCCAACAAGTACCTTCTGTACGTTACCTCCGGACAGTCTTCCAACAGGTGTGGATACTCCCGGTGTCACAATACTTAATTTCTCTATAATATCCTCCGCCAGGGCTCTTGGTTTTTTCCTGTCTGCAAAAATACGTCCGCCTTCTTTATAACTGCGGAGCATCATATTATCCGTCATATCCATGGAGCCTACCAGGCCCATCCCAAGGCGGTCCTCCGGAACAAATGCAATCTGAATACCCTTTGCCGCAATCTGATCTGAATTCATAGTCGAAATCGGAACATTCTCTCCATTTGCGTTGACACAGGAAATGGATCCACTGACAATCGGTTCCAGATTCACAATAGCCTCCAGCAGTTCCTTCTGTCCGCTGCCCGCAATACCGGCCACACCCAGAATCTCTCCGCCAAGGGCAGTAAAACTCACATCATCCAGCGTCTTTACTCCTTCTTTATCCACACAGCTGATACCGGATACCTCCAATACCTCTCTGGTATTCTCCGGTTCCGGACGTTCAATATTCAAACTGACCTTCTGACCCACCATCATTTCCGTCAGAGAGCTTTCCGTCGCATCACAGGTATTGACAGTACCGATATATTTACCCTTGCGCAGTACCGAAACTCTGTCTGAAAGAGCCAGTACTTCATGAAGTTTATGGGTAATAATGATAATCGAACGGCCGTCAGCCTTCATATTGCGCAGTACCGCAAAAAGCTTGTCTGTCTCCTGAGGTGTCAGAACGGCCGTCGGTTCATCCAGAATCAAAATATCAGAGCCCCTGTAGAGCATCTTGACGATTTCCACCGTCTGCTTTTCCGATACAGACATCTCGTATATCTTCTTCCGACAATCCATCTCAAAACCGTACTTGCTCACCAGAGCCTGGATATCATTCACTACATCATCCATTTTAAGGTTCATTTTCCCAGGCAGGCCAAGGATAATATTCTCTGCCGCAGTCAGCACATCCACCAATTTAAAATGCTGATGGATCATTCCGATTCCCAGGTCAAACGCATCCTTCGGAGAGCCAATGACAACTTCTTTGCCATTGACAAAAATCTGACCTTCTTCCGGGAAATAGATACCGGACAGCATATTCATAAGCGTTGTCTTCCCGCTTCCGTTCTCTCCGAGGATTGACAATATCTCGCCCTTTTTCAAAACAAGATTCACACTGTCATTGGCAACAACTTTGCCAAACCGTTTTGTAATATTTTTCAACTCAATCGCATTTACCGCTTCCACTATCAACCCTCCTTTTGGAATATCATGTGTTTTTCACATGTATTTCTCAGGTTACAAAAAATGAGGCTGCCATTATGACAGCCCCACTCCAGATAAATTGATTATTCTGTTACAGCTGTAATACCATCAATAATGATAGCGAATGCCGGAGCAGAAGCCAGCTCAGATTCATGGAAATAACCGTCGCTGATGTACTCATTGCCAAAATCATCTGTCCAGGAATCCAGTGTCTCACCGTTTACTGTCCATGTAGAAGTATCAAATACCTTCAGACTTCCGTCAATAATTGCTGCTTCAACTTCTGCAACCTTTTCTGCTGTCCCCTCTGCAACTGCTGCTTCATTCAGCTCTGTGATCTTGTCAGCACCATCTGCATAGCCCTGGCACCAGTCTGTTGCGATAGGTGTACCGTCAATGACACTCTGTACAGCATATTCATAATATGGCTCCCAGTTGATAGAAGCACTTGTCAGTGCACATGTAGGAGCTGTCTCAATCATGGAAATATTGTAGCCGACGATTGGAACACCGGCTGCCTCGCAGGCTGTAGGAGCACCTGTTGTATCAGCATGCTGGCTGATCAGTACACAATTATCTGCAATCAGAGACTCTGCACATTCCTTCTCAAGGTCAAAGCTTGCCCAGCTGTTGGTATATTTAACTTCCATTGTAGCAGATGGGCACTGACTTCTTACACCCAGGAAGAAGGATGTGAAACCGCTGATAACCTCAGCATATGGGAAAGCACCAACATAACCGATCTTGGCTGTATCTTCTGTAATAGTACCGTCTGCGATCATCTCATTCAGCTTCATACCAGCTACAACACCGGATACATAACGTGATTCATAAACAGATGTAAAATAGTTGTGCATATTGGCAAGGCCGCTGCCTGCTGCCTGATAACCTGTTGCATGGCAGAACTCAACATCCGGGAATTCTGCTGCTGCCTGCAGCATATAGGACTCATGTCCAAAGCTGTTGGCAAAAATAATCTGACAACCCTGATCTGCAAGGTCTACTGCAGCATCATAGCATGTCTCATCCTCCGGGATCGTCCACTTGATAATGATCTGATCATCAGATAAACCAAGGGCTTCCTGCATACCTTTGGCACCTGCATAATGAGCAGCTGTATAGCCTTCATTCTCATCACCAACAAAAATGAAGCCAACCTTCAGATCTTCCAGAGCAACCCCTTCTCCTGTTGCTGCAGCTTCTGTCTCACCTGCAGCTTCACCTGTTGCCTCAACTGCTTCTGTCTCACCTGCAGTTTCAGCAGATGCTGTTGTCTCCTTCTTCTCAGAACCGCCGCAGGCTGCCAGGGAAGCAACCATCAGGACAGTCAGGAAAAGAGCCATAAACTTTTTCATTGTACTACCTCCTTATTACCTGTGCATTAAAAACGAAAACGGCATGAAAAAATAATTCATGCCTCTCTGCATGACAAGATGGGATCTCCTTCTGTCGACGTTTTTAATGAATTTTACAAATTTAGTATAGCACTGATTTTCAAAGTGTCAACCAATTCTGCGTTACGTATTTCTAAAAATATTTATAAGTAACGTTTCAAATGAATTCACAGAAAAAAAGAGGCCCACATTTCTGTGAAGCCTCCGATTTCATTCCTTTTTCTGATACGCTTCCGGTCCACGGCTCAGTTTCTGAAACATGAATTCTATGCGCTGCCACTCTTCTTCAGTTTCAACGGCATGAATAAGTATGGGTTCATCTGCCTGATCGGGATCATAGGAAGCAGCATAAATATTATAATTGCCAGTCTCATTTCTTGAATTATCCGTATAGATAACATAATTTTTTCCCGACAGATCATCTTCAAAAGCACCCATCACCATGGCCTGAATAATCTGTCCTTCATCTGTTATAAAATCAATAAGTTTCTCCATTGCTTTACCTCTTTATCTCTTATTCTTTTGAATGGCTCTCCTTCGCTTTCCTGAGTTCCATGCTTCTTTCCACAATAACGGATGGAACAGCACAAGCATTGGGAATAATTCGAGACGTCCCGCCAGCATATCAAACATCAGGACATATTTTGACAGAACTGACAGGCCTCCAAAATTCTGTGTAGGGCCCACCTTTGCCAATCCGGGCCCCATATTGTTCAGGGTAGTCAGCACTGCTGTAAAATTTGTTTCCAGATCATTTCCCTCCAGCGAAATCAGAAAAAAAGATACCCCGAAAATAAGAATAAACGTAGTAAAGTAAACCCCCACTGAACTGATGGCGCTCTGATCCAGAGGCTTATCCTCCATCTTAATTGTCTTGACACTCTTCGGATGCAAATAAGCATTCAGTTCCCGCCTCACACTCTTACCGAGTATGAGAACACGGGAGACCTTCAGACCACCGCCCGTACTTCCTGCACAGGCCCCAATGAACATAATAATAATCAATACCACTTTGGCTGCACTTGGCCACAGATCAAAATCCACGGTGGCAAATCCGGTGGAGGTCATCAGAGAGCTCACCTGGAATACCACATGCCGAAGTGTATCTGCCGCTGTCATTGTACGATCATAAATATTAATAAAAATAACCGCACTGGCTGCCGCGATGATCAGGAAATACCCTTTTACTTCTTCCATACTGAAAGCCTGCTTAAAACGCTTCAACAAAATGAAGTAATAGGCATTAAAATTAACCCCGAATAAAACCATAAAAACTGCCACAACCCACTGGATATACGGAGAATAACCACCAATACTGGAATTTCTGACACCAAAACCTCCGGTCCCCGCTGTACCAAAAGAAATCATCAGTGCCTCCAGGAAAGGCATGCCGCCAATCAGCAGAAAAATCAGTTCCACCACTGTCAAGCCAAAATAAATCATATATAGAATTCTCGCTGTCGCACGTACTTTTGGCACCAGTTTACCTACAGAAGGCCCCGGGCTTTCCGCCCGCATGAGATTCATATGAGAGCCGCCGCTCAGCGGTATAATCGCCAAAAGGAAAACGAGTACCCCCATACCGCCGATCCAGTGGCTGAAACTTCTCCAGAACAGAATGCTCCACGGAAGACATTCAACATCTGACAGAATACTTGCACCGGTAGTCGTAAACCCCGAAATCGTCTCAAAAAGCGCATCTGTAAAGGAGGGAATCGCTTCCGACCAGTAAAAGGGCAGACAGCCCACGACGCTCATGACAATCCACGAAAGTGCTGTAGAGACACATCCTTCTTTCAGATAAAAAACCGTATTCTGCGGCTTTTTCCCTGCCAGCAGGAAACCTGCCGCAGCGCTGAGCACGGCTGTCAGAACAAACCAGCGTCCCGCTGCTTCCCCGTAAACCAATGCCACAAGACATGGAAACAGCAGAAAAAAAGCCTCCACCTTCAGAACGCTTCCCAGTATATAAATAACCATTGCTCCGTTCATGTACCGCCTCCGTTATTTTAAGATATCTTCCAGATTTTGAAAACCTGTGTGAGTCGTCACAACAACGACCGTATCTCCCGTCTGAATGCTGTCCATACCACCTGGAATAATCATTTTTCCGGACCGGTTAATACAGGCAATCAGAAGATTGTCCTTCAGTGCCAGATCCTTCAGCGGTACATCTGTCACGTCAGATTTTGCACTGACGCGGAATTCAATGGCCTCCGCCCGGGAATCAAACATATGATATAATGTTTCCACATTGCTGTCCATAGAGGCCTGCTTTGCCCGTACATAAGCAATAATAGCTTCTGCAGTAATATATTTCGGATAAATAACACTGCCAAGATCAAGCTTATCAATCAGATTATGAAAGGAATTTCTGTTGACCTTCGTAATGACCTTGGCATCAGAAACTTCTCTCGCATGCAGGGACAGTAAAATATTTTCTTCGTCAATACCCGTTAAAGGCACCAGCGAATCCACGTAAGCAATTTCCTCTTCTCTCAGTATCTCCTCATCTGTCCCATCACCATTGATAATTGTGGCATTCGGCAGTAAAACGCTCAGTTCCTCGCAGCGTTCTCTGCGATTCTCTATGATTTTTACCGCAATTCCCATTTCCAGCAGCTGTTTGGCCAGATAATAAGCCGCCTTACCGCCTCCGACAATCATGGTGTTATGTACCGGTCTGTTCTCAATACCAATGCGTTCAAAAAAATTCTTTGCCGCCTTAACGGTAGAGATAAAAGAAACCACATCTCCCTGCTGTAATTTAAAATTGCCGTCAGGAATAAACACCTGCTTCTCACGTTCAATGGCACAGATCAGGATATCTCCCGATATATTTCTTCCCAGAGTCATAATCTTCTGTCCGTTGAGCCGATTGCCCTCAGGTATCTTAAAACGTATCATCTCCGCCTGCCCATGGGCAAATGAGTTGACCCCCAGGGCTGCCGGAAGACTGAGCACACGGGCAATCTCATTGGCTGCCTCCATCTCCGGATTGATGATCATAGCCAATCCCAGCTTCTCTTTCAAATAAGAAACTTCATCACTGTAATCAGGCGTCCTGACACGGGCGATAGCAGCACAGTCACCAACTCTTTTTGCCACCGTACAGCATAAAAGATTCAGTTCATCAGAATCTGTCACTGCAATCATCAGATCGGCTTTGTCAATGCCTGCTTCCACCTGTACTTTATAACTGGCACCATTGCCCACAATCCCCATAACATCATACATATCCGTCAGGCTCCGCAATCTGGACTCACTTCTGTCCACAAGCGTAATATCATGTCCTTCTTTATACAATTGTTCCGTCAGGGAAGCTCCTACCTTGCCACATCCGACAATAATAATATTCAGGCCTCTCTTTCCCTGCTTCCGGTCTTTAGCAAACATCTGCTTTCCTCCATAAACACCCTATGAAAGTCTATATCATTGAATACACATTCTGTATTATACCATAAGAGGTTGACTGAGGGAATGATAATATAAAGATTTCTTAATACAAAAGAGGCTGTTTTTCAGCCTCTTCTTATGTTCTGGTTTTTTTGGATGGAGGTTACGGTCACACCTTCTTATCCGGCCCCAGTATGCCTTCTTTGTAATGCTTGCGGCACAGTGCTGTATAGCATTCGTTGCCACCCATAACGATCTGAGAGCCGGTACGAATAATTTTTCCATCTTCTGTAAACCGTGTATTGCAGCTGGCACCGTTGCCGCACCAGCAGACTGTCTTCAGCTCTTCAATGACATCTGCCCATGCAAGCAGCCACGTACTGCCTTCAAACAATTCCCGTCGAAAGTCCGTCCGAAGGCCATAGCAAATGACCGGTATCTCTAAATCATCCACAATGTGTTCAAAAAATTCGATGTCGGATTTTCTGCAAAACTGTGCCTCATCAATAATCACACAATCATAGCTGCGCAATTCTTCATCACTCATAGCCACAATATCTTCTACATATTTGCACTCTCGTTCCAAACCGATCCGGCTCCATATGATGCCTGTATCCCGACTGTCCAGCTTTGGTTTTGCCAGAAGCGCCTCTTTGCCGCGCTCATAATAGTTATATGCCACCATCAGGGCATTTGCTGTTTTGGAGCTGCCCATTGCTCCATAACGAAAATATAATTTAGCCATAGTCCTGTCCTTTTAAGATTTTCTTTTCAAACAATAGTGTATCATATTAAAATCATAAGTAAAAGACGAAAAAAGGTTCTTTCTGACAACAGAAAGAACCAAAATGGGATTACGGATTTTTAACGGGCCAGCATCAATGTGACAGCAGCCAGCACGATCAAATGTACCGGATATAATATGTAAAACACATATTTATTCCTGTTCCATCCCCGTTCGCCGCTATAGCTCCAGAGAGCATATGTTGAAAGAGGACCCGTGACATACATGAAACTGACAAAGCATCCGATGAGAAGACGCATCCCCCTTCTGTCATATAAAAGATAGTAGATTGCCGCCAGCAGCACCGTACAGAGTCCAAAATTCAAGTGGCAGATACTGCACCATAAAAGAGCTGCCAGAACAATCATCACCTGAATCAGGCGGTGCAAAATGCCTTTCCGATCATTAAACATTCTCAAGCCATAAAGCATGATCAGACAAACAGTCAGTGTAAACAGTGGATTCTGGGCTGACAGAGCAAACACAGACTGACTCATGGCCAGATCATATGGTATTTCACTGATCACAGCAAATGTAAGGATGGCCAGCAGATATTTTTTAAAACTCGATGTATGGACGAAGCCCTCTACCAGCAAAAAAGCAAATACAGGTACAGCCAGTCCGCCAATCAGCTGAAATACTGATGCCCAGCCCGCAATAATCATTTTGTCGGAATTATTTTTAAGCAGCTCGGATAACCCCGCATCTGAATACTGATTGACATGTAAAAGACCATTACGGATAACCGACATGCCAATAGAATAGAATAACATTGCTATGAAGCCATAGATTTTCAATTTTGTCCCCGTTATAACCAGCGGCTGACGCCGTCCTCTGCTTCCTCTCTTTTGCTCTCCCATAGCTTCCTCCTGCTATCCCTGAAAATCCCTGATAACCTTCAGTGCCGGCAGTGCATTGCCTTCATAGTCAAACAACGCCTGATTCGCCCACTCATTGCCTCCCGGTCCTGATTCTCCTGTATATGCCAGACCGGCTTTATCGGACCATCCACTGCCCGGAACCGGAATCCACGCAGCTTCCCAATAAACGAAACCTTTGCCTCTTCCCTCAGGAACTGCTTTGATCAATTCCATCAAATCCTTCATAAAATCGCACTGTCCCTGAGGCGTCATGGCATATGATACCGTTGCCGCCAGTTTCTTATCTGCCGCCATACCTTTTCTTTGATCATCATCCAGCTGCTCATACTGTTTGTAATCCTCCAGAGAGAAACCTGTGGAAGTCTCTGTCACGATCATATCCTTTCCAAATCGAACAGCCAGATCATTCATGTTATTTCTCAGATCCTCCATGGTACCATGCCAGAAAGGATAATAGCTCAGACCAATATAATCAAAATCTTCTCCGCCTTCTTCTATATAATGACCAAACCAGTCTTTGTACAATTCGTTATTGCCGCCATTATCCAGATGAAGCATGATCTTCACATTTTTATCCACCTGACGCACTGCACGGATACCGGCACCGATAAAACGCGCTATATTTCCGTATTCCGGCACCTTTCCCAGAGGCCACAAAAGTCCTCCTGTCAATTCATTGCCAATGGCGGCAATGGCAGGTAGAAGATTTTCCTCCTTCAAAATGGTCATCACCGAAAATGTATAATTATATACAGCCCGCTCCAGCTGATCCGCGTCCATCCCCTGCCATGCCTTCGGCAGTATCTGTTTTCCCGGATCAGCCCAGAAATCACTATAATGAAAATCCAGCAGCCAGTTTATTCCCTGCTGCCTGATCCTTCTTGCCATTCCCATCACATAATGCAAATCACAATTTCCCGCGCCGTAACCTTCACCCTCTGGTGTATAAGGATTGTTCCACAAACGCAGTCTTATCATATTAATGCCGTAATCCTTTAAAATATTCAGAGCATCTCCCTCTATGTCCCCGTCTTTAAAATGTCCTCCGCAAGCCTCCACTTCAGCCAAAGAAGAAAGATCCGCGCCTTTAATCCATGATTCCATAGTCATTCTCCATTACTTATACCGCAAAACACGGCTGCTCAGCTTCATACACTCATAGTAATGACTGTTCCAGTGACTGAGCAGCCTCCTGTTTATATTTTATTCCTCGGTAAAATCCTCGAAATCTGTATATCTTTTCATTATGCTGCCATATCTGAAACGAGCCATCTGGTTCCTGCCCAGGACATCCTCTTCCGTACCGGTATACTGACAGCGAATACAGTAATATTCCTTCCGGTCCTTATCATAGAACATATCAATGTCCAGATCTCTCATAAAACAGGACGGACAGCGATAATTTAATCTGCCTTTTCCAGCTTGAGCCATGTCGTAAAGACCTCCTTATCACATAATCTGCCTTTGTAGCCCAGAGTGAACATCGGACTGAAAGCATATCCCTCCCGGATATAGCCTTCCTTCTCCCTTCCCTCACAGGTCATCGAAACAAGTGTCTTAATCGGAGGGAGTTCGCACCATACGCTTTCGGCATCTTTTGCAGATGCTTCTCTGCATCGGTACTCATAAGGAATGACCGTGCTGTTTTCCCCTGCTTCCACTTTCAGGGTCAGAGATGACATATCCTCTGTATACTCTGTGGTGCCATAACATCCAACCATATACTCGTTAATAGTCACTTCTGCATCAGAATCACTCATACTCAGCACGTGTCGATCAATTTTAATATCACTGCTGCCTTCTTCAAATGTAATTACTGTCTGGAGCTTTACGGTCAAATCCTGGAATTCAATATCCACCGGATCCAATGTCAGGATTCTTACCGTGCCTTCCTGGGAGAAATGAGCCTTTGTCCTGCAGAGACACAGATCGACTTCTTCGCCATTATGACATATCTTGGCACTGCGAATCGTACCTTCACCTGCATAATGTGTAAAATAACCGGCTCTGTATTTTTCCTGAATCAGGAAAGGATAGCTGGCATCCTGTATATGCGGCGTACCGATACCCACCGGCCATTCCAGTTTAGCTGCATACGGACGCAGATCCACGATAGCACCGCCCTGATCCATATTGACGCATACGCGCATGTAAGGATCGCAATACCAGAAAAGCTGCTTCTGGCTGCCATAGAGAATATCTCTCCAAAGAGCACATTCCGGTTCTGTATAATGCTTTTTCTCCCTGTAGAAATCAGCAAACTCACTCATCGTCATATCAATAAGCTCACCTTTTTCCTTCAGTTCCCCATAATAGGCACAGCCGTCCTCGTAGGATTTTTTCAGAAGTTCATAAGGTGCTTCCCATCTTCCCATTTTATTCATCCAGCCCGGCCCAACAAACATCATATTATAGGCATAGCCATTATTATATTTTGCCAGGGCACGATACTGGTCGATCAGATTATACAGATAAGGATATTCCCATGTCTCCGTATCATAGATCATACCTCGAAGCACATTCTGCGGATGGGTACCAAAATTGGAACCATTACCGTCATAGCATGCCAGCAGGTCACGGGACAAATGAGGAATAGCTACGATACCGGAATCCTCTTCTTCATTCGCTGCCGGTGCATGGGTATTCTGTTTTGACGGGATCCATGGCGCCCATGGGCCGCCGTCCATAAAAGTATACCAGCTGTTATTACATGTATGATAGGCTTTAGGTCCCTCCTCCCAGCAGGTTGCAACGGCACATTTAACGGAAGGATATTCTGCTTTGATAAAATTAATCAGATCAGCATCCATATAATAGGAACCTGTTGATTCCGGATAAAAACCGAATCTGTCATAGAATTTGCCAAAAACATCCCGAACAATCGCCTTTTTGTCTTCCATGGAAAACATCCAGATACAAAAATCCTTTGTATTGTATTTCTCTCTGAATTGCTCACAAGGCAGCCCCAGTAAAGACAATGCAATCTCGTCGCCGTATTTCTCATGATGTTCTTTTGCCAGAGACACCGCCTCGTCATTGAAAAGACTGGCGTAGGTCATCTGAATTGTCGTTTTAAGGCCATATTTATGAGCGCATTCCTGCTGGATCTTGAAAATATCAAGGCTCTCAGTCAGAAGCGCTTTGCGACCAATGTTTTCCTCCTTGCCCTGACCGGTTACTTTTTCAGCATATTCCGGCACCATTTCAGGACGATGGATAATGTTGACAACAAATTGATTCATATACGAATATATCCTTTCCAAAATAATATATTAGCCTTTGACAGCACCGCCTGTAATTCCTTCAACATAGAACTTCTGCATGATCAGGAACAAAATAGAAATCGGAATAGATACGATAACACCGCCACAGCAGAATATCGTAAAGTAGCTGTTGATCAGGCTCTTGTCCAGCATCTTGTATAATCCAACTGCTACTGTATAGTTTGCAGAAATACCTGCGTTCAGGATCATCTTCGAGTAGACGAAATCCATCCATGGTACCAGAAAACTGCTGATAACCGTATAAACAATGATCGGACGGCTCATTGGAAGGATAACCTGGAAGAATATCCTGGCCTCAGAACAACCATCAATACGAGCGGCCTCACAGAGAGCTCTTGGTACAGTATCAAAGAATCCTTTACAGATCAGATACCCCAGTCCGGCAGATGCGGAATATACCATAATCAAACCAAAATGGCTGTTGGTCAATCCAAATGTTTTCAGTGTAAAGTACACAGCGATCATTGTAAGCACACCCGGAACCAGATTCAGGATAACTGCAATGTTCATCAACTTCTTCCTTGACTTAAACTGACCAAAGGATGTAGCATAAGCCACCATCAATACAAAGGCCGTGGAAATCACGCAGGTAAAACATGCAATCTTGAACGTATTCAAAAACCATGCCGAGAACTGATTGACAGTATCCGAATGAAACAGTTGGATATAATGAACCGCACTCCATGCTTTCGGGAAGAAGGTGCTGGTATTCATACCATCTTCGGCACTTAAAGAAGTACATACAAGCCAGATGATCGGAATCAGCCAGATAAAAGCCAGCACAGCGATCAGGAGATTATGCAGAAAGATATCAGTTTTGCGCTTATTGCTTACATGTTCTTTGATCATTGATAATCACTCTCCTTCGATCCGCCAATCATAAAGTTAAAGGCAACCAGTGTAAAGGCAGCACATACAAGAAATACAACGATACCGATAACAGCCGCCATCTTGTAATTGTAGTAATCCTGCGTCAACGTAAACAGCCATGTAACCAGCAGATCCACTTCCTTAGCCTGAGAATTGGCCATAGCCTGATTAGTTGTTGTATAAACATCCTGTGTCAGCAGGTAAATAACATTAAAGTTGTTGATATTCTTAACAAAATCCGTTACCAGAGTCGGTCCCGTTACAAAGAGCAGATAAGGCATTGTAATGTAACGGAAGGTCTGGAAGGCATTGGCACCGTCCACCTTGGCACTCTCCAGCTGATCTCCGGGCAGATTCATAAGAACGCCAGTCGCAATGAGCATCTGATACGGCAGACCGATCCAGATATTAATGATAATGATCATCACATGGGCCCAGCCCGGAGCTGACAGGAATGGTATGTAGCTTGTGGATATGAGGCCGATATCCCTCAGGAATCCCGTCAGGCCGATATTGGCGCAGATTGTATTTACGATACCGCCATTGGAAAGGAAATTTCTTACCAGCAAAAGGGAAACAAACTGCGGTACAGCGATCGTAATAACAAAGAGCAGACGCCAGAATTTCGGCCATACGGTCTTCTTGCTATTCAGCAGCATTGAAAGTAAGATACCGCCAAAATAGTTGGTAAGTGTTGCAAAAAATGCCCATACAAGAGTCCATCCGAGAACTCTTACGAAAGCATATCCGAAGGTGACTGTCAGGCCGCCTCCGCCAAAAAGATTGATAAAGTTCTGGAACCCAACCCATGTAAACAGATTGTTCGGCGGCATATGCTGCTGATCGTAATTAGTAAATGCAACGAAAAAAAGCAGCAAAATAGGGATAATTGTAAATACAATAATACCCAGTACCGGCAATGACAACATGGTTACATAGAATCTGTCTTCAATATAGCGCCTCATATCCTCGCGGAAAGTATTGATATGCTCGCCGCGTTCCGCCTGAAGCTGGAGATTGTAGACATTAACGATATTTCTGGCCCATACGATAAAAGCAGCGAACCAGACAACAAAACTGAACAGTGAAAACAGAAGAATCAGGAAGGAGTTATCAAAATCATTCCACTCTGTTTTCATAGTCTCCATATTGAAGACCTGCTCCGCCTGCACTGTACCTAAAGTAAGAAACTTAGGCACATATTGCATGGAAATTTTTACAGTAAACAAAATAATCGCAGCTTCCAGTATTGTCATCAGAAGTGCTTTCATATACTGTTTTCTCCGGGCGTAGCCAGCGCCCATCCAGATTAATGATAATTTAACCGCCCAGTCACCTTTGGCGACCGCATGGCCAAATTCACCAAAAAACCTGCCAATGGCTGCGAAGAAGGAAACGATCCCTGTTTTTATGATCGTTCCAAGACCATTTGACTTTTCATTCACAGTAACATCCCCTTTTAAGAACGGGTCCATAAAATCCCTTATGGACCCATTCTGCAATTAGTTGATAGGTGCTGTAACACCTTCTACCAGTTCATCAAGTGCTGCCTGAACAGAAGCATCATCGCCTGCGATGGCGCCCTGAGCAATCTTTTCGCCAAATGTCTTGGCAGGATCCCAGTATTTGCCGCCAGCCTTCTGGATGACTGCAAACTGAGACTGCTGAAGAACGGCATTGATAGCAACATTTTCTTTAACTGCATCGGAATTCTGTGCGTTTATATTAGAAGGACCAACCTGTCTCTCTTCAAAGTGGATAGTCTGGGATTCTTCATTGGTCAGGAAATCTGCCAGAAGAACTGCCCATCCTGAATTCTCGCAATGAGCGTTAACACCCATCAGCTTGGCACCGCCCACAGAACCGGTCTGAACCTGCTGATCACCTACTGTATATGTAGGAAGAACAGTTGCTGCATAACCATCTCCAAAAGCCTTCTGAGCAGGATCAGCATCCCATGTACCGGATACAACTGCGCAAAGCTTGCCGGAGTTAATCTGGTTAGACAGATCACCATCAGCAACAGCCATAAATGAAGGATCAGCTGCGATCTTTAACATAGCCTGTGTAACCTGAACGCCTGTAATACCGCTCGGGGATGTACCATTCCAGTCCATGGTTGTTGTACCATCATCATTTCTTCCAGTTGTAAAGCCTGCGCCGTAGAAGAAGCCTGCATTATACCATCCGGAAGCAAATGTCATACCAACCTTCTTGCCTTCGCCCTTTTCAGCAGCTGCTGCAAGAAGTCCGTCCCATGTCTTCACATCATCCTCAGTAAAAACATTGGCATCATAGTACAGGAAATAACCATTGTCAGCACTTGTAGGGAATGCATACAATGTGTCATTATAAGTTGCATCATCAACAGAAACAGCAACATTGGCTGCCTTCACGTCATCAATGGTCTTACCTGCATAGGCCTGCAGCACCTGAGACATAGTGTCATCAAGAGCCAGCAGAGCACCTGCATCAACCAGGTCTGCCAGCTGGTCATCTGCAAATGAAAAAATATCTGCTGCAGCTTCAATATCTGTCAGCACCGTATCCTTTGCTGTAGACTCAGACTCAACACCAATCTGAATGTCGAATGTCTGATCCGGATATGCCTGTTTAAAGGCTTCAACACGTCCTGAAAGATATGTCTGATCTTCCTCTGCGCCCCACAAAGTCAGCTTGATGGTCTCACCTGTACCAGCAGGTGCAGCCTGGCTTGTCTCACCGGCATTCCCGGATGGAGCCTGTGTTTCTTTGTTCTGTGAACCACCACCGCATGCAGCCAATGACAGTACCATTGCCATAGACAATATGAGCGTTACTAATCTCTTTTTCATAATAACCTCCTGTTTTGTAAAAAAATTAGCAGTTTACCGGCCGAATCGATTTTTGCGCAACCGGTTGTTCGTAATTCCAGTATAGCACACATTCAATCAATGTCAATTTGCTATGTTTTACAATTTAATTATATATTTTTTGAGCATATTTTATAAAAATACAGTATTTATTTTGTTATTTCTTTATCTATACCTTGAAAAACAGCCATTAATTAAGTACAAACACTATATGTTTTTTGAGTCATTTGCCATATACAAATATACATTCTGAGGGTTATCTTTTGCTCACCTTTTCTTCAGTTCACGATTACCTCGTATCAATATTTACCGATTCTCGCTTGCATATGCTGATTATTGTTGCTACAATTATTGAATAATTGGATTATTTTTTATCCACAAAGATTTTGCAGAGGTGAGATCATTGGCTTCCAAACCAACCGATAAAAATAATTATACGATAGATGATATTGCAAAAGAACTGGGTGTCAGCAAAACAACTGTCTCGAGAGCTATTTCCGGAAAAGGACGTATTGGCGCTGAAACCCGTCAAAAGGTTCTCGAATTTATAGAAGAGCATAACTATCGGCCAAATGCCGTTGCTAAAAGTCTTGCTCAGAGTAAGACCTTCAATATAGGCCTGGTATTGCCGGATAATCATAATACAGACAATTTTTCATTCTTTCAGCAATGTATGAACGGAATCTGTGCAGTAGCATCGCATCGAGACTATGACATATTGATCGCCATGTCCGGTGATCACTCTACACGTCAGCTGGAACGAATCCTTGATAATCACAAGGTAGACGGCATTATTGTTACACGAAGTGTCATGAATTCCGCAGAAATAGCTCTCCTGAAGGCCAAGGACATTCCTTTTATTATCATTGGTTATGCACCGGAACCGGATATGCTCTATGTGGATAACGATAATCAGGCTGCTTGCACGGAACTGACATCTCTTTTAATGGAAAAAGGTACCCGCAGTTTTGCTCTTTTGGGCGGTGATGAAAGCTATTACGTTACACGGAGCCGTCTTCAGGGCTATAAAGATGCCCATGTCCGTAATGGTCTGCCTGTCAATGAAGAACTGATATTCATGAATATGAATGATAATAATGACATTTCTCCAGCCATCGACAAAATTATACAGCAACAAACAGATTGCATCATCTGTATGGATGATGTTATCTGCAGCCTGGCTCTGATCCAGCTTCAGGACCGCAGCATTAAGATTCCACAGGATATCCAGATTGCCAGTTATTATGACAGCAATATTCTGGCCCGCAGCGTCCCATGCGTCACCAGTCTGCATTTTGACGCCCGCTCCCTTGGTGCGGCTGCATGCACGCTGCTGCTGGATGCTTTAAACGACCAGGATGTAAGAGGCGGTACAATTCCCGGCTATGAAATCTGTCTTCGGGAATCAACTCTATAAATAAGGCAAAAAAGCAGCGGAATGTATTTTTCTTTACATTCTGCTGCTTTTTTATTACGCTCACATATCCGGATATCTCTCTACTGTACTTCCTGCACCACTTCAACATCCATCTTCAGGAACCTGTTTTCCTCCTCCGCATCTCTCATTACGGCCAGAAGGCGCCTCAGATAAGAGCTATTTGCCGACTCTCCCGTAAGCACTATCACCAGATGCATCTTCTCACTGATTTCAGTCAGACAATCATAGAGCGCATCCAGATTGCCTCCGTAATATTCCGGTAAATCCAGTTTTTCTGCCAGATAGACATGGGCCGCATCCGGTTCCTCCAAATACCTGCCATCCAGTCTTACTTCCACATACATCGCCTCCCATTCTGCACTTCGTGTTCCCACAATCCTAGTACAATTGCTCAAAGCTTTCGTAATGATCTTCCGTATAATAAATTAATCCATCATTGGAATAAATGATACGCTTACTCCCACGGTAACCACCGGCATAATCTATATCACATTCATAATATTTCCGTCCATCAGCATCCGGAAGCAAACCCTCATAATTGCCGAATCTGTCTCCGCCTATACTCATATCCGGAGCCACATCCCAAAGATTTCCTGCTTTATTATCCCACCCAAGGGCCTGCGCTTCCTTTTTGGTAATAAAATTCTCCGGCAGTCTTCCATAGGTATGCAGATACAATGCCACATCCTCTTTGCTTGTATAACTGCCATCTTCATCAATCTCCGATTCCCCTGTATTATCAGGCGTCAAAGAAGTTTCCGGCAGTTCTGTCTGAATCAATTCATTTTCTGACCCGGCTGCATTAGCAACCGTATCCGTAATCTGTATCTGTGCAGAAGTATCCTGTTCTCCGGCTGTCTGTCCGCAACCGGTAAGAGCTGCTGCCAGAAGCAAAGTCAATACTAAACTCTGCAAAATCCAGCGTATTCTTTTCATTTTTTACATTTTCTCCCTTTCTGATATATTTAAGAGATCGTTCCACGAAAATAATCTTCTCGAAAAATGAAAAGGGTGCTGCAGTTACAACACCCTTTTATTCTTTAAATATTAAACAACCTGCGAAATCAGATTGCCCGCATCATACACATGCAAAATCAAATTCTACCATGTACGGGAATTCAGCTGTTTGAACTGTGCAACCGTAGATACATGTGAATTCATACCACCATCTACATTGATAATCTGACCAGTTACATAGCTGCTCTCATCAGAGCCAAAGAATACACACATATGACCGATATCTTCAGGACAGCCATAACGGTCAACCATGATATTGCTTAAGAAGATATCCTTCAGAACCTGTGGAACCTTTGCCTCATTTTCAGGTGTAACAATCAGACCCGGACGAACACAGTTGCAGCGGATGCCTGATTTACCATACTGTAAAGCTGTATATTTTGTCAGCATATCCACACCGGCTTTTGCACAGGCATAAGCTGTGGAACCAAGGTCACCGCTGCAGGATGCCATGGAACCGATATTGATAATGGAACCGCCATTCTCATTCTTCTGCATATACGGCAGAGCACATTTTGTAGCATAAAAAGTACCGCGCACATCACTTGCAAAGATGCCATCCCACATTTCCAGTGTCAATTCATCTACACGTCCGTCCTTCAGACCTACATTGGCTGCATTATTCACCAGAATATCCAGCTTGCCATACGTCTCTACAGTGTCAGCAATCAGCTGCTCAATACTCTCAACGGCCATGATGTCCATGAAATGATACATTGCCTCGCCGCCGGCTGCAACGATCTCATCAACTACAGCCTGACCTTTTTCTTTTCTACGGCCGCAGATAACAACCTTAGCGCCTTCTGCAGCGTATAACTTAGCGATACCGACACCAATTCCACTGGTAGATCCCGTAACAATAGCAACTTTGTCTTTTAATCTGTTCATAATGATTAAACCTCCTTGATATCTTTTTACTTCCCTTATTTAAAACAGATAAACTTTTAAAGCTCTCTACTACATAATATATCTCATTTAACCAAACAAATCAAGAATTGTTATTTTTTTAGCTTTGTTTTTTCAATATTCTGTCTATTTTCATGATTTACAGTCTCAAAACTAACCAAAAAGTTAGAAAACTTATCAGAATTTATCATCTTTTTTAACAATCAGGTCAATCAGGCGCCTGATCCCAAGCACAAGAAACGTGATGACTCCGCTGAACAAAAACAGGAAGCCTATCGGCAGCAGGAAAAAATTCTCATGCAGGAAACCATTGGCATCAATATACTCTACAGAAGCAGCCTTTATAAAAATACAGGCTACACCCATAAAAAGCAGTAATGCACCAATGATGATCCCCGTCAGATTCATCTTCGCCCTTCTTGTCTCGCTGCCATCTTTGATCAGTTTTTCTGTCATATTATTCATCTCATTACCTCCTAAAATAAGCTGATCAAGGGAAATATCAAAGGTTTCGGCAATCCTTACCACCATCTCAAGATCCGGAAGATTCTTATCATTCTCCCAGTTAGATATGGCCTGCCTTGACACATGCAGCTGCACCGCCACCTGTTCCTGGGTCATCCCCTTTTCTGTTCTCAGCTTCTTAAACTGTTCACCAAAATCCATGATAATTCCTCCTTGTCCATCTCATTCTAGCCTTTTATACCCTTTTTTGTCACGCAAGCAGCTGTTGCATACGATGTTTTACCGTGACAGAACAGCTTACTTCACTGCTGCAGCTGTCTTTTTCGTCCCTACTGTAAATGAACAGTTTCTTTTATCAGCTTCAGTGCTTCTTCTTCATACTCCGGTATGAGAATCTCGTATTCTCCCCACAAACTTACTATAGAAAGTGAATAATATTTATTAAAACAATACATTCCCTGTTTATCTATAGTAATCCTGTATTTTTTATATCTTTTATCATTGTACGCTTCCTGCTTGTTCCATCTCGACACGGATATATTCTTTTTAACTTTCTGAACGCTCCGAATATCCATAAATGGAATAGAAATTTCCTTCCCGTTATGAATAAAACACAAGGCATTTTCCTTCACATACAAAAGAGTATCTATATATTCGTATCGATCAGATATTTTCTTATTTTTATGTATCCTGTAAACACATTGTAATACGTCTATTCTCATTATTTCAGAAGAAATTTGAAGTTCTTCTTTAACATTTTTATCCAACTGCTCCAGCCGCAAAAATAATTTTTTATCCGCTATCATTTTTGTGTATTTTATTTTCCTTTTTTTCTGCCCCAAAGCTTCCAGAACCAGGAAAACACAAGGACTGACATACATTACCCCTGCTACTACATTCCCAAAGACAAAATATATAATATTCAGATCATATCTCCAACATTCTATTATACAGTCTACAACCATCATGAGGCATAATAATCTGAAGAAAGACATGTACAATGGTCTTTTGGCCCTGCCTCTCAGATCTTGCAGTTCTTCCTCTACTTGTATTCTTTCATTTCTGACTTCATTTGAAGTTTTCCGTGTACAGAAGACCTCACCATCTATTTCTGAAGTTTTAATGTTACGATCAAATACATTTTTCAAAATTGGTCTCCCCACTGAATCCTTTATTTCTCAGGTTTCATATATTTCAGAACATATTGTGTAATGGCTGTCCGGAATTCCTGAATAACTTCATCCAGTTCATGATATCTGCACGACCGACTTCCAACATCATCCAGTTCACACAATTGTTCATCCATTGCATCATTCATCTCATCGGACAGAGGGAGTGTAATATTCCCCAGAACATCCCTGAAACTTCGCTCACAAAAAGCTGCCATCTTCTCAGCTCCGATTATTCTCAGGGCCTGCATCATCTCCACAACAGATTCGCTTCCGGCCACTTCACCCAGGCTTCCATCATCAGAAAATAATATCCAAAACTCATAGCAAAGCAACAAAGTTCTCTCGTGAGCAGATAATTCGTCAGCTTTTTTCTTACCTTCATATGTTCTCATTATTGATGTCAGAGGATTGTCCAATTGCTTCACTTTCCCTTCGTTTTTCCGGATAAAAACAGGATAACAGCATTCTTTCCATCCTCCGACCGTTTTAACCTCTATCTCCACATGACTTTCCCCACTGTTCAGCCACACACACGATCCAAAAGGAGCCTGTTCTTCTATCAAATATCCCGAATTCCTCGGAACAGCCACTTCCAATTCTCTTCCATTCTTCAAATATCCTACCCATTGCCCATTGATAAAAATAGAATATGGCACAAGAGCCCCTCTTAATGCCCATTTTCTAATGAATCGAAATTGAATATTTTCTGTCATATTTTATTTCCCTGCCAAACTACACAAAATCAAATAATCTCCAATTTACATTAATGAACTATTCTAAAACTCCAATGATCTCTCAGATTCTCCGGCTGCATTTCCAGCAATTCTTTATAGCCTTCCGTCAGGCTGACTGAAAAGAAATCTCCCAGTTCAACCACATATTGATCCTGCTCCATTGTTATACCAAATTCCAGATCCCGTTCCATAAACGGGAATATCGGTGTCAACTTTTCTGAAAGCGCATTCAGCATATCATCATATTTCTCACCCTGAAATTGCCGCTGCAGCCACTGATCATTTTCGCTGAACCACTGCCAGAATCCGAGCATCAACTCTTTCCTAGCCGGAACAGCAGCAAAGTGCGCATGGGCGCCTGCGAGTATCTCATCTGTCATCTGCTTCGTGTATTCGGCCATTTTCCTATTTTTCTCCAGAAGTCTATCCAGATTCTCCCTGACCCCATCCTGACGACCAAGGGCGGCATACAGAATTGCATATACTGATTCTTTTCCGGATGCCTCAACGGGGAGTGCCTCTGCTCTTTTTAGCATATCCTGTGCCTCTTCATAGCGATGCATCATGATAAGACAGGACGCATAATTTGTGTACACAGAATCCAAAACCTTCAGATACTGCTCATCCTGTGTCTGCTGCCTGCCAAGACAATCCAATGCTTTTATGTAATTCTCCTCTGCAATCTCAAATACTGCATCCTCATGCGCACATTTCGCTGCTCTCAGGTATGGCAGATAAAACTGATGTCCATACTCATCCGCAGCCATATAATACTGTATCATCTCTTCTCTGTGCCCGGCCTTCTCATATGCAAGTCCAACAAAATAAAGCCACGCAGCCCTATCCGCATCTGTTTTACACTTCTTCTCCAGACTTTTCAGACGTTTCAATCCATCTGCAATATCGTTTCTGCTGATACTGTTTAATGCAGCTGCCAACCGAAGTCTTGCCTCCTCATCGCCCTCAAAGGCCGGGTTCATGATATCGCCAAATACCTGGGTATGAGCCGACCATGCTGCTTCAAAATTCTCCTTTACTTTAGATGTCCCCATCGCTTTCTTTGTAATGATTTTAGATAAAAATGACATCTCACACCGCCTTTTTAGATTATTTAATTATTGATTCATATTCTAAACATATTTTACCATGCTTCTCCATGCAAATATATTAAGGAAACCTTACGGTGTACAAATACCTGATCTTTTTCCTCCCCATCGCAAGGTTATGCATTTAACCTCTTGTGGTTATGCGCATAATCTTTTATAGTATAGCTATGGTCAAATATATCAGATGGGGGATTGAAATGAATGATGAATAACAACCGAATTTTTTTTAAAGAAGTATGTATGATTGCCGTTCCGGTGGCAATGCAATGTATGCTCCAGTCCTCCTTTGGCATTGTAGATCAGCTGATGATCGGACAATTGGGAACTGCCTCCATTGCAGCTGTGGGACTTGCCGGGAAGTTTGTATCCATATTTACAGTTGTCACGGGTGCAGTTGCCACAGTATGCGGCATAATGATTGCACAGAATATCGGTTCACAGGATAATAAAGAAGTCGTCAGAAGCTTTTCAGTCAATTTACTTGTCATGACTTCCATCGCCGTCTTATTTATGCTGCTTGCATTTCTGCTCCCCGGACAGATCATGGGCATTTACAGTACAGATAAAGATACCATTGCCGAGGCAGTCAGATACCTGTCTGTGATTGGTATTTCTTTCCTTCCCCTTGCCATCAATAACTGTTCAGCCACCATGTTCCGTTGTATGGATGACGCAAGAAAGCCATTATACATCAGCGTGATAACTGCACTTATCAATACAATTTTGAATTACCTTCTGATTTTTGGGAAACTGGGGTCCCCTGCCATGGGAATCAGAGGTGCTGCGGCTGCCACATCGATTTCCTCCTGTATCAGCATGCTTTTCACAGTTATGATGCTCTCGCAGCTCTTCAGGAAAAAGAATATCCGATTTACACTGTCCTGCAGGCTGACGCGGATGACAGGCAAAGAATATATGCTGATTCTTATGCCTATTCTGCTTAACGAATTCCTGTGGAGCATCGGAGAAAATATTTACGGAATCATATATGGGCATCTGGGAACTGCCCCTTGCGCTGCCATGACACTGACCTACCCGATCCAGGGACTCCTGATCGGAGCTCTCAGCGGCATTTCATCTGCAGCCGGCATCATTATTGGAAAGCGGCTTGGGAAAGCAGATTATGAGGCCGCATATGAAGATTCCAAAATGCTTGTGTGGTATGGCCTTGCAGGCTCTGCTTTTCTATCTGTCATACTGATTATTTTCCGGAATTATTATGTATCTTTCTACCAGATAGAACAGGATGCGCAGATGATGGGAAGTTCTCTGCTTCTGATTTTCGCATGCTATCTTCCGGTTAAGGTCACCAATATGATACTTGGAGGCGGAATTCTTCGAAGCGGCGGCAACACAAAGCTTATTCTGGCTGTCGATCTGATAGGAACATGGCTGATAGGCGTACCGGTGGGATTATTTACAGCCTTTGTGCTGAAGCTGTCAGTGATCTGGGTATATGCGCTGCTGTCAACTGAAGAAGCCGCGCGCCTTGCTATTACGATTGTACTATTCAGGAAAAGGAGCTGGATGCGTTCTTTATAAGAACAAGCGTGGAGGCGATAACAATGAGCGAAACGAAGCGGGTAAGGATTATTGATATAGCTGAAGAACTGGGCGTCAGTACTGCAACAGTATCAAATGTAATCCACGGAAAAACAAAGAAAATATCAAAAGAAACGGTGAAGCGTGTTGAAAAGCTGCTGGAAGAAAGGGAATATATCCCCAATATGGCCGGGATTCTCCTGGCACGCAATGATTCCGGCATTGTCGGCGTCGTCATTCATAACCATCCAAAATATGAAGACCATTTGCTCCAGGATCCCTTTATCGCCGCTTCCCTTGACGGTCTGTCTGCTGAAATCGAGAAACAGAAACTGTTCATGATGATAAAGACAACCCGGGATATCAATGAAGTCATCAAATTCGCCACCATGTGGAATCTGGTCGGCCTGGTAGTCATCGGTTTTTGCGAACAGGATTATGATGAGCTTCGAAGCAGAATGCGGATCCCGTTTGTAGTCTACGACGGCATGTTTAAAGAATCCAGAAGCCGGATCTGCAATATTTCCATCGACGATTTTGACGGCGGCTATCAAATGGGAAAACATTTTGCCAGGAACCATAAGAAGATCCTGTGTATTTCAGATAATAAAGAGTCTATGGATCTTAAACGATATGAAGGCTTTGTTCATGCCTTGTCTGAACATGGTATCTGCCCGGACTTCATGCTCATACCGTTGCAGCATGATGAGCGGATCGCATTTTACAGGCAGAATAAAGACTGCTTTAACAGACATACAGCCGTATTTGCAATGTCAGATGTCTATGCGGTGGAACTCATGCAGTTCCTTCAGTCTGAAGGCTACCGCATACCCGAAGACATGGCTGTTGCAGGATTCGATGATGCACCGATCTGTACGAAAGTCTGTCCGGCGCTGACTACCATAAGGCAGGACCCGTCAGCACGTGCCCGGAAGGCGATAGAGATTTTGCTTGGACTGAAGAACAAAGATGATATGCCTGCTCAGATCATGCTCCCTGTGGAACTGGTGATCAGAGAAAGCGCCTAAGGAGCTCCCTGTTGTGTCTTGGATCTTATTTTATCATTTCATTGTCACCTGTTCCGGCACTTGGCCTGATCGGATGCGGTATCTGCGGTTTCTCAGTAGGTATTCTGTGGCCGGGAACCTTTTCCATGGCATCCGCCTCTATGCTTACAGGCGGAACGGCACTTTTCGCCCTGCTTGCCCTTGGCGGCGATCTTGGCTGCTCGGGCGGACCGACTTATGTTGGACTGATATCAGCTGCCCTTGGCGATGATCTCAGAAAAGGTATCTTCTGCGCGATCATTTTCCCGATTTTGCTGATCGTGGGATTGGTGTTAAAACGTTTGTGAGCTGAACCACACGGTAAATTCAACGTTATCTGTTTATCTGTCAACATTTTTGATAAACAGAAAGTAAATCAATGCTCCGTCAATAACAAAATCATATATTCGCAATCTGTCAAATAATAAAATGGATGAGAGGACCGAAACTGCTATAATTCCCACACTCACAATTTTCGGGAATATTCCCCTTTCTTTTGTTAACCATGCAAAATAAGCCATAACGGGCGAACACAGTGCAAACGCAGTCCAACCAATAATAAAATCTTTTGCATATACCCCGTGACTCAATGCGGCAACTAAATAATATGTTAACAGCATTCCCAAACAGAATGTCAAAACATTTAGCATCGCTTTCCTGGCTGTCTTGCTGTAAATAGAAATAAGTGTTCCCAGTAAAATCCAGATTGCCATTTGGGAGAATATTTCTCCCAAATTTGTTGTAAAAATATCCAATAATCTTGAGATAATTCCAATAATTAAGCCAAAACATAGCATAGCAAATGGATTCACTATCTTTTTTCCCATCGCTCCAAAAAGCCTCCCTTTTCCTGAAATGATTATTTTGATGCAGGCAAACCGGGATTTATCTCTTCCCGTCAGAAATCAACAATCGATTCTGTTCCTGCAGTTCTGCGCCGTACCGGAAGATCAGAGAAGCCAGGATCAAAACGATACCGGTAACCACACTGGGGAGGTTGCTGATATCGCCGCCTCTCTCCACACCCAGACAAACCGTGATGACGGATACAATCACAATCGCCACGATGGGCATCCAGATGCAGCGGATTCCCAGCCTCCGAATGAGATTCGCGCCATTTTCCGTAAAAGGGGTGCCATCGGCCTGTTCAGTTTTGAGATACCGTCCGGCAAAGGCCAGCAAAATGGCGTCGGTAACCAACAGGACAAGGTCAGACAACATCACAGCCAGTGTCTGGTTCATGCTATCGCCACTGGCAAAAATCGTTACCGGCTCACCAAAGAGGCCAAACACCTGGCCTCCGGTGTACCAGGCTACGGCGCACAGCGCACCCACGGCACAAAGAGATGCGCCCACGATGCTGAGAATGAAAGCAATTTTTGTGAGAATCTGAAAGACCCTGAAAGTCTTTTGAATGGTTTGCAGCGTTTTCATCATGTTTCCTCCCTCAGATGAATATGAATGGTTCCTTTTGCGTGCCGTGCTTCCACAACAATCGCATAAACGCCGTCCTCCGGGATGTTTACGGTAAAATCAGTGGTTTCTTTCCCGTTCCCACGGTAAATAGTTGTCCCGTCCGGTGCTTTGATCTCCATGTACAGAGTGCCTTTCTCTGTTTCAAATTGAATCTGAAGGACATCGCCCTCGTGCAGCTCCAAAGTATGCAGATCGGTTCCGTTCATCTTCTCAATGTCCAGTAAATAGGCGTCAGGATTTTTGACACGGCTGCCATTAAAACTCTCCTGATTGTAACAAAACAGGATCACGGCAAGCCCTGCAATAAACAGCAACAGAACCACGACCAAAACAATTTTTCTCTTTTTCATCATTGTCTTCACCCCTAATTTCCTTTTTCCTCCAGCAGCAAACCACCCCCGTATCCCGATACGAAGCATGGTAACAACTAATTACAATTCTACAAGATTATTCCGGTTGCATATAGGCATTTTTTGTATCTATATGTGTCTATTTTATAGGTGACTGATTGCTTTCCAATGTATCTGTTACCCGTTGTCAAATCCATTTGCAGGGTCCTTCTGTTCTCCATAAACCCAAAAGAGCGTCATATCCTCATAATCCATTTCCACGGTTTCTGCGGCGATGCGGAAGTTCCAGAGCCGGGCATACTTCTGTGCATACTCTTTGTCCCAGAATTCCGGACACTTGATATAGTCCTCCTCCGGGCGGATGGAAGTGGAAAAGCCGATGAAGTTCATGGCTGGTTTATGTTCATATGTAACTTTTATTTATGTATCTCCTTTACTATATAATCTTGTAAATGCATTGCGCGGATACCGGCAAATTGGGAGTTATCGAGCTCTTTTATTTAAAGAAAATATCAATTTCTATTCAATTACTTCTCCATGAATGTGCACTCTACATTCATCTGGGCATACTGCATCAAAGCATTTCACTTTCTCTTTTCCAAATGATGTACCTCCGTTTTTGCAGCAATTTTGTGATGACCGGCTTTCCGTCGGAATCCAGCAGCGCGCCCTTTTCCCGGAGCGGCAAACCTTAACTGTTCCATGGCCGCTTTTTCCCGTGCCAGCCGTTCTTTTCCCAATAACCGTGATCCGGCTCCATGGGCGAGAAATGCTTATGGGCAAACCGCATCAGATAAAACCACTTTTTTGCCCGATTGTTGCAGCCACGCTTGCCCGCATTTTTCCGGATCCGGCAGGCCAGCCGGTCCGTCTTCCTGTTAATCTTCTGCAAGATCCCGTCCGGGATTTCGTCGGGCTTCGTTGCCTGCACACCAAAGCCCAGCTTGTATACCTTGCGGATGCCCCACATTTCCAGGCTGTCGGACATATCCTTCACAGTGCTCTTCATGCCGCCACCGGCAGCGGTTGCGATGGCGACTGCCTGCTTCCGGCTCATTTCCGGCAGGGGCCTGTGGACCATCCACCAAGTCCCAAAATGATCCAGAAAGTTCATCATCGAACCGGTGGCGTGATACACATACACCGGACTTTCCAGAATCAGCAGGTCTGCATCCAAAATCGCCGTGACCAGCGGCTCCAATTCTTTGTAATGCGTACAATGGCTCAGGTCGGTTTTAAAGCAGGTATAGCAGCCAAGGCAAGGCTTGTGAAAATCCCGCGGCAGGAAAAATTCGCGGAGCTCTCCCCCCACCTTGTTTGCAAGTTCTCTGGCCGCCATACAGGTACTTCCCTCATGGCTCTGGCCGTGAATAATGACAATTTTCATCAGATCACCCCTCTCTCTGGTCCACTTTAGTTTTCTGACACATTTTTCAACATTGCGCAGCGCTTTCTGCTCCAGCTTTTCACATCGTGTCAGCGGTTTCGGCCGGAAGCGTGGTGGTATTCCCGGCAGACTGGAATTTGCTGCAATCAACCATTGGACATTGTTTTTTGTTTCCCATATTTTTCTTCCATTTCTTTCGTATGTACATGAAGCAATTCCAGCGCCCGTGTCTGAATGCCGGAGAGATTCGTTTGATCCGTATCTGCAAACTCGAGTTTGAGCCTCGCAGAAGCGAGCGCATGACTATCGTTCGTTTTGCTTTCATCCGCTTCCGATAAAAATTTTTGCAGCAATCCCAAATCGCTGGAATAATGGAGCTCCACAAGTTTTGCCCGGTATTCCAGCTCTGGAGCTTTAATGTCCGGAAATTGTTTCATATCTACCGTATGTTGTGCTTCGTGCTTCAGAAGAGAAACGAGAAACCGCTCACTTTCAAAATCATATGCCTGCTCTATGCAGTTGATCGTGCCATCGGTCGAAGCCCAGCCACCCGTACCGAACCTGCCGAAGGTCAGATAATCCATCCAACTGCGGAATACAAAGCCCTTGAGAATGTTGACTGTATATTCCGCTGTTCCGTCCGGCAGCTCTACGCTGTAAACGGCAGGTACGGTATCCTTCCAGACATAGGGGCCATAATAGCCCTGGGTTTTCCCGAAAAGCGCATGATAGCCCTTCGCTTCAAACAACGATTGAAGCTGCTCAATCAGAAGCCCTTCCTCTGCATCCGGCATATCCAGCAGGGCTTTTAACTGGGGCAGCAGCTTGTCAGTGGCTTCTTCTGCGGGTAAACCACAATAAAAAACATCCCGATAATATACCTGATATAACAGCAGTATTTGGTTGAGAAATTCCGGCACATCATAGGTGCGGTATTCGCAGTTTTCAAAAATAGCGATGTAAGCTGGGAGGATGTCCTGAAATTCCTCGTGTTCACGCATATACGCAATGGCGCCCTTCATGTCGCCATTTATGAAAAAGTCCTGGATTTGCATGGCTTTTTCGTCACTCCTTCCATGATTCACATTCTACAGTCGATTAAAAAAGCACAGTCCTGTGGCGTATCCAATGTCTATTCAGTCTTTTGCGGCTTCGTTCCACTCTGCGCCATTCTCATCTGTCCAGATATCCGCGCCGTTATAGGTAAAATGGTGCTCCATGCGATCCATATAGGTGCCATCTGCCAATTTATAGATTGTCGTCTCATCACCACGGAGATTTACGATTTCTACGACATCTGCCCCCGGATAAGCAGCTTCATCCCGGCTTTCATCATTACCGATTGCCGGCGCATCTTCCTGAGCACCATAGACCCAGTAGATGGTCATGTCCTGATATTCCATTTCAAGCACCGCTTTTTCGTTTTCCACTGAGATGTGAAAATCTATCACCATACCCTTCTGATCCATATCATTGACCAATGCCGCATGAAGCAGATCATCATCTATGGTATAAGTACCACACCCTCCGGCTGCTCCAATATACCAGTTCATCTGTCCGTCGCTCCGAATCTCCATGCTGGCCCCCCATTCTCCATAGCCTGGGAACAAATCCAGGGAATCGGCGATTGCAGCAAGATCGTTTTTTTCGCTGTCCAGATGCCAAGGCCCAGCCAACTCTATACTCTGCTGCATCTCCTCAGAGCTTTCTGTATTGTTTGTTTCCGTATCGTTTTCCTGCGGGCCCTGATCAGACTCGTTCGCTTTGCTGCACGCTGCCAGAGACAGGCACAAGATCACCGTAATCAGTAGTGCAATTTTTCTTTTCATGTTGAATCATTCTCCTTTCTTATCGTTTCAAGAAGCTGCCCTTTTCCTGTAGCAGCAGACCGTAGCTATGTTCATAATTTTCATCAAAGTAGAAATCGGCACACCGGCCTTCCGGACAGTACACGATGCTCCACATGGTCTTTTCATAGCTGCCGTCTGTCTGCGGATAATTTTTCTGCGCTACAGATTCAAGCATATCCCGGACATTCAGATCATCGGCAGGACCGGAATACGCTGAAAGGGTATCAAAACGGATATGGGACTGATTGGAACCGATACCCTGTTTTTCACCTTCGCTGAGATAATGGTTGGTGACCACCTTCGTCTCCGTAACCAGCATCTCACCGCCCACATACTCCACCACTACGCTCTTTCCACCGGCATCAGCAATGGAGAGATGGTGTGCCGAGCCGATGGAGGAATTCATATCGTACTGACCCAAAAGAGTAATGGCCTCATCCACATTTGCAGCCTTGTCCAGTAAAAGACGAATGGCGGTAGTGGTCGTCACATCAGGCTTGTCGGTCCGCTGATGAGTCTCCTCGTTGTCTCCGGCCATCAAATCAGCCACCACAAGTCCTTTTTCATTCATGCCGTCCAGGGGAACATAGATGGCTGCCAGGGTCTGCATCCGCTCCATCATGGAGCCGTCCGGTGCATAGTCCTCACTGAAGCCCAGAAAATCCAGACAGCAGGTGGACACAGACTCATAGCCGTCTTTTGGCCTGGTAAGTACGATCATAGTCTGGCACTCTTCCCAGTCGTAATTGCGACCGAAAAGAACAATGCCGTGCTCATCCTGTGTGCAAATAGTGGAGCAGCCAAACTCACCGGTCTGCACATCATTTTCAGCTTTGTAAAAACCACGGGACAAAAAGGACACCAGATAGTCTGCCAGTGCGCTGTCGCTGGCAGCACCGCCCTGGGCCAGAAAGTCATCAAAGCCGTAATCACCGTCATACTCCATGGAATACAGGCCGTCCTCCAGCTTCTCAATGCTGTTTGCCGCTGTAATAAAGGTACCGAACATCCACCAGCCACCTGCTGCAAGAAGAATCAGCAGTACGACAAGGATACCGCAGGTCCATTTGAGAACGGTTTTCTTTTTATGCTTCATCATTTGTGTCCTCCACAATTTCGTTGTCTGAGGTAACGGTCATGGAGACGGAATACACATCATTTCGCTCCAACTTCACATACACGCCATATTGCTCTGACTGTGAGAGAAAGCCGGCCTGAGTATTCCAGAGAACGGTTTCGTTCATGCTGGTTTTCAAAACTACTTCGCTGATCACACCCTTGACAGGAATCGTAATGTCAAAGTTTCCTGTCTCAAAAAAGCCGAACACAGCACTGAACCGGAAGCCTACATAGAGTGTTCCGTCTTGCTCCTTTGCATAGTAACCACAGAAGCCCTCCGGAAACGAACCGGGATAGAAGCCTGTGATATGCACGGAATTCCCGTTGACTTCCACAGAGGTAATGCCCGCCCCCTGGCAGGCGCGAAAACCGCCCAGCTTCCACCCATAACGTCCGGCAAAAAAGACCGCGGTCAGAATAACTGCAATCACCAACAGCACAATCAGTATTTTTTTTAATACTTTCATTTTCCTTTTCTCCTTGAATGATTCAGTATTTTTGACACAGCCGCAGCATGCTGCAAATAAAAGTCACTTGTTCTTCATAGCATGAATAAAGTTTTTTATAATTTGTTTTTTTATCATTAACCCCACACTGATTCCTATTCCTATAATTGCAAAAATACTTACAATCAGCGGATGGAAAGCCTGAGACCAGTTTTGAAGGAAATGCGTGACATCATCCCCGGCAGGGGCTTTACCCTGTAAATACGCAAAAGGTATTATCACCCACGCTAACATTGATGCGGTCGGAATAAGTGCAACTATGTAAGAGAAAATACAATATAAAGAGCTTTTACTATCCTTCTTATACAACAAACAATATATTAGAGATAAGATCACGGGAAAAAGCATTCCATTTGCATGAAGCCACAAGTCGGATACCGTTGTATAATATCCTCCTGCCGCGCTCACATGTGCTGTTAAAATGCTGAAATCACAAATCTCAGCTCCTGCGTACACCATAACGATCAAATGTCCTAATTCATGAAAAAAAATATATCCGACTATTGCTGTCATCGCCGACAATAAAAGATACAAACTTATCTTGATTTTCCTGTTCATACATTTTTCCTCACAATTTTAACTGACTGATCCATGCCCACAAAGCATCGTATTTATTCATGGGATCACCTCTCCCCCGGCTGATAAAGTCTGAAAAACTGCCGAATATGCCTGTCCACCAGTTCCATGACCTCTGTTTCGCGATCCGGTTCCCGGTCGCACAAATTGATCCACACGGAAATGGGCAGACAAAACTGTGCTGCCATAATCTCAGGATCATCTTCTGCCAGAGCCCCCTGCCCAATCAAGTACCTCATCAGCCCGGTGAAATATTGCATCACATCAGAATAATTCTGCTTGGTCTGCAGCTTCGCCAGCTCCGGGTTTTGGAACTGCTCCATCACCAGCATCTTCCGTCCCTTGCTGATATGAGGATCATGGAGAATGTAACGAATCTGTCCCTGAATCATCTGCACGGCTGTATCGGGAGTCAGAACCTGCCTGCGCTCTGTATCGGCAGGGTTCTCCCAATCCGTCCCTGCAAAAATGGAATGCGCCTCATACTGTTCTAAAACCTTCTTCACAAGTGCATCCAAAATCGCCTGTTTGCTCTCGAAATGGCTGTAAAGCGACGCCTTGCGAATTCCGACGGCGCCCGCAATCTGGGAAATAGAGGTGGCCTCAAAGCCCTGTAC